>JBAXEN010000572.1:0-1507 GCA_037140415.1 Betaproteobacteria bacterium | reverse complement strand
TCGAGCCCCACCTGGCGCTCACCTGTAGGCACACCGGCCATGGGCTCGTCGAGCAGCAGCACGCGTGGGTGCAAGGCCATGGCCAGTGCAATCTCCACCAGGCGCTGCTCGCCATAGGCCAGTTCCACCGGCGCGCGCGCCGCCAGCGCGTCCATGCGCAGGGACTGCAAGATGGCCTGGGCCTCGTCCTGCACCGCGCTGTAACTGCCCAGCGGCCGCCACAGTCTACCGATGGAGCCTTGGCGCTCGTGAATGGCCATCTCCACCTGCAGCCGCACCGGCAAGGTGGGTGCCAGTTGCGTGATTTGGAAGGTGCGCACCAGGCCGCGCTTGACCCGCTGGGCCTGGCTGAGCGCGCTCACATCCTCGCCGGCCAGGCGCACGCTGCCAGCGCTGGGCGTCAGCACGCCGGTGATGAGGTTGATCAGCGTGGTCTTGCCCGCGCCGTTGGGCCCGATCAGGCCGACCTTGTCGCCGGCCTGCAGACGCAGGTTGACGTCCCGGGTGACGTGCAGGCCGCCGAAGGACTTGTGCCGCTGCCGGGTCTCGAACAAGAGCTCGCTCATGAGGACCCTCCCGCAGGCGCAGCCGCGCGCCTGAACACCTGCATCCGCCGCGCCAAGGCCTGGCCCCAGCGCTCGCGCGGCACCAGCACCACGGTGACCAGCATGCCGCCGATGATGAACAGCCAGTGGTAGGGGTTGAGCGTGGAGGCCCAGTGGTGGATGGAAGCAAAGATCACCGTGCCCGCCAGCGCCCCCCACAGATTGCCGGCGCCGCCCAGCACCAGCATCACCAGGGCCTCGGCCGAGAGCTCAAAGCCCAGGGTGTCCAAGCCCACGATCTGCGCCACCTGGGCCGCCAGCGCCCCCGAGATACCGGCGAACGCGCCGGCGATGGTGTAGAGCTTGAGCAGCTGCCAGCGGATGCGCGTGCCCAGCGCCGCCATGCGCTGACGGTTCTGATGGATGCCCACGCAGGCCAGACCAAAGGGCGAGGCCATGAGCCGGCGCATCAGCCACAGGCTGATGAACATCACCGCAAAGCAGTAGACAAAAGCCACCCGGCCCTGCAGGTCAAAGGAGGCCAGGCCCAGGATCTTGCCGATGGCATAGCCAGACAAGCCGTCGTCACCGCCGGTCCAGGTGCGCAGCTTGCTGGCCAGGTTCTGCGCAATCTGGCTGATGGCGATGGTCAGCATCAAAAAGGTCAGGCCCTCGTAGCGCAGCAGAAACAGGCCACTCAGAAGCGCCAGCAGCGCGCCTGCGCAGGCACCGGCCAGCAGGCCCAAGAGCGGGTTGCCCGTCAGATGCGTGGCCAGCAGGCCGGCCGCATAAGCGCCCACGCCGTACATGGCCGAGTGGCCCAGAGTGGCCAGCCCGCCGTAGCCCACCACCAAGTCCAGCGACATCACGAAGATGGACAAAGCCGCAATGCGAGCGGCCAAGGGCAACTGGTCCGGAAACACAAAGGAGATCAGCAGCGCCAAGCGCAGCAAGGCCGCATA
>JBAXEN010000571.1:0-1508 GCA_037140415.1 Betaproteobacteria bacterium | reverse complement strand
TGCGGCTTGCCCTCGTTGCTGGTGCGCACCAGGCAGAAAATCCATTCGCCGTACTGGCCCAGCGTGGTCCAGGTCTTTTGGCCGTTGACGATGTATTTGTCCCCTTGGCGCTCGGCCCGGCACTTGAGCGAGGCCAGGTCCGAGCCCGAGCCCGGTTCGCTGTAGCCTTGGCTCCACCAAACCTCGCCCGAGGCGATGCCGGGCAGGAAGCGCTCCTGCTGGGCCTTGTTGCCAAAAGCCATGATCACGGGGGCCACCATCACCGGGCCAAAGGGCACGATGCGCGGCGCGCCGGCCAGCGCGCATTCCTCTTCGAACAGGTGGCGCTGCACCGCGTTCCAGCCCGGGCCACCAAACTCCTGCGGCCAGCCGTAGCCTAGCCAGCCTTTTTTGCCCAGGATCCGGGCCCAAGTCTGCATGTCTTCCCGGCTCAGGCGCAGGCCCTGATGGACCTTGCTGGCGAGGGCGGTCGGTAGATGTTCACGCACCCAGGTGCGAATGTCGTGGCGAAACTGCTGTTCTTCGGGAGTGAAGGCGAGATCCATGCTTTACTTCTTTCCTGTGTCGCTGGCGAGAGGACACCGGTTTTTAGCACGACTTGGCCCCAAGAGGCGCCCTTTTCGGCGCTGAACCTGCCTGGCGGTGAGCAGCGCCCGTAAAGACTTCAGTCGGCCAGATCAAGCAGCACGCGGCCGTTTTCGATCTTCACCGGCCACGATTGCACCGGTTCTGTGGCCGGTCCGCAGGCGACCGAGCCGTCGTGCAGGTCGAACAGGGCCTGGTGAAACGGGCATTCCACCTGGTGTCCGTCAACATAGCCATCACACAGACGAGCGTTACCGTGGCTGCACAGGTTGTCGATGGCCCACACGCCATCTTCGATTTTGAACACGGCAATCTCGCGGCCGGCGGCCTGCACCGCGATGCCCGCGCCGTCGAAAAGGTCGGCCTCGGCGGCCACATCGGTCCAGTTGCTCATGGTCAGATCGGGTAGATGATGGAGTTGGGGATCATTTCGCTATCGTAGACGCAAAGGCGTTCTGCCAACTTCAGGCCTTCGGGGGTGGCCACAATGGTGTCGATATAGCGGCCCACATTGAAGACCGTGCTCTCCTTGTCGAGCTTGGTGCGAAACACCGCATAGTTGGCCTCGCTGTGGATACGCCCACCTTCTACCTTGCGCACCACCGCCGCACCCACCACATGGCGCTGGTAGTAGGGGTCGTGGTAGAGGGTCTGGCTGATGCCGTAGACCCTGTCCTTGAGCATGCCCTGGCTGGTGAAGGACAGCGTGGCCAGCGCAAAGCCGCGTTCGAAGTTCTCACGCGACTGCAGCCGGTAGACGCAGGGGTCGGTGAAAAAACTGGGCCAGCGGTCCCACTGGCCGCTGTCGATGGCCAGGGCGTAATCGGCATAAAGCTGCTGGATGGCCAGCCAGGTTTGCATATCGACCATCATCAATCCTTCATCACCTTGCGCCAGTACTCGTACATGCCCCGAATCAGGGT
>JBAXEN010000570.1:0-1514 GCA_037140415.1 Betaproteobacteria bacterium | reverse complement strand
TGAGCTTGAGCCGCATCTTGCGGCGCACCGCCGTCTCGCCAAAGATGGCCTTGATGTCGAGCAGGCCGATGCCGCGCACCTCCAACAGATTGCGCAGCAGCTCGGGGCAGCGGCCCTCGATGGTGGTCTGGTTGATGCGGTACAGATCCACCGCGTCGTCGGCCACCAGGCCGTGGCCGCGCGAGATCAGCTCCAGGCCCAATTCGCTCTTGCCCAGGCCCGATTCACCGGTGATCATCACGCCCAGCCCGAGGATGTCCATGAACACCCCGTGCATGGAGGTGCGGTCGGCGAAATGCTTGGACAAATAGGCGCGCAGCACGTCGATGACGAAGGCGGCCGACTCCGGGGTGGCGAACATCGGCAGGTTGGCCCGCTCGCACATGGAAATCAGCATGTCTGGCGCCGTCTGGCCGTCGGCCACCACCAACACGGGCGGCTCCAGGGTAATGATGCGATTGATGCGGCGGTTGCAGTCCTCGGGCGAGCCATGACTGAGGTAGGCCACCTCACGCTCGCCCAAAATCTGCACCCGGTAGGGATGGATGTAATTGAGGTAGCCCACCAGATCGGCGCCAGAGCGGGCGGCGCGCACCGCCACCTCGTCAAAACGCCGCTCTGAAGCACCGAGGCCGGCCACCCACTGCCACTTGAGCGGCTGACGGTGATCTTCGAAAAGGACGTCGGCGCTGACGACGGTGGGTTTCATGCGACGCGGCCCTGGCTCATGGCTGGGTGTGTGCGGACTGCCAAGCCGCGACCAAGCCGTGGAGCTCACCGGCGTCCACGCAGCCCATGATCCGCTCGCGCAAGGGGGCGTCGCTGAGCAACTCCGCGATCTCGGACAGGATTTCCAGATGTTTTTGCGTGGCCGCCTCGGGCACCAAGAGAAAAATCAGCAGGCGCACCGGTTGCTCGTCGGGCGCATCAAAACCGATGGCCGCGCTCAACCGAAACACCGCCGCCATCGGCGACTTCAGGCCCTTGATACGGCCGTGAGGAATGGCCACGCCGTGGCCCAGTCCGGTCGAGCCCAGGCGCTCGCGGGCGAACAGGCTGTCGGTGATCAGCGCTCGATTGAGCCCATGCTGGTTCTCGAACAAAAGACCCGCTTCTTCGAAAGCGCGCTTCTTGCTGGTGGCCTCGACGCCAACGAGGACCTGGCTGGCTGGCAGGATCTGGGAAAGGCGGTTCATGGCAAATGTGCCGCAATTATGCACACCGCAATCCTGCGGTCATCAACAGAGGCCGAAAAAAGGCCAGCCGCCGGCGCAGGCCCGCCACAGTCCAGGCCGGCTTTCAGGCGCCGGGGGCCACCTCATCGACCTGGCGCTTGACCGAGACATGGTGGTGATCTTGCATCCGGGTCTTGTGGCGGCCGACCTGCCGGTCGAGCTTGTCGGCCAGCTCGTCTATGGCTGCATAGAGGTCAAAATGAGAACTTTCGGCGAATAAATCTCGGCCTTTGACATGCAAATTGCACTCGGCGCGCTGCCTCAGGTCCTTTTCCTTCA
>JBAXEN010000569.1:0-1516 GCA_037140415.1 Betaproteobacteria bacterium | reverse complement strand
TGGCCGTGCGGTATGCCCGGGCTCAGCGGTCTTGCAGTTGGGGCGGCCGCCGTTCTAAGAAGGCGCGCACGCCCTCGGCGCTGTCGGCCTTGGCCACCAGTTGGGCCGACATGGCCTGGGCGTCCAGATAAGCCTGCATCCAGCCCTTGCCTTCGAGGGCGATGCAGGCGGCTTTGCGGGCCCGCAGCGCCGGCAGGCTTTTGCTGGCGATCTGCCCGGCCAGCTCCAGCGCCCGGGGCATGACCTGCTCGGGCTCGACCACTGCGTTGAAGAAGCCAGTGGATTCAAGCTCGCCGGCGCTGAACTTGCGGCCGGTGTAGAGCATCTCCCTGACCTTGGCCTCGGGCATCTTGAGCAGGGCCATCAGGCCAGCGCCGCCGGCGACCAGGCCGTAGTCGATTTCAGGGCAGGCGAACAGCGCTTTGTTCGATGCAATGCGCAGATCGCACAGGCCGGCCAGGATGAAGCCGATGCCGATGGCATGGCCATTGATGGCGGCGATCACCGGCCTATCGAGTTGGTAAAAGCCGGGCAGGCGTTCATTGATGAAGGCGTAACGCTCCTTGCGCTTGGCCGTATCCATGCCGACAAAATCCTTGAGGTCGGCGCCGCCACACCAGGCGCGGCTGCTGTCGGGCGCGGTCAGAATGAGCACGCGAATCTGCTCGCTTTGCTGCACATGCTCGACCAGCCGGCCGATGTCTTCATAGACCGACAGCGACACACTGTTGACCGGCGGGCGCGAGAACACCACCGTGCCCACGCCTTGCTCGGACACGCTCAGGTGCAGGCTGCCGATTTGCTGGGAATCGCTCATGACGGCCTCAATGGTGGGTGAGCACCACCCGGCCGGCAGCGCTGCCTTGGGCCAGCAGGCTGTGGGCTTCGGCGGCCTGCTCGATGGGCAGGCTGTGGGCGATGCGTGGTTTGATCTGCCCGCGCGCCACCAGGTCGATCACGCGCTGCAGGTCGGCCACCAGCGCATGGCCGCTGCCGACAATTTCAACCTCGCGCAAGATGGGAATGGCTGGGTTGAGCTGTACGTTGCCGGGCTGCACATTGCCGACCATCACCAGCCGGGCGCCGGCGCTCAAGCTGCGCATGCTGGCGGCAAAGGTGGGGGCGCCTGCAATTTCGATCACCGCGTCGACGCCGCGGCCTTCGGTGATCTCGCGCGCTGCCTTGTGAAAGTCGCTGCCAGTCAGCACATGGTCGGCGCCGGCATTTTTGAGCAGCTCGCTCTTGTACTCGGAGCTGGTGATGGCCAGCACCCGGTAGCCCATGAGCTTGGCCAGCTCGACGGTGTGGATGCCCACGCCGCCGGTGGCAGCGGTGATCAGCACGGTGTCGCCCGGCTGCAGCCGGGCCCGTCCCAGGGCGTGAAAGCCGGTGCCAACGGCGCAGCTGAGGATGGCGCCGGTGCTCAGGTCGATGGTCTCGGGCAGGCGCACCGCGTTGCGGGGGCTGGCGATGACGAACTGGCCGTAGCCGCCCGAGATGTCTTCACCATAAAAAC
>JBAXEN010000568.1:0-1518 GCA_037140415.1 Betaproteobacteria bacterium | reverse complement strand
ACGCGGCGCACAAAGCCACCTTGATGTCGGCCATCGGCTTTGGCATTGAGGTGCAGTTTGACAAGGCCTACATCGAGGGCATCACCCAACTCGATGCGCAGGACATCCGTTATGCCGAGCAACTGGGCTACCGCATCAAGCTGCTGGGCATCACCAAGCGGGCCGCGCAAGGGGTCGAGCTGCGTGTACACCCCTGCCTGGTGCCGTCCAAGCGCCTGATTGCCAATGTGGAAGGCGCGATGAACGCGGTGGTGGTGCAAGGCGATGCAGTGGGCACCACGCTCTACTACGGCAAGGGCGCGGGCAGCGAGCCGACGGCCAGCGCGGTCATCGCTGATCTGGTGGATGTGGCCCGCCTGCACACGGTGGATCCGCGCAACCGCGTGCCGCACCTGGCCTTCCAGCCCGGCGCGATGAGCGATATGCGCGTGCTGCCGATGAGCGAGGTTTGCACCAGCTACTACCTGCGCATGCGGGTGGCCGACGAGGCCGGCGTGCTCGCGCGCGTGACCGGCATGTTGGCCGAGGCTGGCATCAGCATCGACGCGGTGCTGCAGCGCGAGGCCGACGAGGTCGGTGGCGAGGGCTCCAACCAGACTGACCTGATCATCCTCACCCACGACTGCGTCGAGGCCCGCATGAACGAGGCGATGGCCAAGATGCAGAGCCTGCCCAGCGTGCTGGCGCCCATCGTTCGCATCCGCAAGGAGGAGCTGGCCTGATGCGCTACCTCTCCACCCGCGGCCATCCGCAGCGCAGGCGTTTTTGCGAGATCCTGCTCGAAGGCTTGGCCCCCGACGGCGGCCTGTATCTGCCCGAAAGTTATCCGCAGATCGGCGCTCGCCTGGGCGAGCTGCGCGAGGTCTGGGCCAGCCGCGGCTATGCCGATCTGGCTTTTGAAATCCTCAAGCTCTACATTGACGACATCCCCGAGGCCCAACTGCGCGACCTGTGCCGCAAGACCTACCGGCCCCAGGTTTTCGGTACGCCCGAGATCGTGCCCTTGCGTCAGCTCGAGCTTGGGGTCTATCTGCAGGCCCTGTCCAACGGGCCGACCCTGGCCTTCAAGGACATGGCCATGCAGCTGCTGGGCAACCTGTTCGAGTACGAACTGGCGCGCCGGGGCGAGGAGCTCAACATCCTGGGCGCCACCAGCGGCGACACCGGCAGCGCGGCCGAATATGCGATGCGCGGCAAGCGCGGCGTGCGCGTCTTCATGACCAGCCCGCACGGGCGCATGAGCGCCTTTCAGCAGGCCCAGATGTTCAGCCTGCTCGATGAGAATATTCACAACATCGCCATTGAAGGCGTGTTCGACGACTGCCAGGACATCGTCAAGGCCGTCTCGGGCGATCTGGACTTCAAGCGCAAATACCGCATTGGCACCGTCAACTCCATCAACTGGGCGCGGCTGCTGGCGCAGGTGGTCTACTACTTTGCAGGCTATTTCCAGGCCACGAACAGCAATCACGAGCGCGTCTCCTTTACCGTGCCTTCAGGTAACTTCGGCAATGTGTG
>JBAXEN010000567.1:0-1535 GCA_037140415.1 Betaproteobacteria bacterium | reverse complement strand
CTTCGGCCCACTTCACCTTCTCGACCATGGTGATCCCGGCCGGCAACATCGGGCCTTCGCACATTCACTACGACGTGGAAGAAATCTTCTTTGTCATCCGCGGCGCGATGAAGGTGGTCTGCGAGAAAGACGGCCAGCGCTGGGAGGCGCTGCTCGGGGAGCGCGACCTGATTTCTGTGCCGCCGGGGGTCTACCGCGAAGAACATAACGTGGGCGACGAAGACGCGCTGATGTGCGTGATGCTGGGCACGCCCAAGCCGATCACCCCGGTCTACCCGCCCGACTCGCCTCTGGCCAAACTCAAACGCTGAGGCCGTCCGCGTGAACGCAAGCCTCGCTAGTGCCGAACTCCAGCGGGTTGATACGCCGCTGGGCAGCCTGAGCTTTCGCCAGGCCGGCGCGGCTGTACCTACCCATGTGCTGCTGCATGGCATAGGCTCGGCATCGGGCAGTTGGCAGGCCCAGCTGGCCTGGGCCCTGGGCCGCAGCGACATGGGCCTGCTGGCCTGGGACGCGCCCGGCTATGGCAGCAGCAGCCCGGTGGTTCCGGCCCAGCCGCAGGCCGACGACTATGCGCAGCGCCTGTGGTCCTGGCTCGATGGGCTGGGCGCCGAGCTTGCGCTCAAGCCCTTGGTGTTGGTTGGCCATTCATTGGGCGCGCTGATGGCGGCGCGGGCCGCGCTTTTGCGGCCGCATCAGGTCAAGCAGTTGGTGCTGCTTGCACCCGCGCGCGGCTACGGCGATGCGCCAGCGGCCGAGCGTGAGCGCATGGTGGCTGGCCGCCTGAACAATTTGCAGCAGCTTGGCCCAGCCGGCATGGCGCAGGCGCGCGCGGCGGCCATGCTCTCGCCGCAGGCGGCGCCCGCCATGGTCGAGCAGGTGCGGCGCACCATGGCCGCCATCGATCCGGCCGGCTACACCCAGGCGGTGCATCTGCTGGCGCAAGGCCGCCTGCTGCATGACGTATCCCAACTGCGCATTCCCGTCACCGTGGCCAGCGGCGAGGCCGACACCATCACGCCGCCGGCGGCCTGCGACGAGGTCGCGGCGGCCGCTGGCGTGCAGCGCCTGTCGCTGGGCGCGGTTGGACACGCCTGCGCGGTGGAGGCGGCGCAGGCAGTGATCGATCTGCTGCAGGCTGGCTCCGGTTTGAAGAGTCATTGACATGAGCAACGACACCCCCCCCGAAGACCGCTACCACGTGCCGGCCCTGGCCCGTGGTCTGCAATTGCTCACCCAGTTCAGCCGCGAGCAGCCCGAGCTCAGCGGCGCCGAGCTCTCGCGCATGCTGGGCTTGCCCCGGGCCTCGGTGTTTCGCATGCTCTGCACGCTGGAGCAGGGCGGGTTTTTAGAGCGCTGCCCCGACGGCGTGAGCTACAAACTCGGCCTGGGCGTGTTGCGTTTGGGCTTTGAGTTGCTGGCCTCGATGGAGCTGACCGAGTTGGGCCGGCCGGTGATTGAGGAGCTGCGCGAGCGCAGTGGCCATTCGGCCCACCTGGTGGTGCGCGACGGGCGCGAGGTGGTGTTTGTGGCCA
>JBAXEN010000566.1:0-1545 GCA_037140415.1 Betaproteobacteria bacterium | reverse complement strand
TGGTTGTGCTCGCCCAGGGCCGGTGGTGGCCGCGTGATGTCAAAGTTGCCACCATCGAACAAGATGGGCTGCTTGACAAAGGTTTGTTGGGCAGGCCCCACCCCATGCACCGCCAGGCCACGATGCACGATCTGCGGCTCCTTGAGCACCTGCGCATCGTCGAGCACCGGACCGAAGGCAATCCCGCGCGCCTCGAGCTCTTGCTGCAACTGATCGCAAGGCCACTTGGCCAGGGCCTGGCGCACCTGCGGATCAATCTCCAGCACGCTGGCTTCGCGCTGCTTTTCGGTCAAGTCGCGGAACTGGGGCAGACCGATCAGGTCGCACAGGGCCTGCCACATCGGATCCTCACCGGCAATGCTCAGCGTCAGCTGGCGCCCGTCGGCGGTGTGAAAAATGCCGTAACCCGGATCAAGGGGTGGCAGATCGCGGATCGGCTGCTGATTGGCACGGGGCGCTAGGAACAAGGTCATCCAACTGACCAGGCTGTCGAGCATGGATACATCGATGGTGCTGCCCGAGCGGCCGCGCTCACGGGCGAACAGGGCCGAGACCACGCCCAACGCGGCAAACATGCCTGAGGCAATATCGGCCAAGGGCAATACCGGCACCGAGGCGCGGCTTTCCTGCCCCACCGGCACCTTGAGCATGCCCGCCACGCCTTGAATGCTCAGGTCATGGCCAACCACCGCCGCCAGGGGCCCGTCCTGGCCGAATGACGAGATGGACAGGTAAACCAGATCAGGCTTGCGCTGGCGCAGGGTATCGGCATCGAGCCCCAGGCGCTTCATCACACCAGGGCGAAAGCCTTCCATCACCACATCAGCGGTATCGACCATCTCCAAAAAGCGCTGGCGGTCGGTCGCGTCCTTGAGGTTGAGCGCCACCGATCGCTTGTTGCGGTTCATTGAGTCAAACAAGCCGACAAAGCGGCGCGAAGGATCGCCGCTGCCCGGGCGTTCCACCAAAATCACGTCGGCGCCAAGATCGGCCAGCAGCAAGGTGGCATAGGGGCCGGGCAATTGCTCGGCCAGGCTGAGCACGCGCACGCCGGCCAGCGGGGGGCTGGACATCAGAGAACTCCCATCAAAAAACAGCTCATCCCTGCGCCGGCCGCAGGCCGCCGAAGGTCGCCCAGGAGGTGGCCACCAACCAGCCATGATCGACCGGCAGGTTGACGCCGGTGATGGCGCTGGCCTCGTCCGACAGCAAGAAGGCCGCCGCCTGCGCCACCTCGCGGGTGCTGGAAATCTTTCCGCTGGCCGCACTCTGGGCCATGGTGGCGCGGTCGCGCTGGCCCTGATCAAAAGCGGCCTGCAGGGCGGGAGTGAGCACCGGCCCAGGCGAGAGGCAGTTGACGCGCACGCCGCTGCGGCCCCACTCGGCCGCCAAATTTTCAGTGAGCGCCACAATCGCCGCCTTCATCGGCCCGTAGGCATGCAGCGGGGTCGAGCGCATTGCCGAAATCGAGGCCAGGTTGACGATAGAACCACGTCCGCGTTTGGCCATGCGGCTGCCAAAAGCAGCGCAGACGGCTGAGGTGCC
>JBAXEN010000565.1:0-1551 GCA_037140415.1 Betaproteobacteria bacterium | reverse complement strand
ATCAAAGCGCCCAAGACGCGCAGCTTTGAAGACATGAAAGATGAGCTGAGCGCCGAGATCAAGAAGCAGATGCTGCAAAAGAAATTTGCCGAAGCGGCCGAGCAGTTCAGCAATGCGGTCTATGAGCAATCCGACAGCCTCAAGCCGGCGGCCGATAAGCTCGGCCTGCAGATCCAAAGCGCCGAAGGCCTGGGCCGCAACCCACTGCCGGGCGCCAAAGGCCCGCTGGCCAATGCCAAGCTGCTCAGCGCCTTGTTCGCCAGCGACTCCATCGAGAAAAAGCGCAATACCGAAGCGGTGGACGTGGGCGCCGGCGCCCTGGCCTCGGCTCGGATCGTCGAGTACACACCGGCACGGGCCCTGCCGCTGGCCGAGGTGCGTGAGCAGGTCCAAGCCCGCTGGGTGACCGATCGCGCCGCCGAGCTGGCCCGCCAGGAGGGCGCCAAGCAACTGGCCCAGTGGCAGGCCAAGCCCGACGAGGCCAAGCTGCAAGATTCTCTGACCGTCTCGCGCAGGGACGCCGGCAAACTGCCTGCGGCGGTGCTCAACGCCGCTCTTAGGGCAGACCCTGCCGCCTTGCCCGCCTTCAAAGGGGTAGACCTGGGCGCCGAGGGCTATGCCATCGTCAAGGTGACCCAGGTGCTGCCCCGGCAGGAACTGTCTGCCACCGAGCAGGAGCAGGCCAGGGGGCAGTACACCCAGTGGTGGAGCAGCGCCGAAGGCCTGGCCTACTACAAGCTGCTGCAAGAGCGGCTCAAGGTCAAGTTCAAGGTGAGCAAGCCGGCCGCGCCAGAAAAGGCCAAGGCTTGATGCCCCTGGGCCGGCTCGCAGCGATGCACAGCCTAACAGGGCAGGCGATGCGCCTATAATCTCGCTTTTCGCGGTGGCTGTAGCTCAGTTGGTAGAGTCCAGGATTGTGATTCCTGTCGTCGTGGGTTCGAGTCCCATCAGCCACCCCAAGTCAATCAAGCAAAAAGCTCAGCCCTCACCGGTTGGGCTTTTTGCTTTCTGGGCATGTTTACAGACTGAGGTACAAGGTTCCAGGCCCCGTGGGCAAGCCGAAAAATCCTACTTTCGAACGGTAAGGAATTGGGGTCAAGGTCAGGCGGATGCGCTAATGTCCCAGGGCGTGATTTAGGCTTTTGATGCTCCGCGCCGTCCCAAGCCCTCGGCAATGAAGGCGAGCACCAGGGCATTGAGCGACACGCCTTCCGTTTTCGCTCGCGCTGTGAGTTGCAGGTGCATGGAACGCGGCAGTCGCGCCAAGACTTTGCCCGACGCCGATGCTGGCGCGAAGTCGTCCAGCTTGAAGGCCGGGGCCGGGACCTCCTGGCCCATGTCCACCAAGGCACTCACGGTTGCAATAAACGCCTCGCGGCCATCCGCGATGGCTTCGAGTTCGGTAGCCCCGTCAGCCATCACGCCGGGAATGTCGGGCATGGTGAACATGAAGCCGCCGCCGTCGGCCGCAGCAATCGGGCTGAGCACATGGCTGTAGGCTTCGAAGGGGTATGCGGGCTTCACTTTTGCAATGGTCTTGACGGTCATGAC
>JBAXEN010000564.1:0-1556 GCA_037140415.1 Betaproteobacteria bacterium | reverse complement strand
GGGCCCAGGTCAACGGCCAGCGCGGCGAGACCGACACCCTGGACAAGATGCAGGCCCGCATTGATCTGGATCTGGACTACCTGCGCCATTGGTCGCTGTGGCTGGATTTGCGCATCATCGCGCGCACCGTGGTGCTGGTTTTCAAGGACGCTCGGGCTTATTGAGCCCGCGCGATGGTCTACAACGTTTAAGGAACTTCGCCCCCGTTATGCAAACCCCCGTCCTCACATGCCTTTCCCGCTGCCTGCTGCTTGCAGCCCTGTCCGCCGGCGGCGCAGCGCAGGCGCAGATCACGCCCTGGAGCGACGCGCTGATCGCGCCGGTCGATCCAGCCCAGCCGCTGCGCTGGCATGCCGGCGCGCAGTGGCAACATGACAACAATGTGCTGCGCAGCAGCCAGGGTGCAGTTGCTGACCATATCTGGGTGGCCAACGCGGGTGTGCGCTTTGACCAAACCTATAGCCTGCAGCGGGTCGAGCTGCGTGCTGATCTTGATGCCTACCGCTATGACCGCTCCTCAGGGCTGAACTTCAATGCCGCCAATTACCTGGCTGCCTGGCACTGGGCCTGGGGGCCGCAATGGAGTGGCCGGCTGTCCAGCGAGCGCAGGCAGTGGGTCGACCGCCTGGGCGATGTCTCAGCCACTGGGCTGATCCGTCGCACCGAAACCACCGACCAGGCTCAGGCGCTGTACCGCCTGAGTCCGTCCTGGCGGGCTCTGGCCGGCGCCTACGAGCGCCGCCTGGACAACACCGACCCCCGTGGGCAGGAGCCCAACAGCACGGTGCGCGGTGGCGAGCTGGGCGTGCGCTATCTGCTGCCCTCGGACAGCAATGTGGGCTATCGGATGCGCCAGGGGCAGGGCAGCTACTCCGGCGCCTCCGCTGTGGCCGTCAGCGGCGACTTTACCGAGCGTGAGCATGTTTTTGATGGCAGCTGGATGGCCACCGGCGCGCTGCGCATGCAGGGGCAGTTCGGCCACCTCGCGCGCGAGCATGCGCAGGCGCCCGGCCGCGACTTTTCGGGCTGGCTCGGTCGCTTGGGCGCCCAGTGGCAGATCACCGGCAAGACGAGTGTGAGCGCTGGCCTGGTGCGCGAATTGGCAGCCTATCAGACGCTTGATGCCAGCTACTTCGAAGGCTATCGGCTCTATGTGGCGCCGCAGTGGCAGGCCGGTGCCAAGACCTGGCTGCGGGTGCGGCTCGAGCAGGGCCAGCGCCAGTACAAGGGCGCGCCGCCCGGCGCCTTGGCTTCGGGCCGGCAAGACAGGCTCAGCATCAGCTCCCTGGAATTGCAGTGGCAGCCGCTGCGCGCTTTGAACCTGATTGCCAGCGTGCAGCGTGACGAGCGCCGCTCCAACATCACTGGCGCCGACTTTCGGGCCCGAATTTTTGCCGTGTCGGCACAAGCGAATTTTTAACCGTACTTCGGAAGGAGCTAAGCCATGATGCGTATGCTTGAACTGCTTCGGCGGATGGCCATTTGGGGCCTGTTGCTGCCCGCAATCTATGGGTCGTCCGGACCAGCCCTGGCCCAAGCCCTGCCAGCGACCGCCG
>JBAXEN010000563.1:0-1558 GCA_037140415.1 Betaproteobacteria bacterium | reverse complement strand
CGCTGCCTGGTGCCCCTGGACCGCGTCGAGCATCGCCTGCCCACCCAGCCCGGCGACTACACCGACTTCTACACCTCCATCGACCACGCCCTCAATGTAGGCCGGCTGATCTTCCCCGAGCGGCCCCTGACCCCCAACTTCCAGTGGCTGCCCATCGCCTACCACGGCCGCGTCTCCAGCCTGGGCGTCAGCGGCCAGCGCTTTCACCGGCCCATGGGGCAAAGCCTGCCACCGGGGGCGAGTACGCCGGTCTATGGGCCTTGCGCAAGGCTGGACTATGAGCTGGAGCTGGCCATCTACATCGGGCCGGGCAATGCCTTGGGCCAGCCTGTCAGCCTGGACCAGGCCGAGTCGCATATTTTTGGCATCGGCCTGCTCAACGACTGGTCGGCGCGCGACCATCAGTTCTGGGAAATGGCGCCGCTCGGGCCCTTTCTCGGCAAGAACTTCGCAACCACCGTCTCGCCATGGATCGTGACGATGGAGGCCCTGGCGCCCTACCGCCTGCCGTGGTCTCGCCCAGCCGACCACCCCCAGCCCCTGCCCTACCTGGAGGCCGCTAGCAACCGCGCGCACGGCGCGATCGACATCCAACTCGAAGTCTGGCTGAGCAGCTCTGCACAGCGCCAGGCCGGGCGCAACGCCACCCGCCTGTCGGGCACCAGTTTTCGGCACCAGTACTGGTCGGTGGCACAGATGGTGGCGCAGCACACGGTCGGCGGCTGCAATCTGCAGCCGGGTGACATCCTGGGCAGCGGCACCGTCTCCGGCCCCAGCCCGGGCGAAGCTGGCGCCATCATCGAGCTGACCGAGGGCGGCCGCAAGCCCCTGAATCTCGGGCACGGGGAGCAGCGCACCTTTTTGCAAGATGGCGACCAGGTGACCCTCACCGGCTGGTGCGAAAAACCGGGCTATGCCCGCATCGGCTTTGGCCAATGCCACGGCGAGGTCCTGCCAGCAAAAGGCCACTGAGCCTTGCGGGACCGATGGCCCAAGAAGTGGCTTTGGAAATGTGCGAGCCTGCGACATGGCGCGCACAACTGCGCGAGACCTCAGGGCTGGCCGCGCCCTGCACCGAGCCGGCCTGAGGCCGACTGCCTGCCACCGCTGGCCGGCTGCAGCATGCCGGCTCGGCCCAGGCCGAATCGCGGCATGTTGACATAGACACTCTCGTAGCCGCCCGCAGTCACCTGGTAGGTTTCGTGCCAGATGCCCACAGAACCATCGGTCCCGACGGCCTGGTTGAAGGAGCGCCAGGCCGGCAGGTGCTCTGCGTCCTTGCTTTTTGCGTAGGCCAGCAGTTGCTCCATCGAGCGCCAGTACTGCACCAAAATGATGGTGCGCGAGAACCACATTTCGGCATGAAGAAAACCCAGCTCAGGCTGACGGCTGAGCTCCTTGAGCATGCGGGGCATGGCCTGCGCGACCGGCCACCATTTGTGGACCAGCAAGGGCTTGTTGATGCGCATGCCGATGAGGAAAACCACAAAATCGCCCTCTAGGGTGGCGGTCAGGCGTTCTTTGTGGATCATGGTGGTTTGCTCTGGGGGTGATGAGA
>JBAXEN010000562.1:0-1561 GCA_037140415.1 Betaproteobacteria bacterium | reverse complement strand
TTTTTCCAGGTTGATGATGTGAATGCGGTTGCGATGGCCAAAAATGAAGGGGGCCATCTTGGGGTTCCAGAAGCGCGTCTGATGTCCAAAATGGACGCCGGCTTCCAGCATTTCACGCATGCTTGTCGACATAGTTTCTCCTAAGGTTGGGTCTAAAATCAGCGCCCGCCTTCAGCAGTAGCCGAGGGCACCTCATCAGTGGCTGATTCGCGATTGGTCTTGCGCATCTCAAAAAAGCCTTTACAAGGCATTTCCAAGCGCGACAAAACCTGCGAAGTATAGCATTCGTGAGCGGCCAACAGGCCGCCTACCCTCACCGGAGCTCTTGCGCCATGCCTGGCTTGACCCATGACTTGCAGCAACTGCGCCAGGCGATGGCCAGTGGCCAGACCCCGCGCACGCAGCCGCTCGAACAAGCGCTCGAGGCCAGCACGCAGGCCGCCTGTGAGCACACCTACCTCCTGTCCCCCCAATCGATCCTGCAGCAGGCGCTGGCCGATGCAGCTCGGCCCAGCGGACTGGCTGATTTGCCCCTGTGCGGGATGCCGGTATCAATCAAAGACTTGTTTGACGTGGCCGGCCAAAGCACCTTGGCCGCGTCGGTGGTGCTCAAGGGCAGCGCGCCGGCCGCGCTCGACTGCCCGGCGGTGGCACGGCTGAGGGCCGCCGGCGGCCTGATTGCCGGGCGCACCAACATGACCGAGTTCGCCTTCTCGGGCGTGGGCATCAATCCGCATTACGGCACGCCGGTGAACCCGAGTGACCGGCTGGTCCAACGCATCCCCGGCGGCTCATCCTCGGGCGCAGCGGTATCGGTGGCCCTGGGCGCGGCCATCGCCGGCCTGGGCTCGGACACCGGTGGCTCGCTGCGCATACCGGCCGCGCTGTGTGGCCTGGTCGGGTTCAAGAGCACCGCTGCCCTGGTGCCCACCGCCGGAACCCTACCGCTGTCGACCACGCTCGATACCGTGGGGGCCATCACCCGATCGGTGGGGGATGCCATCACCCTCCACGAGGTGCTGGCCGACCGCCAGGTGCAGCGCAGAGGCCGCAGCCTGCGCGGGGCGCAGCTGGCGGTGGCGCGCACCTGGATGCTCGAGGACATGGAGCCGGCGGTGGCCGCCGCCTTCGAAGCGAGTCTGCGCATTGTGCGCGAGGCCGGCGCGCACATTCAGGAGCTCGATCTGAGCGAGATCGCCGAGCTCGGGCCGATGAACGCCGGCGGCGGATTTTCAGCCGCGCAGAGTTACGCCTGGCACCGCCAGTTGCTGGCAGAGCAGAGCCCGCGCTATGACCCGCGGGTGGCCCTGCGCATCTTGCGAGGCGCCCAGATGAGCGCGGCCGATTACTTGGACCTGGGGGCCGCACGCAGCGCCTGGATTGCGCGCATGATGCAAAGGCTGGACCCTTTCGACGCGGTGCTCTCGCCCACCGTGCCTCTGCTGGCGCCGCCCATTGCAGCGCTCGAGCACGACGACACGGCCTTCTTCAAAGCCAATGGCCTGTTGCTGCGCAACACCTCGGTGGTCAATATGCTCGACGGCTGCGCCATCTCCCTGCC
>JBAXEN010000561.1:0-1572 GCA_037140415.1 Betaproteobacteria bacterium | reverse complement strand
GCTTCCAGCCCGAAGGCACTGCCACCTGACAGCAGGATCGCATGCACCTTTTCCATCAGGTTGGTGGGGGCCAGAAGATCGGTCTCGCGCGTGCCGGGCGCGGAGCCGCGCACGTCCACCCCGGCGGTGGCGCCTTCTTCGGTGAGGATGACGGTGCAACCGGTGGGTCGACGGGTCTCGGTGAAATGGCCGAGCTTGATACCGACCACATCCGTGATCGCACCGGGAAATAACTGCGGCCGGGCCTGTGCCGGCGCCGCGCCGGAAGCGGCGGTAAAGCCACCCGTGGCGGCCATTTGCAGGAAGTGGCGGCGTTGCATGAAAGCTCCTTCGATTTAGCGGAAGTGTATGCCGTCGCGGAAGCGCCAGGGCCTGCCGAGGGACCGTACACCGACTTGCTCAAGGGTGATACCTTCTCCAACAAGAGGAGACCCAACCCATGCCAGCCGATTCGCACGACCTCGAACGCTTTGTCACCGCCCAAGCGTCGGTATTCGCCACAGTATGCGAGGAACTGCGCGCCGGTGAGAAGCAGAGCCACTGGATGTGGTTCATCTTCCCGCAACTGCGTGCGCTGGGCCACAGCAGCATGGCCAAGCATTACGGGCTGGCGGACTTGGCGGAAGCGCAGACCTATTGGCACCATCCGGTGCTGGGCGAACGGTTGCGGCTATGCACGGCGCTGGTGCTGGGCGTTTCGGGCAGAACCGCGAACGAGATTTTCGGCTCGCCGGATGATCTGAAGCTGCGCTCCTGCGTGACACTGTTTGAAGCGGCGGCGCCGGAGGAAGCGGGGTTCGGACGGGTGTTGGAGCGGTACTACGCAGGGAAGCGGGATGCAGCGACGCTACGCTTGCTCAAGGGTGGTGCCTAGAATGAAGTAAGGATTCTGCGCAAGCCCTACCCTCTCGTTCTCATTCGTACTTTGCAAGAGCCGAGCGGAGAGAATTGGCTGCGGCTTCCTTCAGTTCCTTTGGGGCCACCACCTCCACATCCGCTCCATGCCGCAGCACGTCCATCACCAGTTCCCGATCGTCGTGGTACGGCACTTCCAGAACATAGCTGCCGTCCTTGTCGAATTCACCCTTCTGCTGCGGGTGCCACACCTCGCCCGCCACCCAGCGCGCCCGCTCGGGGGTGAAGCGCAGTTTGGCCACCTTGTTCGCCTTGCCGCGAAAAATGCCGTAGCTGGTCTCGAAGTATTCCTTCAGATCCTTTTCGGCCACGGCCTTGGCCTTGTCCGTCAGCACGTCGGCCTTGCGGATCGCGTCGACTGAAAAGCTGCGCAGATCGCCGCGCAAATGGCACCAGGCGTCCACATACCAGTTGCCGCGATAGTTCACCAGCCGCTGGGGCGACAGCGTGCGATCGGTCTCTTCCCCGCTGCCGCGGGAGTAGTAGGTAATGGCCACTTGGCGACGCGAAAGCACGGCCTTGGCGATGCGGCCGAAGTGTTCGGCATTCGACCGGCGCGCCCCCACCTGCACCACCTTGATGCGCTTTTCCACCTCGTCGATGTCGTGCTCGGCAGAACCCAGCAAGGCCCGCAGCCGCGTCTTGAGCGGCTCCACC
>JBAXEN010000560.1:0-1588 GCA_037140415.1 Betaproteobacteria bacterium | reverse complement strand
CGATGCGAGCCATCGCCCACGGCAAGCATGTGGTGCTGATGAACGCCGAGCTCGATGGCACCTTGGGGCCCATCCTCAAGACCTATGCCGATCGGGCCGGGGTGATTTTGACCAGCGCCGACGGCGACCAGCCCGGCGTGATGATGAACCTCTACCGCTTCGTCAAGGGCATCGGCGTCAAGCCGGTGCTGTGCGGCAACATCAAGGGCCTGCACGACCCCTACCGCACGCCCCATACCCAGGCCGGCTTTGCCGCGCAATGGGGCCAGAACCCGCACATGGTGACCTCCTTTGCCGACGGCACCAAGATTTCCTTCGAAAACGCCATCGTGGCCAACGGCACCGGCATGCGGGTGGCCCGACGGGGCATGCACGGGCCCACAGTACCGGCGGGCACGCCCATCCAGGAGGTGGGCAAGCTCTACCCGCTGCGCGACCTCGTCGAAGGTCCAGGCATCGTCGACTACGTGGTCGGTGCCATGCCGGGGCCGGGCGTGTATGTGCTGGGCACCCACGATCATCCGCAGCAGCGCCACTACCTGCATTTGTACAAGCTGGGCGAAGGGCCGCTGTACTGCTTCTACACGCCCTACCACCTGTGCCATTTTGAAGTACCCAACACAGTGGCTCGGGCCGTGCTGTTTCACGATGCAGCATTGGCGCCCATCGACGCCCCCCGGGTCGAGGTGCTGGCCGCGGCCAAGCGCGACCTGCAGATTGGCGAGACCATCGACGGACTGGGCGGCTTCATGACCTACGGGCTGGCCGAAAACGCGCCGCTGGCCCGCCAGGACAAGCTGCTGCCCATCGGCCTGGCCGAAGGTTGCCGCCTGCGCCGACCTCTGGCCCAGGACGCCGTCCTGCGTTTTGACGACGTCGAACTGCCTGAGGGCCGGCTGTGCGACCGGCTCTGGCAGGAGCAGATGCAACGCTTTTTTCCCGAACACACGCTCACCCACTCCCCCGCCCACCCCCACCAAGAGGAACACCATGAAACTGCTGGTCACCGGATCTGAAGGCTATATCGGCTGCCTGCTCACGCCGTATCTGCGCGCCCGCGGCCACCAGGTGACCGGGCTCGACACCGGCTACTACCGCGACGGCTGGCTCTTCAACGACACCACCTTGGTGCCGCAAGTGCCCGAGACCCTCAACAAGGACATTCGCCGTATTGAGGTGGCCGACCTGCGCGGCTACGACGCGGTTGTCCACCTGGCCGAGCTGTCCAATGATCCGCTGTGCGAGAACTCGCCCGAGCTGACTTTCGAGATCAACCACCGCGGTTCGGTGCATCTGGCGGCGATGGCCAAGGCAGCAGGCGTGCAGCGCTTTGTCTACATGTCCTCGTGCAGCGTCTACGGCATCGGCCAAGGCAGCACGCCGGTCGACGAAACCTCACCCACCCACCCGCAGACCGCCTACGCCCAGTGCAAGCTGATGGTCGAGCGCGATGTGGCGGCCCTGGCCTCCAGCGAGTTCTCGCCCACCTTCATGCGCAACGCCACCGCCTATGGTGCCTCGCCGCGCATGCGTTTTGACATCGTGCTCAACAACCTGTGCGGCCTGGCCGCCACCACCGGCAAGATCG
>JBAXEN010000559.1:0-1594 GCA_037140415.1 Betaproteobacteria bacterium | reverse complement strand
ATCCAATGCTTGCGCATCAGCCGCCCCATGGGCGCATCGCCTTCAACCCGGCACAGCAACTGGTTTTCTTCGGGAGTGATCATGGGCAAGCTCCGACGCGAGGCGTTCAATATATTTAGGCGCCTAACTATATTGAAAAAAACGCGACTCGGCAAGTCTGAGGCTGACGACGGCCCACGAAGGTCTTTTCTGGACAAAGACAAGCCTGATAGCTATCATTGGTAGTCATCAGTACCGGAGTACTTCATGGATACCGCCCGCATTTTCCAATCCGGCCGCAGCCAGGCGGTTCGCTTGCCCAAGGAGTACCGTTTTGCTGGCACAGAGGTGGTTGTCAAACACTTCGGCAATGGCGTTCTGCTGCTGCCGATTGACGATCCTTGGCAGACCCTTGCTGCCGGTCTGGCTGAATTCGAACCAGGCTTCGAGATGGCGCGCCAGCAGCCGCCAGAGCAGGATCGCGAAGCCCTGTTGCCATGATCCTGCTCGACACCAACATCTGCATCTACATCATCAACGCCAAACCTGCGACGGTACTGGCGCGCTTTCAGCAATATCGGCTGGGTGACATTGGCCTGTGCAGCATCGTCGCTGCCGAATTGGCCTATGGGGTGGCCCAAAGTGGCTCGGCTCGAAATCGAAAAGCCTTGGAGATGTTTCTTGCGCCGCTGACGATATTGCCCTTCGATGAGGCGGCAGTCTGGTCATACGGGGAGCTGCGCGCCGACCTGGAGCGACGCGGTACACCGATCGGGTCCTTGGACACCATGATCGCCGCCCACGCTCTGAGCCGGCAGGCATTGCTGATCACCAACAACCTTCGCGAATTCTCAAAAGTGCCCGGCCTGCAGTTGGACAACTGGGCTGCGATCGCCTGAAACCAGGGATCTTGGTGGCCCCGGCCCAGCTCACGCAGGCGCATGCCAGCCCGGCCGCCCCTCCAAGGGATAGGCAGGGTCGTTGTAACCGGGCGTGGAGGGGTGGCCCGGAACGACCAGGGCGTCAATGAAGGCCTCGTCCTCGGCGGTGAATCGGTAAGCGGTGCCACCCAGGTAATCGTCCCACTGCTCGCGGGTGCGCGGCCCGCCGATCACCGAGGAGATGAAACGGTTGTTGAGCACCCAGGCCAAGGCAAACTGGCCCGCGCTCAGGCCACGCTGCTGGGCATGCTGCTTGATGTGCTGCGCGATCAACAAGGACTCGGGCCGCCATTCGGACTGCATCATGCGCACATCCTGGCGACCGGCGCGTGTGCCCTCGGGTGCAGCTTGATCAGGCGGGTATTTGCCGGTGAGCACCCCGCGCGCAATCGGGCTGTAAGGCACCACACCCAGGCCGTAGTAGCCGCAAGCGGGCAGATGCTCGACCTCGGGCATGCGGTTGAGCGCGTTGTAGTACGGCGAGCTGACCACGGGCCGGGGGATGCCCATGTCATCACACAGCCGACAAATTTCTGCGACGCGCCAGCTGCGGTAGTTAGACAGCCCGAAATAGCGCACCTGACCTCGCGCCATCAAGTCGCCCATGGCGCGCACCGTTTCGTCCAGCGGCGTTTCGGGGTCTTCCTTGTGCAGGTAATAGATGTCGATGTAGT
>JBAXEN010000558.1:0-1601 GCA_037140415.1 Betaproteobacteria bacterium | reverse complement strand
AATCGTCGGTCACGATAGACCGGAATGACCGGTCACGTTGGTCCGGAATACCCACGCGCCACTGGCCAACGCGTTTTTTGGTCAGGCTGCTGTAGCCCGTAGGGAACAGCGCGGCATGCCAGCCGAATAAGCGATCGCCCGTCAGGGGCAATGTGAGTCCGCGTACCTTATCGCTGTTCGACCAGCTGACCGCTGACGTATTTGTGCAGCAAACTGGCAGCCAGCGTCTGGTAGGGAATGCCTTCTTCCAAGGCCCGCGCCTGAAGGTTTTTTAAGTCACGGCTGGAAATGCGGATGTTCAGGCGCTGGTCTTTCTTGAAAGTGGCGGCGGCTGCCGCACGGTGTGACTTGATGCGCTGCGCAGAGTCGGTAACGGGCTTCAGACTACCTGCCGCAAGGGCTTGCAAGACTTCCAGCTCTTCCGCGTCAAAGTGTGCTTTCTTGGTCATGGCTTGCTCCTGAGCTGGCGGGTGGCCTTTCGGCTGGGGATGATGGTCTTCAAAAAAATCTCGGACTCGGTCTCGACAAACAGATGCGGATTATCTCCTTCGTGCCGTTATGGCTAAGGCGCACGGTATCAGCAAAGGCCCAGGCACTGGACGGCGTAGCCGCCCGCCTCGCCCCAGTGCTGTTCATGCTCAGCCCATCAGTCTTTCATGCAACTCGCCCAGTGAAGCAATGCACTGCACCCGCCCGCTGGCCATGAGCGTGGCGTCGACCTCGGTGAGGCTGAACACTTGCATGCCGGCGGCCAGGCCGGCGAGTACGCCGGGCAGGCTGTCTTCCACTACCGCGCAATGTGCGGGCCGCGCGCCCAGGGCCTGCGCGGCATGCAGGAACAGGCCGGGCTCGGGCTTGAAGCTGCCGACCTCGTAGGCGCAAAACAGGCGCTGGTCAAAGAAGGGCAAGAGGCCGGTCAGGCCCAGCGTCAGTTCGGCCTTCTCACGTGGACCGTTGGTGGCCACGCAGTAGGGCAGGCTCAAGGCCTGCAGCAACTCGCGCGCGCCGGGCATGGGCAAGAGGTGTTGCCGAAAGCGCTCGGCTTGCCGACGGCGTATGTGAGCGGTAAAACCCGCGGCAAAGTCCTCGCCAAAAACCGGCACAGGCCGGGGAAGACGCTCTGCAATGTAGGCCACACAACGGCTCATGGGCTGGCCGCGAAAGGCGGTGTGCGCTTGCTCACGGCTGACGGCCAGGCCCAGAGCCACGCCCTCTTCATGCAGCACGTCCATGGCCGTGGTTTCGCTGTCGACCAAGGTGCCGTCCAGGTCGAACAGAACGGCGTCAAAACGGGGCTGCTGTATGGGCATGGTCTGCATTGTCGGGCACGGTGATGCGCAGGCAGTGCTTGCGCAGGTGGGCCCGCCTGAAGTTCACTTGGCGTCATTGGCTGCGCTGGACACCTGGACATCCCTATTTCGCAGATCTGCGATACCTACCTGCGCGAAGTGGTGCGCCGTGAGCAGGAACGCAAATGGCGCGAGGATCACGCCGACTTCATTGCTGCCTACAACGCCACCCTTGAAGCCGAAGGACTGCCACTGGACGGTATCCGTCCGGCCAACCCATCTTGACGACGGGCGCAACGATCAGGCGCTGAT
>JBAXEN010000557.1:0-1602 GCA_037140415.1 Betaproteobacteria bacterium | reverse complement strand
CATGGGCCATGCGGTCGTTGGGCACCGCCTCGCGCCACTTGCGCAGGCCCTGCAACGATGTGGCGGCACTGTCTTTCTGGGTCATAGGTCGATCTCGCTAAGGCGCCGGGCCTGCAGCCGGCTGGACTTGAAGCTCCGCGATTTTATCCAGGGCCTTTTGACCTGAGCGCTGTCAGACAGGGGCTCGACCTTGCCGAGCCGGGCTCTGATTCTGGTGTCGAGCCGTAACAAGCGTGCCCGCACTTATGCGGGAGCTACCCCCTGCATCGTTTGCTTACACCAGCGGCTGAGCCAAGCCGCCCAGCCCGGCAATTGCCCTTAGCATCCGTCCCAACGCTGAGCCAGCAAGAGGCCCCGGAGCACACAACCAGCCCGGTCACGAGCAGCGTCCCACCCCTGCATCCAGCGCAGACGACCGGCCCGAAATGGCCCCGCCTGCGAAAGGGCGCAGCTTTGTCTGACGAAACACGAGAAGGCGTCTGACCGACGCTTAAAACTGCATGACCTACTCTTCGCAAACCCGCCCCAGCCACTCCACCACCCAACGCCTGAGCTCTGCCTCAAGCCGCCCCCGTCTGAAAACCCTGGCCCTTGCAGCAGCTCTGTGCGCAGCCAGCCTCGGCCAAGCCGCCGAGGTCGCGCCCTACTTTCAAAGCTGGGGCCCTGGCACCCTGACGGCCGCCCAGAAAAATGCCGGCCTGAGCAGCGCCACCCTGGCCTTTGGCGTCACCCGCGGCAGCTGCGCGCTCGATGCCAACCTCACCAATATGCTGCCCGACGCCCGCAACTTCGTTGCCCAAGGCGGCAAGCTGATCATCTCCATGGGCGGCGCTGACGGCATTTATGCCGAAGTCTCCTGCACCGACGACCAAATGCTGGCTTTGCTCGACAAGCTCATCACGGATTCAGGCACGCGCCGCATCGACTGGGATGTCGAAGGCCCCCAACTGAGCAACGTCGACGCCACCGCTCGGCGCAACCGGGTGCTGGTGCGGCTGCAGGCCAAATACCCTGACCTCTACACCTCGTTTACCCTGCCGGCCTGGTTTCGGGGCGTCAACGACGCCAGCCTGAACCTCGTCAAAGGCGCGGTTGCCGCAGGGGTTAACGTGAGCATGGTCAATGCCATGACCATGACCTTTGGCGCCACCAACGTCCAGACCATGGTCTCGCCACCCAACCTGGCGCAGGCCTCCATCGTGTCCTTCAACGCCACGGCCGATCAGATCGCGCTGATCTTTCCGACCAAGACCCGCGCACAGATCCACGCCATGATGGGCATCACACCCATGATCGGCTGGAACGACGACTGGACCGTCTTCAGCCTGGCCGATGCGCAAACCATTGCCGACTTCGTCAAGGCCAACGGCATCGGCTTGCTGTCCTACTGGTCCTTCAACCGGGACATCGCGCAAAGCAGCACCGGCCTGAGCCCGATCAACACCTATAGCGGTGTCACCCAGAGCGCCTACCAGTTCTTGAACATCTTCAAGTCCGCCCAGACCGCTCCTGCTCCTGCTCCTGCTCCTGCTCCTGCTCCTGCTCCTGCTCCTGCACCTGCACCTGCACCTGCACCTGCACCTGCACCTGCACCTGCACCTG
>JBAXEN010000556.1:0-1606 GCA_037140415.1 Betaproteobacteria bacterium | reverse complement strand
TGCGCTGCTGCTTCAGGTAGGCCAGTGGGTTGGTGATGGGCACCAGCGTCAGGGTGCCGCAGGTCAACGTCAGCGTGCCGGCGTCCAGCTCGTCAAGCAAACGGGCCATGCCGCGGGTGCCGCAGGTCTCGTTGCCATGCACCGCGCCCAAAACCAACAGACGAGGCCCCGGTGCCAAGCCGGCAAATTGGTGAACGCGCAGGGTGGTGAGGGCAGGCGTCATGGGCGATAGAGTCGAAAACGGCGATGATACGTGCATATGCAGCAACGGCACGCCACCCCCGACAACGACGCCATCGCCCTGCTGCCGCTGTTCGAGCGACTGGGGCTGGACCGCATCACCCTGGTCACCACCGGCGCCGAGGCGCGCGCCGCCTGGGACGATTTAGCCCAGATGCCGGCCTGGGGCTTTGACACCGAATCCAAACCGACCTTTCGGGTGGGCGAGGTGTCGGACGGGCCGCACGTGCTGCAACTGTCCACACCACAGCGGGCCTGGGTGTTTCAATTGATCGAGCCCGAATGCCGCGTCGTGGCGGCAGAGCTGCTGACCCTGGGTGGCGTTACCAAGGCCGGTTTTGGTCTGGGCGACGACCGCCGCCACATCGTGCGCAAGCTCGGCGTGGAGCCGGTCGGCCTGCTGGAACTGAACCAGGTGTTTCACCAGCGCGGTTACCGCAAGGACATGGGCGTGAAGGGCGCGGTGGCGGTGCTGTTCCAGCAGCGCTTCATCAAATCCAAAAAAGCCGCCACCAGCAACTGGGCCCAGCCCCGATTGTCCGAGGCGCAACTGGTGTATGCGGCCAATGACGCCTACGCCGCCATCCGCGTGCTGCACGCCCTGGAGGAAAGCCCGTCATGAGCCACCGCTTTGGCATCGCCCTGGTCGGCATTGGCCCCGGCGCCATATCCCATCTGCAAAGCCTGTTTGACCTGCGCGACCCGATCGAGCTGCGCCACGCCATCACCCGCCGGCCGACGCTGGCCCAGCTGGGGCCGTTGCAGGGGCTGCCCACGCCCACCGACGACCTGCAAGCCGCACTGGCCGACCCACGGGTAAAGGCCGTGATCGTGGCCACGCCGCCAGCCAGCCACCTGGAACTGGCAACCCAGGTTCTGGCCGCCGGCAAACACCTGCTGCTGGAAAAACCGCTGGACATCTCCATGCCGCGCGCGCAAGCCATTGTTGACCTGGCCCAGGCTTCCGACCGGCGCTTGGGCGTGGTGCTTCAGCACCGCTTTCGTCCCGGCGCCTTGGCGCTGCAAGATGCGCTGGCCAGCGGGCGCCTCGGCACGGTACAAGCCGCCTCGGTGCGGGTGCCCTGGTGGCGGCCGCAAAGTTATTACGACCAGGCCGGGCGCGGCACCCTGGCGCGAGACGGCGGCGGCGTGCTGCTAACGCAGGCCATTCACAGCTTGGACCTGTTCCGCGCCCTGGTCGGCGTGCGTTCGGTGCTGGCGGCCCAGGTCATCACAACCGGCCTGCACCGCATGGAAACCGAGGATTACGCCAGCGCCCTGCTCACGCTGGCCAATGGCGCACCGGGGCAACTGCTGGCCACCACCGCCATGCGGCCGGGCCGGCCCGAATGCATCGAGGTCATCG
>JBAXEN010000555.1:0-1649 GCA_037140415.1 Betaproteobacteria bacterium | reverse complement strand
AGCGCCTTTCATGCCGCAACAGATTGACCAACTCGTCTGGCTGGGCTTGAGCCCAGCGCAGATCACCCGTCTGACGCCCCATGTGAGCCTCTTGCCCCAGCGCACCGCACTCAACATCAACACGGCCAGCGCCGAGCTGATCAGCGCCAGCCTCAAAGGCCTGTCTCTGGGGCAGGCCCGCAAAATGGTCGAAGCCCGGCAGCGCCAGCCCTGGCAGGATCTGAACCAAGCCAATGCGGCCTTGGCTCCGCCCTTGGTCTTCAACGCGAACCGCCATGGCCTGAATTCGCGTTTTTTCAGCATCACCGGGCAATTGCGCCAGGATGACCTACAGATGCGCCAGCAGGCTCTGGTGCAGCGCGATGCCCAGGTGGTGCGTACCGTCTGGCGGCGTGCCTTGGTGGGGCAGGAGCCTGGCTGAACCGGTTCGCAAGAAGCGATTTCAAGCGTTCTCAAGCTCATCGCGGGCTTGACAAGTCAGAGTGTCATGTTAAATTGACACTTATCGATGTCCCATTTCGGTGACATCGCGACACCGGAGGTATCCGATGAGCATGAACCAACGCATCGAGCAAGCGCTTGAGCAACAGTTTTCCCGGGTCCAGACCGCCGGTTCGCCGCCCCGGCTGCTGGCCGCCATGCGCCATGCGGTGTTTCCAGGCGGTGCGCGCATCCGTCCGCAGTTGTGCCTGGCGGTGGCTACCGCCTGCGGCGATGACGCCCAAGCACTGAGCAGCGCGGCGGCAGTCAGCATCGAACTGCTGCATTGCGCCTCGCTGGTGCATGACGACATGCCCTGCTTCGACGACGCCGACATCCGCCGAGGCCTGCCGACGGTGCACAAGCAGTTTGGCGAGCCGCTGGCCCTGCTGACCGGAGACGCGCTCATCGTTCTGGCCTTCCAGTCCCTGGCCTGGGCCGGCACCCGCTGGCCCCACAGGCTGGCGCCGCTGATGCAAATCGTCTGCGAAGGCACCGGCGCTCCAGAGGGCATCGTTGCTGGGCAAGCCTGGGAATGCGAGCCCAAGGTGGCCTTGAGCCAGTACCAGCGCGCCAAAACCGGCGCCTTATTCGTCGCTTCCACCTGCGCCGGCGCCATTGCCGCGGGGGTCGATCCCCAGCCCTGGCGCCGCCTGGGCGATTGCTTGGGTGAGGCCTACCAGGTCGCCGATGACATCCGCGACGTGATGGGCCAGGCCTTGGCCATCGGCAAGCCCCAAGGGCAGGACGCCCACCATGGCCGGCCGAGCTCGGCCGCCGATCTGGGTCTGGTCGGGGCGGTCAACTATTTCCGCGAATTGATGCAAGCGGCCATTGACTCCGTGCCGGCCTGCGCCGCGCGCACGGCCATGCAGAAACTGGTGCTGGCTGAGTCCGAGCGCTTGCTGCCGCAGCATGCGCGCGAACAGATCGCGCGCGGTGTCATGGAGCCAGGACTGGCATGAGCCTGTCGGCCGCCGCCATGGCCCCACAAGCCGGCTGGCGCGAGCGCTGGCTGGCCCGCATGGACCGCTGGCTGAGCAGCCCGGACCTGTACCGCTGGGCCCTGCTCAACCCCTTGGGCCGCTGGATCATGCGCCGGCGAGCGCAGCAACTTTTTGACCTGATGGCCGGCTTTGTGCACAGCCAGGTGCTGCTGGCCTGTGTGC
>JBAXEN010000554.1:0-1655 GCA_037140415.1 Betaproteobacteria bacterium | reverse complement strand
GTCGGGCAGTCTGAGACCGAGGTCAGTGGCCTGGCCCAGTTGACGGTGCTGGTGTGCGCACCGGGCATGGGCGATGAGGTGCAGATGATCAAGGCCGGTGTGCTCGAGATGGCCGATGTGTACGCAGTTAACAAGTCCGACCTGCCCGGCGCGCAGGCTCTGGTCCGGGCTCTGCAGGCGGCTGCTCACCTTGGCAAGGGCCCCATGCCGCCGGTCGTCGCCACCACAGCCAGCATCGGCGCGGGCGCCGCCGAATTGCTCGACGCGGTCTATGCGGCCCATGCTGCGCGGGTGCCGGCGCCTGCGCAGGAGCGCATGCGCCGCTTGCAAAAGACGCTGGCCGCGATGGCCGGTCAAGCCTTGCAGCAGCGCATCGCGGCGCTGGACGAGGCCAGTCTGCAAGCCATAGGCCAGGCATTGCTGCAGGGGCAGCAGGATTTCCCAGCGGCGGTGCAGCAGTTGCTCACAAGAGCGCTTGAGCCGGACTGACTTGTCCGCCGGCTAATTGAGGCCGCTGCGCACCAGGCGCATATAGGTCTTGATGACCTTCTCGGGCAGGCGGGCACCGGCCGCCTGACCCTTGACGTAGCGCATGTACAGATAGCTGCGCGCCGCCATCAGCACATACACCAGGGTTTCGATCTCGCTGCGCTTGAAGTTGCGGATTTGCCCGGCCTGGACCGCTGCCTCCAGCGCCTGCACAAAGTGGCTCACCGTGCGCCGAAAGTGCTCCTCATGCGCCTTGGGCGCGGCCACCTCTGCTTCATTGAGGATGCGAAAGAAGCCCGGGTTGGAGCCGAGGAATTCAAAAAAGGCGCGAAAGCCGCGCTCTTCCATCTCCAAAATGTCCTGGGCACCGGCCACCCGGGTGCCCACAAAGTGCAGCATGTCCTTGCCCACATGCGGCAGCAGTTCGTCAAACAGGCTCTGGCGTGAGGCGAAGTACAGGTAGAAAGTGCCCTGCGCCATGCCCGCCACTTCGGTGATGCGGGTGATGGAGGCTGCCGCGTAGCCGAGCTCGCCCACCACCTTGGCGGCGGCGGTAAAGATTTGATCGCGCGCATCGGGGGCGCGCTCCTGGCGAGTCAGTCTCTTGCGCTGGCGACCGCCAGCGGTGGGTTTGGCGGCGCCTGCGTTTTCGCTGGAAAGCATGCTCGGGTCCTTGTTCCTGCGTGGAAATTCTAGGGTTCATCCCAATGAATGGCAATTCAGTGACTGTTGATTCTTCGTCCGAAGTTTGCCATCATCGGGTCATAAAACAAACTGGAGGGAAGCCGCGTGCAGTTCGATACCTACACCACCCTGAGCTTTGCGCGTCGGGGCCGCATTCTTGAAATCACCATGAACCGGCCTGCCACGCTCAATGCGGTCGATGAGGTCATGCACGAGGAGCTGGCCCGGGTCTTTACCGACGCCTCCAATGACGCAGGATCGGACATCGTGGTGCTCACCGGCGCCGGCCGCGCCTTTTCTTCGGGCGGCGACGTGGTGTTTTTCCAGAAGATGATCGACGAGCCGGCCTCCTTTGAGAAGACCGCGCGCGAGGCCAAACAGATTATTTTTTCGCTGCTCGACTGCGAAAAGCCGGTGATTGCCAAGCTCAACGGCCATGCCACCGGCCTGGGCGCCACCATCGCCCTGTTTTGCGACATCGT
>JBAXEN010000553.1:0-1670 GCA_037140415.1 Betaproteobacteria bacterium | reverse complement strand
CCGCCGCAATAAGCGCAGACATTGCGGTCGCGGGCAAACAGCTTGCTGTTGGTCAACCCCGGTCGCAAATTGAAAGGGTTGATGCTCGGCACGCCCCGGGTGCCGATGATGCTGTTGACATGAATTTGGGACTGCTCACCGGTGCGCGCGTTGTGCCCCCCGCGAAACAACGCCACCTCGGCGCCGACTTCCCAGCGCACCTCACCGGCGGCGTAGTGGAGCACGGCCTGCTCCAGACTGATCCAAGATTGCGGCAAACCCTGGGCGGACAGCTTCAAGACCTTCAAGCGAACCTCCAAATCCATGGACAGGAACATCGATGGTCACGCTGCGGGCCCCGCCGGCCAACCCGGCCTGGGGCCGCACACGCAATCTTTGCAATATAGCGCGATTTCACGGGCCTGCGACGCGCCGACCGATAATCTGGGCCGTATGAGGATCTACCGAGGCTTTGAGCACCGCGAATTGGCCAGCGCCTGCGCGCTGACCATAGGCAATTTCGACGGCGTGCACCGTGGCCACCAGGCCATGCTGGCGCTGCTGCGCAGCGAGGCCGAACACCGGGGCCTGCCGGTGCGGGTGATGAGCTTTGAGCCTCATCCGCGTGAATACTTCGGCCCCGCCTCGGCCCCAGCCCGCATCTCGACCCTGCGCGACAAGCTCACCGAGTTGGCGCGCTGCGGGGTCGACGAGGTGGTGGTGCTGCCGTTTCGGGACAAGCTGGCTCAGCAGAGCGCGCGCAGCTTCATCCAAGATATTTTGGTGCGCGGTCTGCAGGTGCGCTACGTGCTGGTGGGCGATGACTTTCGCTTTGGCGCCAAGCGCGCCGGCGACTACGCCATGCTCGACGCCGCTGGCAACGAGTTCGGCTTTGATGTGGCTCGCATGAACAGCTACGAGGTCCATGGCTTACGGGTATCGAGCTCGGCGGTGCGCGAGGCCCTGGCGCAGGGCCAGATGGCCCTGGCTGCCAGCCTGCTGGGGCGGCCCTATGCAATTTCTGGGCATGTGGTGCACGGCGCAAAGCTCGGGCGCGAGTTGGGCGCGAGTACGCCGGGCGCGGGCGACGGTTTTCGCACCCTGAACCTGCGCTTTTCGCACGCCAAGCCGGCGGCCAGCGGGATCTTTGTCGTGGAGGTCCACGGCCTGGGCCCGCAGCCCCTGGCCGGTGTGGCCAATCTGGGCGTGCGACCCTCACTGAGCGCCGACGACGTCAACGGAGGTCGGGTTCTGCTGGAGTCCCATATTCTGGACTGGCCCCAGGCCCTGGGGCCCGAGGAGGCCTACGGTAAACTCGTGCGCGTGGATCTGCTGCACAAACTTCATGGTGAGCTCAAGTACGAGGGGCTGGCCGCGCTGACCGAGGGCATCGCCCGGGACTGCAGTGAGGCCCGTGCCTGGTTTGCCTCGCGCCATGAACAGACCCACCGCCAGACCACCCGCGACCGAATTTGAGGCTGCCGCCCGTCCCCGAGAGCGCCGCTCGCCGCCCATCTGTCAGGCTCAGGGCGATCGGCCTTGCGCCCCTGGCCCTCTCCTCTTTTGCCCCCGTGGGCGCTGAGCCTGCCCAAGTCGTCTGTGACCTCCATCATGTCTGAAAAATCCCAGGATTACCGCGCCACCTTGAACCTGCCGGACACGCCCTTTCCGATGCGGGGTGACCTGCCCAA
>JBAXEN010000552.1:0-1705 GCA_037140415.1 Betaproteobacteria bacterium | reverse complement strand
GCAAAGCACATCACCTTCATCAGGAAGATGGGGTAGACCCAAAACGGCAGCACCGCAAAAGCGAGCACCATCAGGCCAAAGGCGTACCACTGGGTGCGCGATGAGCTGTCAGACGTAGAGGGCAGGGTCATGATTTACTTCTCGCTGCCAAACAGCCCGGCGGGCTTGAACAGCAGCACAATGATCATGATCAGGAAGATCACCGTGTTGGACGCTTCGGGATAGATGACCTTGGTCAGGCCCTCGACCAGACCGAGGCCAAAGCCGGTGAGGATGGCCCCCAGGATGGAGCCCATGCCGCCGATCACCACCACCGCAAACACCACGATGATGATGTCGGTGCCCATCAGCGGGCTGACCTGGTAGATGGGCGCGGCCATCACGCCGGCCAGCGCCGCCAGGCCCACGCCAAAGCCATAGGTCAAGGTGATCATGCGCGGCACATTGACGCCGAAGGCCTGCACCAGCTCCGGCTTTTCAGTGGCCGCGCGCAGATAAGCGCCCAGCTTGGTGCGCTCGATCACATACCAGGTCAACAGGCAGGTCAGCAGGGACATGACGATGACCCAGGCCCGGTATTTGGGCAGGAACATAAAGCCGAGCTGGAAGCTGCCCGCAAAAATCGGCGGCACGGCATAGGGCATGCCCGAGGCGCCAAAGTGGTTCTTGAACAGGCCCTGGATGATCAGCGCCAGGCCGAAGGTCAGCAGCAGGCCATAGAGGTGGTCGAGCTTGTACAGGCGCGCCAGCATCACCCGCTCGATCAGCATGCCGGTGGCGCCGGTGATCAAGGGTGCCAGCAGCAAGGAGGCCCAGTAGCTCAGGCCCAGATGGGTCAGGCCCAGGTAGGCGGCAAAGGCGCCCAGCATGTACTGTGCGCCGTGGGTGAAGTTGATGATGTTGAGCAGGCCGAAGATCACCGCCAGCCCGAGCGAGAGCATGGCGTAGAAAGAGCCGTTGATCAGGCCAATCAGCAACTGGCCGAACAGCGCTTGCGAGGGGATGCCGAAGATCTCCATGGGTTTGGCTTTTTAGCAGGCGGTGTTGGGGCGAGGCTGCAACTTCATCACAGCCCCAGGTATTCGTTGAGCTGAGCCCGCTGCTCGGACAGTTGCGCGGCGGCGAAGGACATCACCATGCGGCCATGCTCCATCACATAAAAACGGTCAGCCAGCGGCTCGGCAAAGGCAAAGTTCTGCTCGACCATCACGATGGTGTAGCCCTTGGCCTTGAGGTCTCGGATCATGCGCGCCAGCGCTTGCACGATGACCGGGGCCAGGCCTTCAGAAATTTCATCGAGCAGCAGCAGCTTGGCGCCGGTGCGCAGGATGCGGGCCACCGCCAGCATTTGCTGCTCGCCGCCCGACAGGCGGGTGCCGGGGCTGTTCCTGCGTTCCTGCAAATTGGGGAACATGGCGTAGATCTCGGCCAGCGTCATGCCGCCTGCACTCAGGGTGGGGGGCAGCAGCAGGTTTTCTTCGCAGCTCAGGCTGGAGAAAATCCCGCGCTCCTCGGGGCAATAGCCCACACCCAGCCGGGCCACCTGGTGCGGGCTTTGGCCCACGCACTCCTGGCCGAAGACGCGGATGGAGCCGCTGCGCCTGCCGACCAAGCCCAGGATGGCGCGCAGCGTGCTGGTTTTGCCGGCGCCGTTGCGGCCCAGCAGGCTGACCACCTCGCCGCTCTTGACGCTCAAGTCGACGCC
>JBAXEN010000551.1:0-1723 GCA_037140415.1 Betaproteobacteria bacterium | reverse complement strand
GTCATGCCGCACACCCTGATCGCCAGCTGGACGCTCAGTGCGGTACCGATGTTCCTGCTGATGGGCTTTATCTGCTATCACGGCAAGCTGACCAACGGTTTGTTTGACGCGGCCAAGCTCTGGTTCCAGCGCTTGCCCGGCGGGCTGGCCATTGCCTCGGTCTTCGGCTGCTCCGGCTTTGCCGCCATCACCGGTTCGAGCGTGGCCTGCGCGGCGGCCATGGGCAAGATCGCTGTGCCCGAAATGGTGCGCCACAAATACGACATGAAGCTGGCCACCGGCACCCTGGCGGCGGCAGGCACCATAGGCGCATTGATCCCACCGAGCATCCCGCTGATCATTTACGGCGTGATTGCTCAGGTATCCATCACCAAACTATTCATGGGCGGCATAGGCGTCGGCCTGGCCACGGCGTTCAGTTATGTGATCGTGATCCTGATCCGCACCTGGCTCAATCCCAGCCTGGCCCCGCGCAGTCATGAGCGCGCCACCTTGCGCGAACAGATCACCGTGGCCAAGGAAGTCTGGCCGGTGGTTCTGCTCATCATCGGGGTGCTGGGTGGCTTGTTCGGCGGCCTGTTCACCTCAACCGAAGCCGGCGCGGTTGGCGCATTGCTCTCGTGCTTGATCGCCTGGGCCAAAGGCACTTTGACGCGCGAGGCCTTGACCCGTTCAGTGGTCGAGTCGCTCGTAACCTGCGCCAGCGTGTTTATTGTGGTCATCGGCGCGAGCATGCTGACCTCGTTTCTGACGTTGACCGGCATCGCAGGCACGATTTCCGAAGCAGCTCAGGCGCTCAATACCAGCCCGGTCATGCTGCTGGTGGCCATCACCCTGGTCTATCTCTTCCTGGGCATGTTCCTCGAACCCATTGGCGCGATGCTCATCACCCTGCCCATCTTCCTGCCACTGATAGGCATGGCCAAGATCGACATCATTTGGTTCGGCGTGTTTGTGGCCAAGTTGGTTGAAATTGGCATGATTACACCGCCCGTCGGTCTGAACGTCTTTGTGCTCAGCAGCACCATAGGCAAGAGCGCGCCCACCGATCTGATCTTCCGCGGCGTGCTTTGGTTCTTCGTGGCCGATCTGGTGGTGGTGGCCCTGGTGGTGGCCGTGCCTGACATCATCATGTTCCTGCCGCGCTACTTCTCCTGAAGTGGCGATACCAGCGCGGCGGCCCACGGGCCGCCGTGTCGGCTTGATTTAGCAGTTAACGAACAACGCAAGCGTCCATGATCTGCCGGGCGCTGAAACCCTCAGCGCCAAGCACCCGCTCACACAGTTGCTCAATGCCTGCTGCATCGCAGGGCATTTCTGCGGCCATGGCCATGAGGTTGGCACGCACCTCGTCGCGGTTCCAGTTGAAGGGCTCGCCCTGGGTCTGCTCCACATGCTTGAGGGTTTGGCCACTGCGCAGGTCGACCTCAAGTACAAAGCTGCGGGTGCCCAGGCTGGCATCCGGGATGACAGTGGAGCGGCCAATCAAGGGGCTCAGTCGCGCGTCATCGAGACGCCTGAGGTCCCGGCCCAGAACCTTGCGCTCGATCAAGGCCAGGGCCATGCAAAACGGCGCGCTCATCAAGGTCGCGCCGATATCAGAATACGGCCCCTGTGAGTCGGTGCCCGGGTAGGCCGCCTCGGCCGGGTTCAGGCGCAGCCGCACCGCTGCAATGTCCTCAGCCTTAAGTTGGTGCTTCTCGGACAGGGCCATGGCCTGCGT
>JBAXEN010000550.1:0-1734 GCA_037140415.1 Betaproteobacteria bacterium | reverse complement strand
TTGAACCTGTTCGCGCATTTGTTCGATCAGCACCTTCATGTCGACCGAGATGCGGGTCAGCTCCAGCGTGGCCGACTTCGAGCCCAGGGTGTTGGCTTCGCGGTGCAGCTCCTGGATCAGGAAATCCAGGCGTTTGCCGATGTCGCCGCCGGCCGCCAGCAGGCGCTCGATCTCGCTCAGGTGCGAGCCCAGGCGGGTGAGTTCTTCGGCCACGTCGATGCGTATGGCATAGGCGGTGGCCTCGGTCAGGGCCCGCTCCTGCGCCGCCTCGGGCGGCACGCTGGCCTCGCCCAAGGCCATGGCTTCGCGCCAGCGCTCGAGAAAGCGGTTTTTTTGTTGCTCCACCAGCTGCGGCACCAGCGGGCCGGCTTGCAGGGTCAGTTCGCGCAGCTGGCTGCAGCGGTCACTGAGCATGGCCACCAGGCGCTGCCCCTCGCGCTGGCGCGCCGCCAGCAGCTCCTGCACCGCTTCGCGGGCCAGCTCCAGCAGGCGCGCTTGCAGTTCGGGCCAGGAGCGCTCGGGCTGGCTGCTCAGGCGCAGCACCTCGGCCACGCTCAGGCCGGCCGCTTGCGGCAGCTGCGCCAGCACGCTGCGCTGCAGCTCAGCCAGCCGGCTCAAGAGCGCGGGCGAGGGCGGCTGCAGTCCTGCGCTGCCAGCGCTGTCCAGGCTGGCGCGCAGCTCTACCTTGCCGCGCTTGATCTGGCTGTTGACCAGCTCGCGCAGGGCCGGCTCGCAGGGGCGCAGCTCGTCGGGCAGGCGCAGCGCCAGATCCAGGAATCGGCCATTGACCGAGCGAATTTCCAGGCCCAGGCTGGCGGCCGGTGTGCTGTCGCCCGGCTTGGCGCCACCGATGCTGGTCTGCACCGTGGCATAGCCGGTCATGCTCAGGACCTTTGTCATATCAGCCCTCTTGCTGCTCCAAATAGCGCTGGGCGTCGAGCGCGGCCATGCAGCCGGTGCCAGCGCTGGTGATGGCCTGGCGGTAGACATGGTCTTGCACATCGCCGGCGGCAAACACGCCGGGCACGCTGGTCATGGTGGCCATGCCCTGCAGGCCGCTGCGGGTGACGATGTAGCCGTCCTTCATCTCGAGCTGGCCCTTGAAGATATCGGTGTTGGGCTGGTGGCCGATGGCGATGAAGCAGCCCGTCAGAGGCAGGTCTTCGGTGCGCTGGCCGTCGCTGCTGCGCAGGCGCACGCCGGTCACGCCCGAGGCGTCGCCCAGCACCTCGTCGAGCGTCTGGTTGACCTTGAGTTCGATCTTGCCGGCCGCCACCTTGTCCATCACCTTGTCGATCATGATGGGCTCAGCGCGGAACTTGTCGCGCCGGTGCACCAAATACACCTTGCTGGCAATGTTGGACAGGTACAGCGCTTCTTCGACGGCGGTATTGCCGCCGCCGACCACGCACACCGTCTGATTGCGGTAGAAAAAGCCGTCACAGGTGGCGCAGCCCGAGACGCCGCGTCCCATGAAGGCCGACTCGGAGGCCAGGCCCAGGTATTTGGCTGAGGCGCCGGTGGCGATGATCAGGCTGTCGCAGGTGTAGGTGTCGCTGTCGCCGGTCAGGGTGAAGGGCCGCTGGCTGAAATCGACCTTGTTGATGTGGTCAAAAATGATGTCAGTTTTGAAACGCTCGGCGTGGGCCAGAAAGCGCTGCATCAGATCGGGGCCTTGCACGCCCTCGGCGTCGGCCGGCCAGTTGTCGACCTCGGTGGTGGTCATCAGCTGCC
>JBAXEN010000549.1:0-1747 GCA_037140415.1 Betaproteobacteria bacterium | reverse complement strand
GCTGGCGCGCCTGAGCCCGGACGACCTGTCGGCCACAGGTCTGAAGTTCTCCTGGGCCCGGCTGATCGACTTGGGCCACGCCCGGGTGCGGGCGGCGCGCATGAGCTATGTGGGCGGCCCAGGCTACGAGCTGTATGTGCCGGTGGAAATGACGCGCCATGTCTACCTGGCGCTGCAAGAGGCCGGGCGCGACCTGGGCCTGCGCGATGCCGGCTACTACGCGCTGGACGCACTGCGCATCGAACAGGGCCGGCGCGCATGGGGCGCCGAGCTGGGTCCGGATGAGACACCGTTCGAAGCTGGCATGATGGCTGCGGTGGACCTGGACAAACCCGGTGGCTTCATCGGCCGGGATGCACTGCTGGCCCGCCAGGGGCAACCGCTGCGCAAGAAGCTGGTGACGCTGGTGGCGGATTCACCCGGGCACTACCTGTGGGGTGGCGAATCGATCTGGCTCCAAGGCCAGCCCGGCGGGGAAGTTTCTTCAGCCGGCTGGAGCCCACGGGCCGGCGCCTGCGTGGCGCAGGGCTATGTGCGGGGCGACGCTGCCAACCAGCCCCACAGCGGCACAGCCGTCGAGCTGGACCTGTGGGGCGAGCGCATCAATGCGCGCCTGTATGACTGTTGGCCGGCCCCATCGCCCTTGGGCTGAGCCTTTGTGGCGTGCGGCAATTCAAACACCAGTCACGCTTCGCTGCGCGCTGCGACCCGAGAGGGTGACTTCCTAGCCGCTTTACCAAGCGCGCCTTCAGCCCACTTGTTGAGGCTGGTGCCGCTTCTTGCCGCAGCCTTGAGCGCGGCGGCATGAACCTCAGGCGCAATGCGCAGCATGACCTTGCCGCTAGCCGGTTTCTCCGGCGCCGAACCGAGTTCCTTGGATGCAGCCAGATAGTCTTCGATGGCCGCGTGAAAGTTCGACTCGAACTCCGCCACCGACTCGCCGTGGAACGAGATGATGTCGTCAATGTCTTGAACGCGCCCGACAATGACCTTGTCTTCTGCATCAAAGACCATGCTGGCAGCGTAGCCCTTGTAGGACATGGAATTGATCATGGCTGTATCCCCATTCTTTCGACGAACTCCCGAACTGCCAAGACACGGTAGCGCAGTGCTTCCTTGCCTGGGTGTGGCCGATGAAGGGTCATCTTCCGGCCGCCAAACTCAAACGTGACGGACGAGCCTGCACCTTCGACGACTCTGCATCCAGCGCCCTTGAGCAAATATGCGACCACTCAATGTTCCCATTGACGGGGTCTGTCAGCACCTTCTCGAGCGTCTTACGATGTGTTCCGTTCACGACGCGACGATAGCACTATGCTCAATTTATGCAATCAGGACGCTTGCCAGGGAAGGTCTTGATCACGATTTCGCGGTACGGACCTGGGCGGCATCATGAGCTGCTACAGGCCGGCTGCGGCCGGGTAACTTCCTCAGGCCAACCGCTCTCGCGCCTGGTCCGCCATGCGCTGCAGCACCGCCTGCGCTGGCGGGCAGTCGTTGATCAGCCCCACCGCTTCACCCACCGTGGCGTGGGCCGCTGAATAGTCGCCGGCGGCCACTGCCGCTTCGTACTCGGCACGGGCGGCCTCTGGGTGAGCGCGCAGGCTGTCCAGCTGGGGCTCAAGCCGGCGATGCAGGTCATTGCGGATGGCTCGGAAGTCATAAGGCTCGGGCCAGTTCTTGCGCCGCAGGATGTCAAAAATGCTTGAGCGGGCGGTACCGTCACCGGTGGTCTGGGTCGCCTGCC
>JBAXEN010000548.1:0-1751 GCA_037140415.1 Betaproteobacteria bacterium | reverse complement strand
TTCGATCCGCATCTCGCCGTCCTTGAAGTCGTAAAAGCGCAGGTCTTTGCTGTGCTCACTGGCCCTGACTTTGACGACGGCAATGATCTTGCGAAATTGCCCATTGAGCTCCAGGTAGCGTTGCATCACGATGGCATCGGCCAGGAAGGCATTGCCGTAGGCGCTAAAGCGCAGGTCGGTGTAGCGGTCTTCCAGTTCGGCCGTCATCACCACCGTCACGCCCATGCCGGTGAGCACGGCCACCAGCCGGTACAGCGTCTCGCGAAAATTTTCTCGGAACACCGGAGCCAGCGCCAGTTCGAAACCTGAGAGCGAGTCAATCACGACGCGCTTGGCGTCCATTTTCTTGATCAGGGTCACCAAGTCATGCAGGATTTCGTCGATGGTCAGGTCCAAGGCCCGGGTATCAATCAGGCCCACATGGCCCTGTGTGATCAATCGTTTGAGCTTTTGGCTCAGCAGTTGGTTGGGGCTCTTTTCGAAGGCGGCGATCACGCCAGGCTCTCCGAGCTTGACGCCAGCCTGCAGAAACTCGGTGGCGAGCACCGTCTTGCCGGACCCGGACGGTCCGACCAACAACATCGAATACGACGCTGGCAGCCCGCCGCCCATCATCTGATCGAGCACGGGCACGCCCAGCGACAGCCGCTTGTCGCCGCTGACATGGACTGCGCCGGAATCGAGAATCATGCGGGGAAAGACTTCGATGCCCTGCGATCCGATTCGATAGGTATGCAGTCCCATTTTTTGAGATTGCCCCCGCATCTTCACCACCTGAATTTTGCGCACGATGGAGTCGTGATGCGTCAGCTGCGACAACCAGATGATGCCGTCGGCCACGGTGAAGATCGGAGTCAAGTCGGCCTCAGGCGCGGTGTACTCGCCGATCAGGAAAGTCGTTGCTTGCCAACTGGTCATCTCCAGCCCCAGTTGCTGGATAAAGTGTTGCAGGGATTCTGACGGGGCGCCGTTGGCACTGCCTGCTTGGACCACCGACCTGAAGGAGTCCACAAACACCAGGCGCGGATCAAAGTTGCGCACTTCTTCGGTGATGCGCTGGAGGACTTGATCAAAGTCGCCCTCCCGCAAGACATCGGCCAGATTCACATAGCGGATGGTTTTGTTGACCTGGTCGGTGTCAAAAAATGGAAATTGCTGTTGATACCGGAGCATCTTGAGCGGGGGCTCGCCTACCACGGTGAAAAACAGCGTCTTGCATTCTGGCGAGGCCAGGGAGAACATGACCTGATGCGCGAGCGTGGTCTTGCCGCTTCCAGGGGCGCCGGCGATCAGATTGAAGGACAGCTCCGGGATGCCGCCGCCGAGCACTTCGTCCAGGCCGTGCACCCCCGTAGCCAAGCGACGAATCGTTACTTTGTGGGTCATTTTGTGCTTCCCTGCACAGCTTGGTCAAAGGCGATGCCCCAAGATGCGCTCAAGAGTTTGAGGGTGAGGGCCTGACCGATCAGGGCGACAAGCAAGTCCAGCAGCGTGGAGAAAAGAAGGGCCGTGGCCTGGCTTGCTTCGTGCGGCTCTTGCTCGCAGAGGGCGGCCTTCAAGCTTTCAGGGCCCGAGAGGCGATCGGATGAATCCTCGGCCGCCACCAGCCAGGGATACTTTTTGCCGGCAGTGTGCAGGCCCCGATCAAAGAGCGCTTTGAACCCGTTGTGGCCGATGATGACCGTCAGGTTTTTGGACAGGGTCAGGAGCATCCCGATGGCAGTCTCGGCGATGGGACCTGGGCTTTGGCG
>JBAXEN010000547.1:0-1759 GCA_037140415.1 Betaproteobacteria bacterium | reverse complement strand
ATTGCGGTGGTGGTGGCCAGCAGCCGCCATGTGGCCGAAGACGCGGCCAGCCTGGTTCAGGTCCACTATGCTCCCTTGCCGGTGGTGGCCGACTGCTGCGATGCGGTGCGGCCCGAATCGCCGCTCGTGCGCACCGAGCTCAGTTCCAACATCCTGCAGCACTATGTGCTGGCCTATGGGGCCATCGATGAGGAGTTCGCCCGGCCGCAGGTGCTGATCAGCGAAGACTTCTGGGTACACCGGGGCGCCGGCCATCCGATGGAGGGCCGCGGTGTGTTGGCCCAGGTGGAAAAATCAACCGGCACCCTGATGGTGTGGTCGTCCACCCAAATGGCCCACGAGTTGCACTACACCTTGGCGCTGATGCTGGGCCAGCCTGAGGAGCGGCTGCGGGTGATCACGCCCGAGGTTGGCGGCGGCTTTGGTGCCAAGTTCATGATCTACCCGGAAGAGGTGGTGATCCCGGCTCTGGCGCGCAAGCTGGGTCGGCCGGTCAAGTGGGTGGAAGACAGGCGCGAGCATTTCATCTCGGCGGTGCAGGAGCGCGACCAGTATTGGTCGGTGCAACTGGCGGCCGACCGCGATGGCAAGATCCTTGGCCTGCGCGGCACCATGATTCACGACCACGGTGCCTACACGCCGCAGGGCACCAATGTGCCTTACAACGCGGCCTCGTCCATCACCGGGCCTTACATCCTGCCGTCCTACCATCTGGATGTATCGGTGGTGCACACTAACAAGGTGCCTGTGGCGACCATCCGCGGCGCTGGTTATCCGCAGGCCGCTTTTGTCATGGAGCGCCTGATGGACCGCCTCGCCCGCGAAGTCGGCCTGGATCCGGTGGAATGCCGGCGGCGCAACCTGATTCCAGCCGACAAGATTCCCTATGTCAAACCCCTGAAGTCCCGCGCCGGCCTGCCGCTGACCATCGATTCCGGCGATTTCCCCGCGCTGCAGGCGCGCGCGGTCGAGGCGGCCGATCTGCCCGGCTTTGCCGCGCGCAGGCAGGCCTCCGAAAGCCGGGGCCGTCTGCGGGGCTGGGGTATTGCCAACTCGGTCAAGCCGACCGGGAGGGGGCCCTATGAATCGGTGCGCTTGAAGATACAACCCTCGGGCACGGTGGCCATCTACACCGGGGCCCTGGCCATGGGCCAAGGCCTGAAGACCACGCTGGCGCAACTGTGCGCGCCGCATTTTGGTCTGGGGCCGCAGGCCATCGAGGTGATGGCCGGCGACACCGCCATGATCGGCTATGGCCACGGTGGTTTTGCCAGCCGGCAGGCCATCATGGCTGGCAATGCGGTGAGCCAGGCCGCCCGCCAGTTGCGCGACAAGGTGCTCAAAGTAGCGGCGGCGGTGCTCGGTGTCGATATCGCCGTGCTGCGCTTGAGCCAGGGCGAGGCGCTGAGCATGGATGGGGCGCACCGCGTCTCGCTGGCCCGGCTGTCCATGCTGATGAAGGGCGTGCCCGGCTATACCCTGCCGATGGTGGATGACCCGGGTCTGGAAGAGACGGTGCATTTCCATTGCGACGCGCAGACCTATGCCGGCGCCTGCCATGTCTGCGAGGTCGAGGTGGACCCGGAGATTGGCCATATCGAGGTTCAGCGCTATCTGGCGGTGCAAGACAGCGGCAACATCATCAACCCGCAACTGGCCGAGGGTCAGGTGGTTGGCGGCGTGGTGCATGGTCTGGGCAATGCCCTGTTCGAGCACATGGCCTATGACGAAAACGGTCAGCCGCTGAACACCAACTTCG
>JBAXEN010000546.1:0-1759 GCA_037140415.1 Betaproteobacteria bacterium | reverse complement strand
GCGGTGGCCAGGGTGAAGATGATCATGTTGTGCGAGGTCGGCATGATGGCGCCCACCAGCGATGCATGGGTGGTCACGTTGACCGCATAGTCGGTGTCGTAGCCCTCCTTCTTCATCAGCGGGATCATCACCGAGCCGATTGCCGACACATCGGCCATGGGTGAGCCGGCCACGCCGCCAAAGATGGTGCAGCCCAGCACATTGCTCATGCCCAGGCCGCCGCGCACATGGCCGACCAAGCTGTTGGCAAAGCGGATGATGCGCTCGGCAATGCCGCCATAGAGCATTAACTCGCCGGCGAAGATGAAAAACGGGATGGCCAGAAAGGAAAACACCTGCATGCCGCCAACCATCTTCTGGAAGACCACCGCCACCGGCAGGCCGGCCGCCAAAATGGTGGCCACCGAAGACAGGCCAATGGCAAAGGCCACCGGCACGCCCAGCACCAACAGCAGGGTAAAGCTCAGCGCAAGGATGCTCAGTTCCATGCTGGCTCCACCTCCTGGCCGCGCGCCAGGGCCACCAGGTGTTCAAAGGAGAACAGCACGATCAGAGCGCCGGCGATGATGATGGGCACATAGTCAATGCCATCGGGCACCGGCAGCATCGGTTTTTTCTCACCCCATTTGGCGCTGGCCCACAGCCAGCCGCCTTGCACCATGAGCACGCCAAACAGGCCGACCAAGCCGTGGATGAGAAATTCAATGCGGCGTTGCCACTGGGCGGGCAACAGCACCACCAGCGACTCCAGCCCGATGTGACCGGCATCGCGCACGCCGACGGCCACGCCAAAAGCGGTGACAAAGAGCACCAGCAGCAGCGCCAGGTTCTCCGCCCAGGTGGGGGTGTCGTTGAGCACATAGCGGCCAAACACCTGCCACTGCACGCACAGGATCAGAACCACCAGCAGCGCCACGGCCAGCATCAGGCACAGCTTGGCGACGGTGGCGCAGAACTTGGTCAGCATGAACAACTCAATCAAACGTCCGGCGCGCACGGGTCACGCCGGACTGTGGCACACGCGGGCTTACTTGATGTCCTGAATCGCCTTGACCAGGCGCTTCATATCAGGGGTGGTCATGAACTTGTCGTAGACCGGGGCCATGACGGACTGGAAAGACTTTTTATCGACCTCGACGATCTGCACGCCAGCGGCCTTCATGCGGGCCAGCGACTTGCCTTCCTGGTCGTCCCAGGATGCGCGCTGCACCTTGACCGAATCCTTGGCGGCGGCGCGGATCATGTCCTGCTCGGCCTTGGGCAGCTTGTCCCAGACGACTTTGGAGAACACCAAAATCTCAGGCGCCATCGAGTGCTCCGTCTTGGAGTAGACGGTGGCGGCCTCGAAGTGCTTGGCGGTGTCGTAGGAGGGGAAGTTGTTTTCAGCGGCGTCGATCAGGCCGGTCTTCAGGCCGGTGTAGACCTCGCCGTAGGCCATGGGGGTGGCATTCGCACCCATCGCGCCCATCAGGGCCACCCACAGGTCCGATTGCTGCACCCGAATCTTCATGCCCTTGGTGTCGGCCACCGACTTGACCGCCTTTTTGGCATAGATGGAGCGGGCGCCTGAATCGTAGAAGGCCAGGCCGACATAGCCAACCGATTCGCAGGACTTGAGGATCTCATCTCCGATGGGGCCGTCGAGTGCCTTGCGCATGTGATCGACCGAGCGGAACAGGAAGGGCATGGTGGGCACCATGGTCATGGGGCAGATGCCGTTCATCGGCGCCACATTGACCCGCACCATATCGAGCGCGCC
>JBAXEN010000545.1:0-1764 GCA_037140415.1 Betaproteobacteria bacterium | reverse complement strand
TTGATGGCGTTGGCGGTCACCAGCATCATGGTGTAGCCCACACCGGCCCAGGAGTCGGGCGCCATGTTGTACTTCTTGGTGTAGGCGGCAATGAACTTGCGGCCCATTTCGTTGACGCCGGTCGGCACGAATTCAGCCGGGAAGAGCGTGCCGTCGACGGCCTTGCCGCCGGCCTTGACATAGCGGTCCGAACCCATGCCGGTATTGCCCACCAGCACGGTGCTGGCCGGCATGCCGGCTTGGCGGGCCTGCAAGACGATGTTGGCGCCCTGCTCTGGCGGCGTGCCTACGTACAGGCAGTCGGCCTTGCTGCTGACGATCTTGGTGGCCAGCGCGGTGAAGTCCGAATCGGCCGCAAGGATGGACTCGTCGCCCACGGTCTTGACGCCGCCAGCCGCAATCACGTCACGCAGCACATTCTTTTGACGCACATAGCCTTCGTTGTCGCGAATGAAGACGTAAAAACAATTCTTGGGCTTGGCTTTTTGCACCACATGGTTGCCCAGCGGCGCCATGAACTGCTCGGCCGTCTCGGTGGATTTGAAGATCCAGGGGCCGGCCTTGAGCACGTCAGGTGCGGTAGCTGTGGTGAACAGCGGAATCTTCAGGTCAACGGCAACCGGTGCTGCAGCCATCGCCTCCCCGGTGGACACCGGGCCGATGATGATGGTGGCCTGGTCACGGGTGGCCATGCGGTTGATCAGGGTGATGGCCTCGGCCCGGTCGGAGCGGTTGTCCTCCACCATCAAAGTGACCTTGGTATTGCCAAAGTAATTGGCGGCCATGAGTTCCTCATAGGCCAGCTTGACCGCGTTGATCACCGGCGCGCCCACAAAGGCGAAGGTGCCCGTATTCGAGAGCACCACGCCGATCTTGACTTCCTGGGCCAGGGCCGGGGTGGCCGCCGCCGAAGCCACAGCCGTGGCCAGCGCCAGGCGCGTCATCATTTGCTTGAGTTTGGTTGTCATGTCTCTTCCTTTCGTTGATAAACACCCGCGCTTCACATCAGTCTGCCGCATGACCCAGGTAGTGTGCGACCACCTGGGGATCATCCTGCAGCTCAGAACTCAATCCTTCATGAACAATTTTTCCCTGCTCGATCACATAGGCACGGTCGGTGGTGCCCAATGCCAGCCGGGAATTTTGCTCGACCAACAAAATGGTGAGCCCCTCGCGGTTGAGCGCGGTCAGGGCATCAAACACCTGTTTGACCACCAAGGGCGCCAAGCCCAGGCTGGGCTCATCGAGCAGAAGCAGCCGGGGGCTGCCCATCAGGGCCCGGCCTATGGCCAGCATCTGCTGCTGACCGCCCGAGAGCGAGCCCGCGAACTGCCGTTGCCGCTCTGAGAGGATGGGAAACAGTTCGAAGATCCGCTCGAGCGTATAGGTAGCAGGGCGCCCCCGCAAGGCGGTTGCACCCAGACGAAGGTTTTCCATCACCGTCATCTCGGGCCACACCTGCCTGCCCTCGGGCACCTGCTGCAGGCCCTGGCGCGAGATGGTCCAGGGCGCCAGACCGGTGATGGGCTGGCCGGCCAACTCAATCGCGCCTTCGCTGACCGGCACCACGCCGCTGATGCAATTGAGCAAGGTGGACTTGCCAGCGCCGTTGGGCCCGATCAATGCCACCATCTCGCCGTCTTCCACCTTGAGCGACACCCCTTTGAGGGCGCGGATGCCGCTGTAAGACGCATGAACCGAATCAACCCTGAGCATCTCAACTCCCCAGATAGGCGGCAATCACCGCCGGGTTGGCCACCACCT
>JBAXEN010000544.1:0-1773 GCA_037140415.1 Betaproteobacteria bacterium | reverse complement strand
TTCATGGCCGGTGACAAGTTGTTCCTCACCACGGCAGCGTCGCAGACCTTGTCTTCTGCTGGCTTTACAACCAGCTTCAATGCCAGCACGGGCCTGCTCGCCATTTCACCGGCCACCAGCGGCAAGGTGCTTTCTCAGGAAGACGTCAGCTCGGTGCTGGCCGGCGTCTCGTTCAGCACCACCGATGCCATCACAGCGGGCGAGTCACGCGTCATCCTTTACACGGTGCAAGACAATTCGGCTTCTGCCACGGCAGCCAGCAGCGCCGCCAGTCTGAACTTGACGCTGCAGGCATCGCCTTTTGCGGCCATCCAAAACGTGGCCAGTGTGCAGACCTTGGTCTTCACGGGTGACCCCAGATCTGACGCCGTCAGTGTCGACCTGTCCACCTTCCGCGTGCTGGCCAATGGTTCTCCCATCAGCGTCACTGGCGGCAACTTGTTCTCGGTCAAGGACGTGGACGCATCTGGTGCCACGGCCACCTCGGTTCAGTTGGTGGGCTCCAGCGCTGCCAACAAGTTGACCGGTACATCGCTGGGCGACACCCTCACCGGCGGCGGCGGTGCCGACACTTTGATCGGCGGCGCAGGCGACGACTTCTTCGTGGTCGGCGTGAGCAGCGGCACCACCAGCGAGTTGGCCGGCATGGGCGCCTTGTCTGGCGGCTCGGGCTCCGACACCTTGGTCCTGGTCTCTGCCCAGAACCTTACGCAAACCGAGTGGGCCAAAGTTTCTGGCATTGAACGCATCCAATTACAAGGCGACTCTGGTACGTATTCACTGACCCTGGGTGCAGCTGCCGCAGCCTCTTTCACAGGCACCCTGACCATCACAGGCGACGACCTGCAAACGGCCACCCTGAATGTGGACGCCACAGCCTACACCGGTACCCTGAACCTGGTCGGCACCGACAGCGACGACACCCTCAAGGGCGGTACGCAAAACGACACCCTGGTGGGCGGCGCAGGCGACGACACCATTCGCGGCGGTGCAGGCCAAGACACCTTAACGGGTGGTGACAACGAAGATACCTTTGTCTTCACCTCGGCCGACGTCGGCACCACCACCGCCACTGCCGACCTGATCACCGACCTGTCGGTGGGCGACAAGCTTGATTTGAGCGCCTTCATCACGGGCGGTGTGACCAGCCTGTCGCTGGCCACCATCTTGGAGGGCCCACGCACCTTCTTGCAAGTCAAGAGTCAGGCCGACGCCACCTTGGCCATCATTGATTTGGGCACTGCCGGTGTTCCCGGACAAATTAGCTCTTGGAGCCAGACCGGCGGCGTGTTCACGGTGTCGGACAACAACCCACCCTTTTGGACCTTGCCCTTCACCACGGCTGTGCAGCGCTTGGAGTTGGGCCGCTCTGGCGTTGCGCAGGCCTTCTCTAGCCTGCAGGTGACCGACACCGACGCGGCCGACGTGCTGAGCGTCAGCGTGGTGGCCACAGGCGGCGTGCTCAGCTTGTCGAGCGCCTACACATCGGGCAGCAGCCCCCTGACTCCAGCGCTGAGCAACGCAGATGCCACCCTGACTTTGAGCGGCACAGCCACCCAAATCAATGAAGCCTTGGCCGCACTGCGCTACACCGCGCCAAGCGCAGGCCAGGGACAAATCAGCCTGACTGTGAACGACAACTACGCAGGCCACGCCAACGTCTCCGGCGTGATTTACGTCACCACCCCTAACTCCAAGCCCATTGCGGTCAATGACACGGCAAGCATCACAGAAGACTTCCATGCGACACCGGGCGAGGCTACTGTCATCAAC
>JBAXEN010000543.1:0-1779 GCA_037140415.1 Betaproteobacteria bacterium | reverse complement strand
CTGGCGGAGAGGGCGGGATTCGAACCCGCGGTGAGTTTTACCCCACGCACGCTTTCCAGGCGTGTGACTTAAACCGCTCATCCACCTCTCCCCGAAAGCCAGCGATTGTAGCAGTGCTGTCTGAGTGCTGCGGTCGACGATGAGCTGGTGGCTCAACCCGCCTCAATGGCGCTAAGGCCTTCGCCCCGCTTGGTACTCGTGGCTTTGCAGGTCGGCCAGGGTGACGAACTCCAGGGCTTTGATGTGGGTGCACTCCAAGATGACCGGGGGCGCCAAACCGGCCAGCAAGGCCTGGCGCCAGCGGCTGGCGCAGACGCACCAGCGGTCGCCCGGTTTGAGGCCGGCAAAACGCCACTCGGGCCGCGGGGTGATCAGGTCATTGCCCAGGGCACGCTGAAACTCCAGGAATTGGGCAGTGACCCGGGTGCAGATCAGGTGCGAGCCGCCATCGGTCTTATCGGTGCTGCAGCAGCCATCGCGCAGATAGCCCGTCAGCGGGTCGTAGGAGCAGGGGACCAGAGCGGTACCGAGAACGTTGAGGGTGTGCATGGGATTTCTGAGCGGCATCTGCCAGGGCTAGGGTCCATTATCAACAGGCTCGGCGCTAAGGGGGGGCAGGGCAGGTCGGGTCAATTGCTCTGAAGGCTGTTACGAAACGACTTTGTCATGGATCAGCCTTTGGTTTTCCGTACACTGAGCGCCCTTTTCCCTTCTCGGGCCGCCCGGCTGCCTGCTGCCATGAAATTTCGTTTTCCCATCGTCATCATCGACGAAGACTTTCGCTCCGAAAACACGTCGGGTCTGGGCATACGTGCGTTGGCCCAGGCCATAGAGTCCGAAGGCTTCGAGGTTCTCGGCGTCACCAGCTACGGCGACTTGTCTCAGTTCGCCCAGCAGCAAAGCCGAGCCAGCGCCTTCATTTTGTCGATCGACGACGAAGAGTTCACGCCGGGGCCGGACCTGGACCCGGCGGTGCTGAGCCTGCGCAGCTTCATTGAAGAGGTGCGTCGCAAAAACCTGGATGTGCCGATTTATGTCTATGGCGAGACCAAGACTTCGCGGCATATTCCCAACGACATCCTGCGCGAGCTGCACGGCTTCATCCACATGTTCGAGGACACCCCCGAATTTGTGGCTCGGCACATCATTCGCGAGGCCAAGAGCTACCTCGAAGGCCTGCAGCCGCCGTTTTTCAAGGCCTTGCTCGACTATGCCGAGGACGGCTCCTATTCCTGGCACTGCCCGGGGCACTCGGGGGGTGTGGCCTTCCTCAAGAGCCCGGTGGGGCAGATGTTCCACCAGTTTTTCGGTGAAAACATGCTGCGCGCCGACGTTTGCAATGCGGTTGAAGAGCTGGGCCAACTGCTCGATCATGATGGCGCCATTGGGGCGAGCGAGCGCAATGCGGCGCGCATCTTCAATGCTGACCACTGCTTTTTTGTGACCAACGGCACCAGCACCTCCAACAAGATGGTCTGGCACCACACGGTGGCACCGGGTGATGTGGTGGTGGTCGACCGCAATTGCCACAAGTCGGTGCTGCATTCGATCATCATGACCGGCGCGATCCCGGTGTTTCTCAAGCCCACGCGCAACCACTTCGGCATCATTGGGCCGATTCCTCAAGCCGAGTTCGAGCCTGCGGCCATTCGGGCCAAGATCGCGGCCAACCCGCTGCTCAAGGGGGTGGATGCGGCCAGCGTCAAGCCACGGGTGCTGACCCTGACGCAGTCCACCTACGACGGTGTGCTCTACCACACGGAGACCATCAAGGGCATG
>JBAXEN010000542.1:0-1790 GCA_037140415.1 Betaproteobacteria bacterium | reverse complement strand
CGTCGCCAGATGGCGCTGCCAAAGCCTGAGGCATAGCGGCTGTCGGTGGTGCCGAGGTTTCTGCGCAAGCGGCCAGTGGCAAGGCTCCAGTCATCGAGTCCGGACGCCAGGAGTTTGGGGTTGGTAAAAAATGACTGCCGGATCACCGTCTCGCGGCCCAAGAGGTCTCGCACCACAAGGCGGGCCTCGCCATTGCCGGTGAGCACGGGCAGGTTCTCCAGGGCGAAGGGGCCGGTCGGCACCGATGAAACCTGCCGCAGCACATCATTGACGTAGAGCTCCACCGTCGACGGCGCCGACGACAAGCCCGATATGACGGGCTGTGGCTGAGTGACGAAGCCAGGGTTCAAGACATAGTTGCTGCCAAACTGCAGGCCGCCAAAATAGGTCTGTCTGCCCAGCATCCCCAGTCGGGTGACCGCATCGCCCAAGCGCAGGGTTCGTCGGTCCTCCGGAAAATTGCGGACGAAGCTGGTCTCCAGCCGCGCCCAATTGGCCTTGCCGCCCAGGGTGTGGTCGTTGCTCAGGTTGCGCCCGACAAAACTGCTGGTCAGTACCCCGTAGTCGCTGGAAAAGCCCAGCTCACCGAGCATGCCCAGGCTCCGCACAGCGGGTGCGGCTTTGAACTCGCTGTGGCTGTAGCTCAGGTCGTAGTTCAGAAAGCCGCTGGTCAAGGTGGGGTCGAGCACCAACTTAGGCCGCCGCTCCTCCATCAGTCGAGTGGCGGCAAAAGCTTCGGCTGAGAAAAACAGCTCGATCGACTGGTTCTCGTGATCGATCTTGGCCTGAAAACCGGGCACCGATGCAATGGCAAAGTAGGGGCTGCCAAACACTTCAATGGACGGCGCCTTGGGATCTCGCTGGATGCGCCATTCGTCGAAGGCCTCCTGCGGTGCGTAAAGTGCTCCCGCTCTGTCGGCAAACACCCAGGCCCCCGCCTTGGCTCCGTTGACCGAAACCTCTAAGGGTCGCATCTGCTCGCGAACATGCTCTGCTGTACGGGTGTCCAAAGCCGCTAGCACCGTAGTGGCCGTCTCGCCGGCCAGTGCGCTTGCGCACACCAGCACTGCGACGAGCGCTGCGCAGCAGCAGCGCCGAGGGGGCATGATCATCCGGCTACTCGGCGATCTTCACATCAAAGACCTGCACCGCACCGGTGTCCTGCCGAACCTGCAGCTGCGCCTCGCCGGCAGGGATGGGCCCCGCAGATGCCGACGACAGATCGAAGGCGCGCCGAATGCCCGGCAGCACATAGCCGCCCGCGTCTTTGGCCGCCAGCTTGCTGCCGTCGGTCGCCTTGAGCACAAACTCGATAGGCTGCGCGTAGGCATTGCCCTGGTTTTCACACCATGCACGAATGCTTTGCGCTGCGCCGCGCTCGGCCGTACAAATCAGATCGCGTTTGGTCCCCGGCGGGGAAATGAAAATGGGCAATGAAAAGGCCATGGCAATCTGCAACTTGACTGCGCCCTCGGTGACCAGGGCCTCCGGAATCTCGCGCACGATCAGGCGGTAGGTCAGTTGCTCGCCTCCTGGCGCGGGGCGCAGCCGGGCCAGCCTCACCACTTGGCGTGACTTGGGCTTGAGCTTGAGAATGGGGGGTGACAGGATCAGGTCCTCGGTGAGCTGCAGATCATCCTGACCGTCGGGTTTTTGTTTCCACAGGTACACGTCAGCCTGCATTACCAATTCGGTATCCCCCTCATTGGTCAGTGTGATGGCTGTAGCGCGATCGCGGGCGGCCATTTGAATGCGAACCGGCGAGACTGAGAACTGACCGGCCTGCGCCG
>JBAXEN010000541.1:0-1791 GCA_037140415.1 Betaproteobacteria bacterium | reverse complement strand
AGGTGCTGAGCCATGCCGTGGGCCTGTGCGACCTGTTTTTGCCCAGCCAGGACGATGTGAGCGTGCTGATTGGCGCGGACCAGCCCGAGGCCCAACTGGCCTGGGCGCAAGGTTTGGGTGCGCCCACCACCGTGCTCAAGCTCGGCGCCCAGGGCTGCCAGGTGCGGCACGAGGGCCAGACCTGGCGGCTGCCGGGCTTGCCGGTGCAGTCGCTGGACGCCACCGGCGCCGGTGACTGTTTTGCCGGCAACCTGCTGGCGCGCCGGTGTGCGGGTGACGATTGGGTGCAGGCGGCGCGCTATGCCAACGCGGCTGCCGCGCTGTCGGTGCAAGGCTATGGTGCGGTCGAGCCGCTGCCGCGCCCGGCGGCGGTGCAGGCTTTGCTGGCGAGCGCCGGCCTCAGCCCGCCAGGCCTTTGAGCGCGGTGTCGGCCAGGCCGGCTGCGCGGCAGTCGGCGATGTAGTCGCGGATGATGTCCGCAAAGCTGGCGTCGGGGGTGAGCCCGAGCCGGCTGGCACGGGCAAAGGCCGCCTGGTGCACCCAGTTGTCCACAATGCCGGCGATGCGGGCATCGCGCTGGAACACCACCCGCGCCCGCGCCGCGGGCCCGGCCACGGCTTCGAGTGCGTCCAACATGCCCCCCACCGTCATGTTCAGTCCCGGCAGGTTAATGGCGCCGCGCCCGCCGCATTCCGCCACGCTGGCTTCATAAACACGGATCAGTCCGGCCACGGTGCGCCCGGGCGAGGCCACCGGGTGCGCCACCGAGGGGTCTACCGGGCAGATGGCGGTCTCACCGGCCAGCGGCTCGCGGATGATGCCGCTGAAAAACGACGAGGCCGCACCATTGGGCCGACCCGGCCGCACTGTGACCGTCATCAGGCGCACATTGCGGCCGTCGATGAAGCCCTTGCGGCTGTAGTCCGCCACGAGGTGCTCGCACACCAGTTTTTGCACGCCATAGGAGGTCTGCGGCACGGGCAGGGCGTCGTCATCCACCACCGCCGGCATCGGGTGCGCGGGGTCGGAGCCATAGACCGCGATCGAGCTGGAAAACACCAGGCGTGGCACCCGGCCGGATGCACGCAGCGCCTCCAGCAGCGCCCGCGTGCTGTCCAGGTTGGCGCGCAGGCCAAGGTCGAAGTCGGCCTCGCATTCGCCTGACACGGCTGACGCCAGGTGAAACACACCGTCCAGCCCGGCCCCAGCCAGTGCGTCGCACTGCGCCAGCAGCGGCCCGGTCAGCACCTGCACACGGGGGTCGTGCGCCAGGTCAGCGGGCGCCGGTGCTTGGTCGGCCAGCACCAGCGTGTCAATGGTCTGGCCGGCCAGCTGGCCGCGCGCCAGCAGCTGCCGCGCCAGCCGCGCGCCGAGAAAGCCGGCGCCGCCGGTGATGAGCAGTTTCATGGTGATGGCCCGGTCAGTGGTTGTCTTTGGGCACAAAGGCCCCGCGTTGCCCCACCAGAAAGTCGAGGTCAGCGCCCTGGTCCGCCTGCAGCACGTGGTCGATGTAGAGCTTCCAATAGCCTGAGGCCAGTGCTGGCGGCGGCGCGGTCCACTGCGCCAGGCGGCTCGCCAGCTCCTCGTCGCTGATCAGCAACTGCAGCCGACGCTTGGGCACGTCGAGCTCGATCATGTCGCCATTGCGCACCACTGCCAGCGGGCCGCCGGCAGCCGCCTCCGGCGTGGTGTGTAGCACCACCGTGCCGTAGGCGGTGCCGCTCATGCGCGCGTCGCTGATGCGCACCATGTCGGTGATGCCCTTGCGCAGCACCTTGGGCGGCAGCGGCA
>JBAXEN010000540.1:0-1802 GCA_037140415.1 Betaproteobacteria bacterium | reverse complement strand
CAGGCCCGAGCGTTTGTCGTTGCTCGCAGATGCCTTTGCCCAGCGCATTGCCAGCCTGGCCATGCAGCCGCCGCCAGGGTAGCGGCAATTCGAGTGCTGGGTGCTTGTTTTGCCTTCTGTATGCTGCGGGCCGCGCCTGGTCGAAGCGAGCTTGATGCGATCTTTCCTGGCCCGCAGAATGCGGACGGCAGCCTCCGGCCAGACTCGAGGGGATGGGGGCTACACGGGCGCCTGTCACCTGGAACCTGTTCTACCCCGGTAAGGGGGCCGCCGGTCTCCCTTTTTTTGAATAAATAAAGCCGGGCCTGTACCGGACGCCCAGCCTGTTGCAGCACCCGCTCTCCCATCCGTCGGTCGCCGGTCATTGGGGCCTGCACCGGAAGGTCGGCCTGGGTGCCGAGTCTGCCTGGTGGCTTGGTGCAAGGGCCGCCCCAAAGCCCTTGATCTTTATTCCGGCTTGATGCCGGCAGTCTGGACGGCCCGGCGGTACCGGACCACATCGGCCTTGAGGATCTCGCCCATGCCAGGTCCATCGACCACGAACAGGTCCAGCCCGGCGTTGGCAAAGCGCACCTTGGTCTCGGGCGCAGCCAGCACCGCGCCCAGGTCGGCGCGAATTTTTGTCAGCACGTCTTTGGGCGTGCCGGCCGGCGCTGCCAGGCCGTAGTAGTTCTCGACCTCGAAGTTGGCCAGCGCTGCGATGCCGGACTCGGCCACCGTGGGAATGTCCTTGGCGGAGTCGGAGCGGGCCTTGGAGGTGACCGCCAGCGGCACGAGCTTGCCCTGCTTGATGAAGGGCAGCACGGCGGGCATGGTGGCGATCACCGTGTCCACCTGGCCGGCCACGGCGTCAAACACGGCGGGACCGCAGCCTTTGTGCGGCACATGCGTGGCCTTGAGCTTGACCGCGTCCTTGATCAACTCCATTGCGAAATGGTGGGCGGTGGCCACGCCGCAGGTCAGGTAATCCAACTCTCCTTTTTGCTGGTCCATGCGCGCGATCAGGCCGCGCAGATCGTTGATCTTGGCCTTGGGGTGGGTGGCCAGAACGATGGCCGAGGAGCTGACCATGCCGATGGGCTCGAAGTCCTTGGTGATGTCAAACGGCGTTTTGGTGAAGATCACGCGATTGATCGCATGGGTGTTGCTCACCATCAGCAGGGTGTGACCGTCGGGCGCTGCGCGAAAAACCACCTCCGCGCCCACATTGCCGCCGGCACCGATGATGTTTTCCACCACCACGCTGTGGGGCTTCCAGCGCTCGGACAGCCGCTCGGCCAGCAAGCGCGCGCTCTGGTCTGCCGCACCGCCAGGGCTGAAGGTCACGATCAGGCGAACCGGCTTGCTCGGGAACGCGGCCTGTGCAAGGCAGACCTGCGAGACCAGCGAGGCGAGCAGGGCCCCAAAAATGTTCCGGAATTTGACTGACATTCGATCGGTTCCCTTCAAAAAGGATCAAGCACAAGGAAAAACAAAAACTCAGTGGCCCGGATGGCCCTGGGCGGCACGCTCTGCGGCAGCCATCTGCCCGGCCAGCCACACGGGATCGACGGGGATCTGGCTCACGCACACCTTGAAGTCGCTCAAGGCGTCATCGATCGCCGAGGCGATGGCCGAGGTCACCGGGATGGTGCCGGCTTCTCCCACGCCCTTGACGCCCAGCGGATTGCTGGGGGCAGGGCTCTGGGTGAACATGACCTCCAGCCTTGGCACTTCTGTGGCCGTGGTCATGAGGTAGTCTGCCAAGGTCACGCTCTGGGGCTGGGCCTGCTCGTCGTAGCGCATGTATTCGAACAGGGCAT
>JBAXEN010000539.1:0-1813 GCA_037140415.1 Betaproteobacteria bacterium | reverse complement strand
AGTGGATGATGGGAATCGGCGTGCCCCAGTAGCGCTGGCGGCTGACGCCCCAGTCTCGCAGGCGCCAGGTGGTTTTTTTCTCGCCCAGGCCCTGGGCCCCCAAGAGTTCAGCGACCTTGTTGACCGCCGCCTTGAAGTCCAGGCCGTCAAGCACGCCGGAGTTGACGCACACGCCGCCTTGCTTGTCGCCGTAGCCGTCCTGCCAGTGCTGGTCGTCAAAATCCAGCCCCGGCAGCGCCACCACCTGCTTGATCGGCAGCTGGTATTTGCGGGCAAAAGCAAAGTCACGCTCGTCATGCGCCGGCACGCCCATGACCGCGCCGTCGCCATAACTCATGAGCACATAGTTGCCCACCCACAGCGGTACCGGCTGACCGGTCAGAGGGTGCTGCAGGTACAGACCGGTGAAGCGGCCCACCTTGTCCTTGAGCGCAAGCTCGGCCTCGGTGGTGCCGCCTTCCTTGCACTCTTCCAAAAAGGCAGCCAGCTCGCTCTGACTGGCCGCTGCATGCAGGGCCAGCGGATGCTCGGGCGCGACCGCGCAAAACGTCACGCCCATGATGGTGTCTGCGCGGGTGGTAAACACATGCATGCGCCCGCCGCCGATGAGCGTGCCGTCAGCGCCCCGGATGTCGTGGGTGAAGGCAAAGCGCAGGCCCTCCGACTTGCCGATCCAGTTTTCCTGCATCAGGCGCACCTTGTCGGGCCAGCCATTGAGGCTGGCTTTGGGATTGCCCACCTGCACATGGTCGAGCAGCTCCTGCGCGTAGTCGGTGATCTTGAGGTAGTAGCCGGGGATCTCGCGTTTTTCGACCGGCGCACCGGTGCGCCAGCCCTTGCCATCGATCACCTGCTCATTGGCCAGCACCGTCTGGTCCACCGGATCCCAGTTGACCACCTGGGTCTTGCGGTAGGCAATGCCTTTGTCCAGCATCTTGAGGAACAGCCACTGGTTCCACTTGTAGTAGCTCGGGTCGCAGGTGGCGACCTCGCGCGACCAGTCGATGGCCAGGCCCATGGCCTGCATCTGCTTTTTCATGTAAGCGATGTTGTCGTAGGTCCACTGGGCCGGCGGCACCCCGTTTTTCAGCGCTGCGTTCTCGGCCGGCAGACCAAAGGCGTCCCAGCCCATGGGCATGAGCACGTTGTAGCCCTTCATGCGCAGCTGGCGGGTGAGCATGTCGTTGATGGTGTAGTTGCGCACATGGCCCATGTGCAGCTTGCCGCTCGGGTAGGGCAGCATGGAGCAGGCGTAGTACTTGCCCAGCGGCTTGTCGCTGTGCTCGCCAACGCGGTAGGCGTCTTGCTCGCGCCAGGCGGTCTGGGCGGCGCCCTCGGTCTTTTTGGGGTCGTAGGTGGTGTCTTGCATGGGGCAGGCGGATGGCCGCAAGGGCCTTGAGAAACAAGCCTTCGAAGACCCGCCTGGGCCAGGCGGGCCGAGCGGCCAAAGCGGCGATTTTAGGCGCCGCAGCGGGCCCTGCCCGAGCGCGCGCTCAGGGCCGGCGCGGGGCCGCCTGCGGCTCGGTCACAAAGCCCACTCGCACAATGCCGGCCTGGTGCGCCAGGGCCAGCACCTGCACCACCCGGCCATAGGGCACAGCGCGGTCGGCGCGCAGCTGCAGCTCAGCTTCGCTGCGGCTGGTCGCCACCGCGGCCAGGCGCTGGGCCAGCGTGTCGTCGGCAAGCTTTTCGCCGTTGAGAACGGCCTGACCGCTGCGATCGAGCTCCAGCAAGAGACCTTGCGTGGCCTGGGTCGGTGTACGCGCGGGGCGATTGCGCAGACTAATTCGTAGCCAATGGTTTGCGCATGCCC
>JBAXEN010000538.1:0-1818 GCA_037140415.1 Betaproteobacteria bacterium | reverse complement strand
GCCTTCAACGAAGCCACGCCCGACTGGCTGAGCTTCTTCATGTTCACCTACTTCACCGACCGTGATGGCAAGTTCCAGCTGTGCGCCCTGGCCGAGTCGAGCTTCGACCCGCTGGCCCGCACCACCAAGTTCATGCTGACCGAGGAAGCCCACCATATGTTCGTGGGCGAATCCGGCGTGGGCCGCGTGATCACCCGCACCGCGCAGATGATCAACGAGCTCAAGACCGACGACCCGGCCAAGCTGCGCGCCGCTGGCGTGATCGACCTGCAGACCATCCAGCGCTACATCAACTTCCACTTCAGCGTCACCATCGACCTGTTCGGCGCCGACGAATCCAGCAATGCCGCCACCTTCTATTCCACTGGCCTCAAAGGCCGCTACGAGGAAGGCAAGCGCATGGACGACCATGTGCTCAAGGGCCAGAGCTACCACGTGCTGGAAGTCAGGAACGGCCAGCTGGTGAACAAGGAAGTTCCCATGCTCAACGCCCTCAACGAAGTGCTGCGCGATGACTACATCAAGGACTCCGTGGCCGGCGTCGAGCGCTGGAACAAGATCCTGGAAAAAGCCGGCATCAGCTCGCGCTTCAAGGCACCGCACAAAGCCTTCCACCGCAACATCGGACCGCTGGCAGCCGTCAAGGTCAGCCCTGAAGGCCAGGTGATCAGCGAAGCCGAATGGAAAGCCAATGTGGACAGCTGGCTGCCCTCCGCTGGCGACCGCGCCTACGTGGCCAGCCTGATGGGCCGCTGCGTCGAGCCAGGCAAGTTCGCCAACTGGATCGCCCCCCCGGTCATGGGTGTCAACCGCCAGCCGGTGGACTTCGAGTACGTGCGCTTTAATTGAGGCCGCATCGCGCCCGAGGGCGGCGCTCCCACATCGCGCCGGCGCAAGCGTCGTCAGTGTTGTGGGAGCCGCGCCCTCGCGGCGATGGCCTGCGGCCGGGGCGCAGTGTTTGACCGATGGCCGCATCGCACCGAGGGCGGTGCTCCCACCAAGAGGGTTGCCACAATGCGGGCGCTGCCACCCGCTCACCATCAAGAAACATCACATTGCCGGAGACTGAGATGAACGCCCCCACCGAAGCGGTTTTGATCCAGCAGCACCTGATCGACCCAGAGATCTGCATACGCTGCAATACCTGCGAAGCCACCTGCCCGGTGGGCGCGATCACACACGACTCGCGCAACTATGTGGTCGATGCCGACAAGTGCAATCTGTGCATGGCCTGCGTGCCGCCATGCCCCACCGGCTCGATCGACAACTGGCGGCAGATGCCCAAGGTCAAGGCCTATAGCCTGGAGGATCAGCTGAGCTGGGACGAATTGCCCGCCGAACTCAGTGGCGAGGCACTGGCCAAATTTGGTGCGGCGGCTGGCTCGTCCAGCCCAGGGCAGCCGCAGGCCAGTACCCCGTCGGCGGCCTCCGCCGCATCGCAAGCTCAGGGCAGCAGTTTCAATTCGGCCCAATATGGCGCCAGTGTGCCGCCCTGGTCGGCCGCGCATCCCTACACCAACCTCTACGGTCCCAAGGCGGCGGAAAAAACCATCACCGCCACTGTGACCGGAAATCTGCGGGTGACCGAGGTCGGCAAGGACTACGACACCCACCATATCGTGCTCGATTTCGGTGCCACGCCTTTTCCGGTGCTCGAAGGCCAGTCGATAGGCATCATCGCGCCCGGCCTCGACGCCAGCGGCCGTCCCCACCACGCCCGCCAATATTCGGTGGCCAGCCCGCGCAACGGCGAGCGTCCCGGGCACAACAACCTGTCGCTGACCATCAAGCGGGTGCTCGAAGACCACCAGGGCCAGC
>JBAXEN010000537.1:0-1833 GCA_037140415.1 Betaproteobacteria bacterium | reverse complement strand
CTTCAGCCACCTCCTCGACCATGCGTACGATGGTGGCCCGGTTGATGCCAAAGGCGTCGTCGCCCATCAGGGCTTCACCAGACAATTTGAGCAAAATGCGCTTGTAGGCCGGCATGGAAGTCCCGAGAGTTTTGACGAAGTTTAGCGCCTGACTCCCGCCAATCAAGCGCCCTTGGCTGCGGCGACTTGGGCTGCGACTTCAGCAGCGAAGTCGTCCACCTTCTTTTCAATGCCCTCGCCCACCACGTAGAGGGTGAAGCCTTTGACGGTGGTGCCCTTTTCCTTGAGCATCTGCTCGACGGTCTGCTTGTCGTTCTTGACGAAGGGTTGGTTGAACAGCGAGACCTCCTTGAGGAACTTTTGCACCGAGCCCTCGATCATTTTGGCGGCGATCTCGGCCGGCTTGCCCGACTCGGCGGCCTTGGCGGTGGCGACCGAACGCTCGCGCTCGATCAATTCAGCCGGCACATCGGCGCTGGTCAGCGAGACCGGCTTCATGGCAGCCACATGCATAGCCACATCCTTGGCAGCCGCCTCATCGCCCTCATACTCCACCACCACGCCAATGCGGGTGCCGTGCAGATAGGCGGCGAGCTTGCTGCCCGAGTCAAAGCGCTTGAAACGGCGGATGGACATGTTCTCGCCGATCTTGCCGATCAAGCCCTTGCGAACGTCTTCGATCGTCGGGCCAAAGCCGTCACGCGAGAACGGCAAAGCGCCGACCGCCTCGACATTGGCCGGGTTGCCCTTGGCGATGCCTTCGGCCACCGCCTGGGTCAGGGCCAGGAAGCTGTCGTTCTTGGTCACGAAATCGGTCTCGCAGTTGACTTCAACCAAGGCGCCGACTCCGCCATCCATGTGAACAGCCACCACCCCTTCGGCGGTAACACGCGATGCGGCCTTGCCGGCCTTGCTGCCCAGCTTGACGCGCAACAGCTCCTCGGCCTTGACCATGTCGCCATCGGCCTCGGTCAAGGCTTTTTTGCACTCCATCATCGGGGCGTCGGTCTTGGCGCGCAGTTCAGCGACCATGCTTGCGGTGATTGCCATGTTCTGATCTCCTAAAGGCTTCAAATATCCAGAGGTCTTTGTCTAACGTTCAAAGACCCAAAACGTGTGAAAAAGGGGCTACATGAGCCCCTGTTTGCAGCGGGCGAGTGGCCCGGTCAGGCTGCGTTCTCGACCTCGACGAATTCGTCGTCGCCCTCAGCGGACTTGACGATGTCGGTGACGGCATTGGCACGGCCTTCCAAGATCGCGTCGGCAATACCGCGGGCATACAGCGCCACAGCTTTGGCCGAGTCGTCATTGCCAGGAATGACGTAATCAATGCCCTCGGGCGAGTGGTTGGAATCGACCACGCCGATCAGCGGGATGCCCAGCTTCTTGGCCTCTGCCACGGCGATCTTGTGAAAGCCCACATCGATGACGAAAATCGCATCGGGCAGGCTGACCATGTCCTGAATGCCGCCGATGTCTTTCTCGAGCTTCTCGATTTCGCGCGAGAAGGTCAGCTGCTCTTTCTTGCTGATGGCGTCAAGCCCGGCTTCTTGCTGGGCTTTCATTTCCTTCAGGCGCTTGATCGAGGACTTGACCGTCTTGAAGTTGGTCAGCATGCCGCCGAGCCAACGCTGATCCACGAAGGGCACGCCGGCACGGCGGGCTTCGGTGGAAAGAATCTCCCGGGCCTGGCGCTTGGTGCCCACCATCAAGATGGTGCCGCGGTTGGCGGCCAACTGACGGGCAAACTTGCAGGCGTCCTGGAACAGGGGCAGCGTTTTTTCCAGGTTGATGATGTGAATGCGGTTGCGATGGCCAAAAATGAAGGGGGCC
>JBAXEN010000536.1:0-1847 GCA_037140415.1 Betaproteobacteria bacterium | reverse complement strand
TCTTCTACGCCAACTACCTCAAATACTTCGAACGCGCCCGCACCGAATGGCTGCGTTCGCTGGGTATTTCGCAGCAGGCCTTGCGCCAAAGCAGCGGCGGCATGTTCGTGGTCAGCCAAACCGAGGTACGCTACCTCCGGCCAGCCCGGCTCGACGACGAATTGCGGGTCAGCGCCGCCCTGACCCAGGTGGGCCGCGGCAGTCTGCACCTGCGACAGCAAGCCCGGCTCATCAGCGATGAAAGTATGCTGTGTGAGGCGACAATACGCTTGGGCTGGGTCGACGCGCTCAGCCTCAAGCCCAGCCGCATTCCTGCTTCGGTTCTGCAACAACTTCAAGCCAGCCCATGAACCACGAACTGTCCATCATCCCGCTCCTGCTCAACGCCAGTTGGGTGGTCAAGGCCGTGGTGCTGATCCTCATCGGCATGTCACTGGCCAGCTGGACCACCATCTTCAGCAAGCTGCTGCGGATCAAACGGGTCAAGAGCCAGAACGATGCCTTCGACAAGGAGTTCTGGTCCGGCACCAGCCTGAACGACCTGTATGCTGCCGCCCTGCGCAATGCCAAAGAGACAGGGCCGATGGAGCGCATCTTTGCCAGCGGCATGCGCGAATTTCAAAAGCTGCGCGAGCGCCGCGTCAACGACGCACCGACCTTGCTCGACGGCGCGCGCCGCGCCATGCGAGCGAGCTACCAGCGAGAACTCGATGCGGTCGAGGCCAATCTGTCCTTTCTGGGCACGGTCGGATCGGTCTCGCCGTATGTGGGCCTGTTCGGCACGGTCTGGGGCATCATGCACGCCTTCACCGGCCTGGCTGCGCTGGAGCAGGTGACCCTGGCCACCGTCGCCCCTGGCATCGCAGAGGCCCTGGTGGCCACCGCCATCGGCCTGTTCGCCGCGATTCCGGCCGTCATCGGCTACAACCGCTTTGCCCACGACATCGACCGGGTGGCCAATCGGCTGGAGACCTTCATCGAAGAGTTCTCGAACATCCTGCAGCGCAATCTGGGCGCCCAGTCGGCGTCCGGCCACTAAAAGCCATGCCCAGCGTACAAGGCCGGGGCCGGGGTCGACGCACCATCAACGAGATCAATATGGTGCCCTTCATCGATGTGATGTTGGTGCTCTTGATCATCTTCATGGTCACCGCCCCCCTAATTACCCCCAGCATGATCGCCCTGCCCCGGGTGGGCAAAGCTGCGGCGCAGCCGGTCAAGCCCATACAGGTGCAGATCGCCAAGAACGAGAGCCTGGAGATCAAGCACAGCGGCAACAGTCAGGCCAGCACCCTGGCCGATGTGGGGCAGGCGGTCAAGCGCCTGCAGCCGGCGGTCCCAGAAGGCGAGCAGGCCACGCCGGTGCTGATCAGCGCCGACAAGTCGGTGCGCTATGAGGTGGTGGTCAAGGTGATGGACGCCCTGAACAAGGCCGGCGTCAGCCGCATTGCGCTGTCGGTGCAAACCGGAAATTGAGCAGCGCGCAGGCCATGAACGCAGCGCCCGCCCAAGACCTCAACCCGCCCGCGGCCGGCAGCTCCGGGCCGGCGCTGACACTGTCCCTGCTCGCCCACGCCCTGCTGGTGCTGGCCTTGGCCTGGGGGGTGAACTGGTCGCGCACCGACCCGACCGTGGCCTTCAGCGCCGAGATCTGGGCACCGCTGGCTGAGCAAGCCGCGCCTGCCGCCGCCGCACCAGAGGCAAGTCCCAAGCCCACACCTGCGCCACCGCAGGAGCAGCCGGCCCCGCCGCCACCACCGCCACCGCCGTCGGCGCGTATCCAGCAGGAAGCGCGCGATGCCGAGCTGGCGCTGGAAAAGCGCCGCAAGGAAAAGCAAAAAGCCGAG
>JBAXEN010000535.1:0-1863 GCA_037140415.1 Betaproteobacteria bacterium | reverse complement strand
CCTGACGGATCGCCTGATGTCCCAACCCGCGCAAGACCGGACGCATTGAAGCGCCCCCCGCCACCGAGAAATCGGTAGGGGCTCAGCGGCTTTCGACGACCACGTTCTCCAGCCGCCCGATCCGATCGATCTCACAGACCACGCGGTCGCCGTCCTGCAGATAGCCCTTGGCCGGCACCATGCCATCGGTGCCGCTCCAGCGCCCGCCCAACTCGGCGTCAGTGGACCAGGCGGTGCCGCTGGGCGTACCGGTGATGATGACCATGCCTGGGCGCAAGGTCACATTGACCGAGAAGAAATGGACCAGCTCGGCCACGGTCCAGATCATCTGCGAGGTGCTGCTGATCTGGCGCAACTCGCCGTTGACCCAGGAGCGCACCATCACGCTCTGCGGATCGCCCAGTTCGTCGGCGGTGGTGATGCATGGCCCCAGAGGAGCGGAGGAATCGAAGAACTTGCCGCGGCCGAGCTCGTACCAGTAGCTGCCGTCCGGACGGCGGCGAACCTGACGGTCGCGCGCGGTGACGTCATTGACGATGGTGTAGCCGAACACGTGCTCCAGTGCCCGGTCCTTGGGAATGTGACGACCGGGCTTGCCGATCACCACCGCCAATTCGACCTCGCCGTCGAGCTTTTGCGTGAGGACCCGGTCGAGCACGATGGGCGCATCTGGGCCGACCACGCAATCACCGGTCTTGATAAAGAACTCCGGCTCCTTGCCGCTGGTGTCGGCGTTGGCTTTTTCGGCGTTATGGCTCAGGTAATTGCTGCCCGAGCACAAAATGGTGCTGGGAATCATCGGCGCCAGCAGGCCGGCCTGACCGGCTGCGATGCGGCCATCCCCACTGACTCGGCTGCGGGCGATGGCCTGTTCGAAGCCTGCACGCAGCTGGTCCCAGTGCTGAATCACCGAGACGGTATTGCCCAACTGCGCCACGGCCTCGGCGGTAAACAGCGCTTGGGCCTGGTGCACCGCCAGCACATCGATGACATGCTCGCCGTCGAGCACGCCTACGCGGGGTCCCGCAGACGTTTGGAAGTTAACGATTTTCATGAATTTATCCTGGTCATTCGGCAATCAATAGGGGGCTTATTCGATCTTGCCCATCTTGGTCAGCACCGCATCGAGCCGTCGCGTGTCGGCCTGCAGGAAGCGAGCGAAGTCTTCACCGTCCAGGTACTGGATGGGCGTGCGCTGAGCGGCCATGGCCTGGGTGAAAGTCGGGTGGGCGGCGCCTGCCTTGACGGCGGTTCGCAGACGGTTGACCACCGCATCGGGCGTACCTGCCGGAGCGAACACGCCGGTCCAAAGGTAGAACTCCCCGTCATAGCCAAGCTCGCGCGCGGTCGGCAAGTCAGGCAAGGATGGCACACGGTCGCGGCTCATGGCCGCCAGCAGGCGCAGCTTGCCCGAGACGATGTGCGCGGCAATTGCGCCCGGGGTCTGCATGGTGGCGTCCACCTGGCCGGCGAGCAGCGACTGGATTTGCTGGCCACCGCCACCGAAGGGAACGTGGATCAACTGCAGGCCCGCGGCGTTGGCCAGGATTTCCATGGCCACATGGGTGGTGCCGTAGATGCCGGAGGAGCTGTAGGAGATCTTGCCAGGCTGAGCCTTGACGTCACGAATGAAGTCGGCCAGGGTGTTCCACTTGCTCTCGGCGCGCACCGCCAGCACCGTGGGGTCGGCCGTCAGGCGCGCGATGGGGCGGAACTGGTCGGGCTGGAAACTGGCCGCGCGGCCGCTGATGCGGTCTGAAATCGGGATGGTAATCAGGCTGGGCAAGGCCATCATCAAGGTGTAGCCATCGGGCCGGGACTTGGCCGTGGCAGCCATGCCGATGGCGCCGCCGGCGCCGCCCT
>JBAXEN010000534.1:0-1865 GCA_037140415.1 Betaproteobacteria bacterium | reverse complement strand
TGCCGTGGTTGGCAAACACATGGCGGTCGTACTTGATGTGCTGGCCCAGCTTGGCGCGGCCGGCATCTTCCAGCCAGGGCCGCAGGCGCTCGAGCACCGGCTGCAGCGGCAGCTGATCGGGCGCGCCGGGGTAGTCGTGAGCCAGGGGCAGGTAGGCCGCCTGGCCCGGGCCCAGGCTGAAGCTCAGGCCGACGATGCGCGCCCGCATTTCCACCAGCGAGTCGGTTTCGGTGTCCAGGGCCACCAAGTCTGCGCTGCTCAGCCGCTCGAGCAAGGCATCCAGGGCCGGCCAGCTCAGCACGGTTTCATACTGCAGGTCCAAGGCGGGCCGGCTGAGCACATCGACCGGCGCGGGCGGTGCGCCCGCCTCATCGGCCGCGCCTGCCGCGCCCTGCCGCGCGAGGCTCTTGAAACCATAACGCTCATACAAAGCCTGTAGGGCTGGGCCCTGCTGCTCGCCCAGATGCAGGTCCTGCAAATCAGGCAGGCCCTGCACATGGCCGCTGAGGTCGCAGTCGGTCTTGATGGTCAGCAACTGCCGGCCGGTGGGCAGCCAGGCCAGGCTGGCGCGCAGGTTCTCGCCGGCAGCGCCCTTGACCTCACCGGCGCGTGCAATCAGGGCATCGAGTGAGCCGTATTCCTGCAGCCATTTGGCAGCCGTCTTGGGCCCCACCTTGGGCACACCGGGCACGTTGTCGACCACATCGCCCACCAGGGCCTGAAAGTCGACCATGCGCTCGGGCGGCACGCCAAACTCAGCCTGCACGCCGGCCACATCGCGGCGCTTGCCATTCATCGTGTCGATGATGGTGATGTGCGCATTGACCAGCTGCGACAGGTCTTTGTCGCCGCTGGAGACGATCACCTCCACCGCCTGGGCCGCCGCCAGGCTGGCCAGGGTGCCGATCACATCGTCGGCCTCGACACCGGGCACATCGAGCACCCGCCAGCCCATCAGCCGGATCAGCTCGTGAATCGGCTCGATCTGGCTGCGCAAGTCATCAGGCATCGGCGCCCGCTGGGCCTTGTAGGCGGAGTAGATCGCGTCGCGAAAGGTGGGGCCCTTGGCGTCAAACACGCAGGCGGCGTAGTCGGCCCGCACATCCTTGCGCAGCTTTTGCATCATGTTGATCATGCCGCGGATGGCGCCGGTGGCCGGGCTGGACGGATCGCCCGGCACCGCGCGCAAATCGGGCATGGCATGAAACGCACGGTAGAGGTAGCTGGATCCGTCGACCAGCAGCAAGGTTTTCTGGCTCATGGACGCATTGTCAGGCAAGCCGCTGCCGACCCAGGCCCGCAGGCTCAGTTTCAGAGCCGACCCCACAGCGGCGCGGCCGCAAGGGGGCGACCTACAATGCAGCCATGCCCACGAACCGCCACACCGCCTTGCTCAGCAGCCTGGCCCTGCTTGCGGCCACCAGCGCACTGGCCCAGACCAGTTCTGCGCTGCCTCGCCCCACAGACCCGGCTTTAGAGCCTGGCCGCAGCAATCAGACCATCGAGCGCATCCGCACCGAAGACAGCGGCAGCCGCATTGACGAATTGCGGGTGGGCGGTCAGACCCAGAGCATCGTGGTCCAGCCCAAGGGGGACCTGCCGGCCTACGAGGTCAAGCCGGCCGATGTGCGCGGTGGATCGGCGCAGGGCGGCGCCCGCACCTGGAATTTCCTGCGCTTCTGAGCCTCACCCGACGAACCACGCATGGCTGTTTTTACCGAAGTCTCGTTCGACGAGGCTGCCGACTTCCTGCTCAGCCTGGGGCTTGGAGAGCTGCAAACCCTGGAAGGCTGTGCCGGCGGCATCGAGAACACCAACTACTTTGCCGACACCGAGCAGGGCCGCTGGGTGCTGACCCTGTTCGA
>JBAXEN010000533.1:0-1875 GCA_037140415.1 Betaproteobacteria bacterium | reverse complement strand
GCTGGCATACTCGTCCATCGGCGCCAATCGAACGGGCATCGTCTTGCGCGAGCCTGTTGGCGTTGTTGGCCTCATCATCCCCTGGAATTTCCCTGTCGAGACCCTTGCCAAGAAGCTGCCATTTGCGCTCGCGGCCGGTTGCACCTGTGTGGTCAAGCCCTCCGAGTTGACTTCAGGAACAGCACTAGAGTTGGCGTCACTGGCCATGGAGGCAGGAATGCCACCGGGGGTCATGAATGTCGTCACCGGCTATGGGCACATCGCCGGCACCGCACTTTCGGCCCATCCAGGCGTCGACATGCTCTCCTTCACCGGGTCCACGCGGGTGGGCCGCCAAGTCATCGCTCGTGCCGGCGAGCACTTGGCGCGTTCTTCCGTGGAACTGGGCGGCAAAGGTGCCACCCTCGTGTTCCAGGATGCAGACTTGGAAGCCGCAGCTGACGGAGCCCTCGCCTCTGTCTTTTTCAACCAGGGCGAATGCTGTGTCGCCGGGTCACGCCTGTTGGTTCAGCGTGAGATCGCTGACAGTTTTTTGACGAAGCTGGTGGGCAAGGCGAAGGCTTTGCGGGTTGGAGATCCTTTCCTGGAGACAACCGATCTTGGCGCAATGATCCATCGGCAACACCTGGACCGCGTGTTGGGCTATGTCGATGCGGCCAGGCGAGAAGGCGCAACACAGCTCTGCGGCGACGTCATGCCGAAAGGCGAATCCTTGTTCATGAAACCCGTGGTCTTCGATCATGTCGAGCCGTCCATGCCCATCTTCAGTGAAGAAATCTTCGGTCCGGTCCTCAGCGCTACACGCTTCGACAGCCCTCAGGAGGCGTTGGCCCTGGCAAACCAGATGGACTATGCCCTGGCCAACAGTGTGTGGACCAGTAACATTGATACAGCCATGGTGTTCACCAAGCGCTTGCGCAGCGGCATCGTCTGGATCAATACGGCGCTTGACGGCGCCTTGCAACTACCATTTGGCGGCAACCAAAGCTCTGGCTTCGGACGAGAGCTCGGAGAGGCGGGCATCGAGGAATTCACCACCTTGAAGTCGGTGCTGATCCACACAGGAAAGCGGCAGCCGGTGTTCGCAACTTAGCCCGGTCTCATCACCGGCTGCGGCAAGGCCAGTCAAAAGCTAAGCCCAGGACTGCAAGGTCTGACCGGTGGCCGCGGGGCCCCCTACTTACCGCAGCAGTCCCACGTAGCGGGGCAGCCAGAGCGTCAAGTCAGGGATAAAGGTGATGGCTGCCAAGGACAGGAACAGTGGCGCCAACCAGGGCAGGATCGCCATGGTGGTCTGCTCGACGGACAACTTCGACACCCGTGCAAGGACGAAAAGCACCATGCCCAGGGGTGGATGAAGCAGCCCGATCATGAGGTTCAGCGTCATGATCAGCCCCAAGTGAACCGGGTCGACACCAAGCTTGAGTGCGATCGGCAGCAGTATCGGGACCAGGATGGTGATAGCCGCGATTGTGTCCAGAAAGCACCCTACGAACAGCAGCAGGGCGTTTACCAGAAGCAGAAAAACCCATTTGTTCTGCGTCAAGCTGAGGATCAACTGTGACAAGGACTCGGCAGCCTGGGATACGGTCAACAGCCACGCAAAGATCGATGCGGAGGTGACGATGAACAAAACCGAGGCCGTTGTTTCGATCGTATCCATCGTGGCCTTTGCCAGCATCTTCAGGGTCATTGTTCTGTAGCGCACGAAGCCCAGAAACAGGGACCAGATGACGGCCCCGCACGCGGCCTCGGTGGGCGTGAACCAGCCAAGCGTCATCCCGCCGATGAGGATCACGGGCGTCATGAGCGACATGACGGCCGAAAACTTGAACGTGTAGTCCAGAATGAGCAGCACGGCAAGGGCCAAGCCTA
>JBAXEN010000532.1:0-1880 GCA_037140415.1 Betaproteobacteria bacterium | reverse complement strand
TGGGCCTGCCGCTGCGCCTGAGCATCTTTCGCGAAGGCGCCACCGCCGACCTGCAACTGGGCGAGGCCGCCCGCATCTACCCCACCGACGCCGCCCTGGCCAGTGCCATGGCCCAGGCCGACAAGGGGCTGGCCCAAATCGTCTACGAGTAGCCTCAGCCATGGCCCGGGCTGAACCTTCACCAGCCAGCCTGCTGCCCGCCTGCGTCTGCAGCTTTTTATTCAGAGGCGTCAGTGGCTTGGGGCCGGGCGTTCGGATGCTGCGGCCCTGGCTTGGCCGTCTTGCCTTTGTTTTGGCTTGCGGGCTGGCCTGGGGTCTGGGCCTGGTGATGCCGGTGCAGGCGCTGAACTCCGAGGCATTGGTGCCCGAAAAGAGCAGCATGCGCTTTGAGTACAAGGCCTTCGGCCTGAAGATGGGCGGCAAGTTCAAGAGCTTCAGTGCCCGCGTTAACCTGAACACCGCTCGGCTCGATCAGGCCGAAGCCAGCTTGACGATCGATCTGGCCAGCATCGACACCGGCTTGAGCAAGATTGACCAAGAACTGATGGGCCCGGCCTGGTTTCATGTGGCGGCGCATCCAAGCGCCACCTTCGTGCTGCAAGCCATCAAGCCCACCGGAGCTCAGCAGTTCGAAGCACTGGGCCGGTTGGAGATCAAGGGACAGTCGCGCGAGGTGCAGGCGTCGGTCAAGCTGTCTGCCCCCGATGTCTTCAGCGGCAGCATCGCCTTCAACCGTGCTGACTTCGGCGTCGGCCAGGGTTGGTGGTCACGCTTTGACGTCGTCGCCAACGAGATCGTCGTCCACTTCAGCTTTACCTTACGGTAAGGTGTCCTCATCAGGCCTTTGAAACCTTGCACCCCCGGCCAGCACGCCGGGTCAGGCGCAGCGGCGTGAAACGGGTGTGGGAGCGCCGCCCTCGGCGCAATGCGGCGTTTGATCAGTCGCTGCATTTTTAGGGCCCATCAAAGCAGGGCGCACGGGTGGGCGCTGCTGAGAAAACCACGCGATCCGCATGACGAGCCCCGCGCGGGACCACTATCGCTTCACAGGGTGACCTTGAGCTCCAGCCCCTCGCGCAGCAGCACCTCGGGCACCCTGCCGTCGATATCCTTGGGCACGAGTTCCATTTTCTGGATACCGCGCAGCACCGCCTCATCGAAGGCGCGGTTGCCGCTGGAGCTGGTGATGCGCGATTCAGTGATCTTGCCCTGCGGCGAGGTGCGCACCAACACCACCACCGAGGGTTGGCCGGAGTTGGGGTCGGTGAATTTGGTGTTGTCCTTGATCAGCTGAACAATCTTGCCCCCGTAACCTGCCGAAGGAGCAGCCGAGCGTTGGGCGGTGCCTTTGGCCTCGGGCGCGCCGGTGGCAGCTGGCGTGCCGGTCGCGGTGGTGGCGCTGGCCTGCCCCTGGATGCGGCGCAGTTGGTCGGGCGTGCGTTGGTCAACACTGGGCAACAGACCGTCGCCACCGCCAAGTTGGATGTGGCCCGCCACCGGCGGGTTGACATTTTCCAAGGACCCCCATGAGCAACGCATCCGGCAATGCCCGCACCTACGACAGCATCAGCCCTCGATCTGTGGCCTTTTTAGGCCTGGGCGTGATGGGCTTTCCCATGGCCGGCCACCTCGCTCGCGCCGGCCACACGGTCACCGTCTACAACCGCAACCCCGCCAAGGCCCAGGCCTGGGTGCAGGAATTCGGCGGCAGTAGCGCCCCCACCCCACGTGAGGCCGCTCAGCAGGCTGACATCGTTTTTTGCTGCGTCGGCAATGACGATGACCTGCGTTCGGTGGTGCTGGGGGCCGACGGTGCCCTGGCCGGCATGAAACCTGGGGCCTGCTTTGTCGACCACACCACCGCCTCGGCCGCGGTGGCT
>JBAXEN010000531.1:0-1881 GCA_037140415.1 Betaproteobacteria bacterium | reverse complement strand
CACAGGGCGCAGCCCATCGCCTGGTAGAGGGGCCATTCGGATGCCAGCCACTGCGACGGGCATTGCGCATCGCGCAGCAAAGGCGCGGGCCGCTGGACCACCTGGCGGCAGTGCGGGCACAGTCGGCGCAGCAGGCGCTGGGCGGTAATGAGCACCACGCTGGCCGCGATATTGTGGGCGGCCACCCCCATCTGCCGCAGGCGCAGCAAGGTGCTTGGCGCGTCGTTGGTGTGCAGTGTGGAAAACACCAGGTGCCCGGTTTGCGCCGCCTTGAGCGCCATGTCGGCCGTCTCGAGGTCGCGGATCTCGCCGACCATGATCACATCCGGATCCTGACGCAAAAAAGCACGCAGGGCGGCTGCAAAATCCAGCCCTGCTTTTTCATTGATGCTGACCTGGTTGATGCCCGGCAACACGATCTCAGCCGGGTCTTCGGCGGTGCAGATATTGACCCCGTGGCAGTTGAGCCGCTGCAGGCAGCTGTACATCGACAGCGTCTTGCCCGAACCGGTGGGCCCGGTCACCAAGATCATGCCGTGAGGGCGAGCCAGGGCTTGCAGCAAGCTCGCTTGTTGGGCGCTGTCGTAGCCCAGGGCGTCGAGCGCCATTTGAGCCGGTGCGCTGTCGATCAGCCGCAGCACCAGCTTTTCGCCATGCACGGTCGGCAAGCTGCTGACCCGAAAGTCAGCTGCCGCCTGGCCGGGCAGCGCCTGGCGCAGCCGCCCGTCTTGCGGCAAGCGCTTTTCTGCGATGTCGAGCTTGGCCAGCACCTTGATGCGCGAGACCAGCCGATCGCGCAAGGCCAGAGGCGGGGCCATGCATTCCTGCAACTGCCCGTCTATGCGTATTCGAACCCGGTACGAGCCTTCATAAGGCTCAAAGTGCAGGTCCGATGCTCTGAGTTCGCAAGCGAGCTGCAGCAGCCGATCGAGCAGCCGCACCACCGCACCGTCGTCGACGGCGCCCGCCCGCAGCAAACTCTGCAGCTCGCTGCGGGCAGCATCCAGGGCGGTCGAGGTGGCCATGTCTCATGATGAGCCCATGCGCCAAAAAGAATACCTAGGAATTACACCGAGTTCGGTCCGGTCTTAGCCGGCAAAGGGCTCAGCCCTGGGTAGCGACCGGCCGGCCGGTCATGAAGGCGCTTTGCAATGCCTCCACCTCAGCAAAGCCTATGAATTTCTTGAATTCGTCCATCTGCGCCACCGCCTGCGGAAGCTTGTGGGTTTGGTGGTGCTGGGCCAAATGGGCAAAGTTCGCTTCCAAGGCTTTGTAGGCGGTAAACAGGCCCACCAGCGGGTGAACGGCCAGGCCCGCGACCTCCTGCACCTGCTGCGGGCTGAGGTCAGTCTCGAGCCAGCCCAGCAACTGCAGCGATAGCGGCCGCCCGCAGGCTTCGCGCAGGCGCTTGAGGCCCGCGAAATCTTTGAAGCAGCGGCTGATGGGCTGAATCAGATCGGCGCCGGCCTCTACATACATCTTGGCGCGGACGATCGCTTCTTCTTCGGTCAGGGCGTCGGTTCGGGCAATGATGATGAGGTCAGGGTCTTTCCGGGCGTGGACCGCTGCACGGATCTTGGCCGCGCTTTCCTCGGGCGGCAGGATCTCAATGACAGAGGCGACGCAAGGGCAGCGCTTAGGTACTTCCTGGTCTTCAAAAATGACGGCGCTCACACCCGCGCGTTCGAACTCGCGCACGGTGCGCATGACGTTGATGGCGTTGCCGTAGCCGGTATCGGTATCGGCGATGACCGGGATCTTCAGCGCTGCTGTGACGTTTTGCACCACCGAGAGGTTCTCGGTCATGGTGTAGATCTCAACGTCGGGCTCGCCCAGCAGCGAGGCCGACACCGCATAGCCCGAGGTCATGACCGCGGCAAA
>JBAXEN010000530.1:0-1898 GCA_037140415.1 Betaproteobacteria bacterium | reverse complement strand
CGAAAATCATGGAAAACAGCTTCGTCATTTTGAGCGCACAATCTAAGGGTCGACTGAAAAAACCCGCGAATTATAGCCACCGGCACGCAGCCGACCTGAATCCTTCCTGACACCTGCGGCACCTGCTCTCCCACAGCGAAGCGGCCGCCCTAGACCCGCCCCACACCATGAAATTCAAAGGCTCAGACCAATACGTTGCCACCGACGACCTGATGCTGGCGGTGCATGCCGCCGCCACCCTGAAAAAGCCCCTGCTGGTCAAGGGCGAACCGGGTACCGGCAAGACCATGCTGGCCGAAGAAGTGGCCACCGCCTTGCAGATGCCGCTGCTGCAGTGGCACATCAAATCGACCACCAAGGCCCAGCAGGGCCTGTATGAATACGACGCAGTCTCGCGCCTGCGCGACTCGCAATTGGGCGAGGAGAAGGTCAAGGACATTCACAACTACATCGTCAAGGGCGTGCTCTGGCAGGCCTTCACCGCCGACCAGCCGGTGGCCCTGCTGATCGATGAAATTGACAAGGCCGACATCGAATTTCCCAACGACTTGCTGCGCGAGATCGACCGCATGGAGTTCTATGTCTATGAAACCCGCGAGCTGATCCGCGCCAAGCACCGGCCGCTGGTGTTCATCACCTCCAACAATGAAAAAGAGCTGCCCGACGCCTTCCTGCGTCGCTGCTTCTTTCACTACATCAAGTTCCCCGACGCTGAGACGATGAAAAAAATCGTTGACGTGCACTTCCCCGGCATCAAGCAGGAGCTGCTCAGCGCAGCCATGAAGACCTTCTACGACGTGCGCAACCTGCCGGGCCTGAAGAAAAAACCCTCGACCTCGGAGCTATTGGACTGGCTCAAGCTCTTGCTGGCCGAAGACATCGGTGCCGAGGCACTGCACAGCAAAGACGAGAAGGTTGCGGTACCGCCCCTGGTGGGCGCGCTGCTCAAGAACGAGCAGGATGTGACGCTGTTTGAAAAGCTGGTTTTCATGAACCAGCGCAACCGCTGAGCCCAGCCAGGCACAGGGAAGGCGATGGCAGGCAAGCACACGCCCTGGCTGGAAGGCTTTAGCGACGCGATCGGCTTTGTCGCTGGCGCGCTGCTGGGATTTGGGCTGGGCCAGCTCACCGGGCTGGACCTGTTTGCACCCGGCTACGGCGTGGCCTCCATGGGCGGCATCGTGCTGGTCGGGCTGGGCGCGGGCCTGGGCAAGCGCTGGGCCCGCCAGTGGCGCGACAGCCGCCAGAGTGAAGAGGCATGATCACCGCCCGATGCCGGGTGATCTGCGGCCGCTGCCCAAAGCAGCCGGCAGGACATGCAGCACCGCTGGGTGTGGAGGGCTAGGACATGCTGATCGATTTTTTCTACACCCTGCGCTCGGCCAAGCTGCCGGTGTCGGCCCACGAGATGCTCAGTCTGCTCGACGCGCTGCGCGCTGGCGTGGTTGGCCCGCACAGCGGCACCGACGGCGAGAGCGCCTGGAAGATTGACGACTTCTACTTTCTCAGTCGGGCCATCATGGTCAAGGACGAGAAGCACTACGACAAGTTCGACCGGGCTTTCGGCGCCTACTTCAAGGGCGTGGAGATGGTGGCCGACTTTTCCAAAGACATCCCCCTGGAGTGGCTGCGCAAGACGCTGGAGCTCGAACTGAGCCCCGAAGAAAAAGCCAAGATCGAAAAGCTGGGCTGGGATGAACTGATGGAGACGCTCAAAAAACGCTTCGAAGAGCAAAAAGAGCGGCACGAGGGCGGTAGCAAGTGGATAGGCACCGGCGGCACATCGCCCTTTGGTGCCAACGGCTACAACCCGCAAGGCATACGCATAGGCCAGGAAAAAGGGCGCAACCGCAGTGCGGTCAAGGTCTGGGACCAGCGGGCCTACAAGGACTACGACG
>JBAXEN010000529.1:0-1902 GCA_037140415.1 Betaproteobacteria bacterium | reverse complement strand
TCTTCTACGCCAACTACCTCAAATACTTCGAACGCGCCCGCACCGAATGGCTGCGCTCGCTGGGCATCTCGCAGCAGGCCCTGCGCGACAGCAGCGGCGGCATGTTCGTGGTCAGCGAAACCGCAGTACGCTACCTCAGACCAGCCCGGCTGGACGACGAACTGCGGGTCAGCGCCGCCCTCACAGAGATGGGCCGCGGCAGCCTGCATCTGGTCCAACAAGCCCGCCTCCAAGCCGATGAAAGCCTGCTGTGCGAGGCGACAATACGGCTGGGCTGGGTCAACGCGCTCAGCCTCAAGCCCAGCCGCATTCCTGCCCTGGTTCTGCAACAACTCCAAGCCAGCCCATGAACCACGAAATGTCCATCATCCCGCTTCTGCTCAACGCCAGTTGGGTGGTCAAGGCCGTGGTGCTGATCCTCATCGGCATGTCCCTGGCCAGTTGGACTGCCATCTTCAGCAAGCTGATTCGGATCAAGCGCGTCAAGACCCAGAACGACGCCTTCGACCGCGAGTTCTGGTCAGGGACCAGCTTGAACGATTTGTACGCCACCGCCTTGCGCAATGCCAAAGACACCGGGCCGATGGAGCGCATCTTTGCCAGCGGCATGCGTGAATTCCAAAAACTCAGGGAGCGCCGGGTCAACGACGCACCCACCTTGCTCGACGGCGCGCGCCGAGCCATGCGGGCGAGCTACCAGCGCGAGCTCGACGCCATAGAGGCTAATTTATCCTTTCTGGGCACGGTCGGTTCGGTCTCGCCCTATGTGGGCCTGTTTGGCACCGTCTGGGGCATCATGCACGCCTTCACCGGTCTGGCCGCGCTGGAGCAAGTGACCCTGGCCACCGTGGCCCCGGGCATTGCTGAGGCCCTGGTGGCCACCGCCATCGGTCTGTTCGCAGCGATACCGGCGGTCATCGGCTACAACCGCTTTGCCCACGACATCGACCGCGTGGCCAATCGGCTGGAGACCTTCATTGAAGAGTTCTCCAACATCTTGCAGCGCAATCTGGGCGCCCATTCGGCGTCCGGCCACTGAAGCCATGGCCAGCGTACAGGGCCGAGGCCGAGGCCGGGGTCGGCGCACCATCAACGAGATCAATATGGTGCCCTTCATCGACGTGATGCTGGTGCTGCTCATCATCTTCATGGTCACCGCCCCCCTGATCACCCCCAGCATGATCGCCCTGCCCCGGGTGGGCAAGGCCGCCACACAGCCAGTCAAGCCCATCCAGGTGCAAATCGCCAAGAACGAGGGCATCGAGATCAAGGCCAGCGGCGCAGCCAGCCAACCCACGACCCTGGCCGAGGTCGGGCAGGCGGTCAAGCGCCTGCAACCGGCTGTGCCTGAAGGCGAGCAGGCCACGCCCGTGCTGATCAGCGCCGATAAATCCATACGCTATGAAGTGGTCGTCAAAGTGATGGACGCCCTCAACAAGGCCGGCGTCAGTCGCATCGCGCTGTCGGTGCAGACCGGAAGTTGAGCAGACCACGGCCATGAACTCAGTGTCGGCCCAGGACCTCAACCCGCCCCCAGCCGGCGGGTCCGGGCCGGCGCTGGCGCTGTCGCTGCTGGCCCACACGCTGCTCTTGCTGGCCCTGGCCTGGGGCGTCAACTGGTCGCGCACCGACCCGGCGGTGGCCTTGAGCGCTGAGATCTGGGCACCCGCTGAACAGCCGGCCGCTCCTGCCGCGACAGCCCCAGAGGCCGCCCCCACGCCCCCTCCCCCAGCGCCCCCGCCCCCGCCTCGGGAGCAGCCGGCACCCCCGCCACCGCCACCGGCGCGCCTTCAGCAGGAAGCGCGCAATGCAGAACTGGCTCTAGAAAAGCGCCGCAAAGAGCAAGAAAAACAAAAGGCAGAGGAAAAGGCGGAAAAGCAGGCCAAGGAAAAAGCCCAGAAG
>JBAXEN010000528.1:0-1943 GCA_037140415.1 Betaproteobacteria bacterium | reverse complement strand
GCCGGGCGGTGGACACGCTCAAGCTCGAGGCCAGCACGCCCGCAGCGCTGGCCCGGACCATGAATGACTACTTCTACGAAGCCGTGCGTCAGCAAAGGTTCAAGGATGCGATTTCCACCGACTTTCGACCCGCCGACGCCATGATGACCGGCACCGCGCTGGGTGCAGGCGCCTTTGCAGGCCTGCGCCAGTTACACGGCCATGACGGTTCGCAGAACGAGGATCACGCCGGGGTGACCAACCTCAATGCGCGCGACGAGGCTTTCAACTTCGCCCCGGGTAGCCGGGTGATTTCTTACCCGCAGCCGCAAAGCGCCGCGGCAGCCCAGGCCAGCGCACTGGCCCAGCAGGGACCGCAACTGAGTGCACGCATCCAGGCGCAGCTCAAGGGCGGAGGTTGGAGCAACCTGACCGATGCCCTTCAATTTGCACACCAGCATGTCGAATACGCCCGCAGCACCGATCTGGCGGAACTCAAGGCCATGAACGGCATGGTGGCCGGCACGCTGGAACGCGCCGTCTACCGAAACCCGATGGTGCTGGACCAGACCCTGCCGCTGCAGACGCGCGAACAGCTCTACCGAGAGGTGGAAGAGGACTACTTCAAGGAACATATTGAGGCCATCCGCAATACGCCGCGCGACCCTTTGAGCTCGGAGGAACAACACCAGGCCGACCTCAACCTGCAACTGACCGGGGTCACCGAGACGCGCGAGATACTGGCTCAGGAGGAATTGAAATACCTGGCCGATCCGCAGAAAGCCGGGATTCTGGAACGCACGCTGGGCAAGGCCAGAGACCTGGGCCTGCCCATGTCCGTGCCCATGATTCTGGCGCGGGGAACCAACCATCAGAAGATCGCCAACATGGACCTGACCGACATCCGCGCGGCGCTGACGGCGGTCTTCGAAGGCGATCCCCTGACGCCTGAGCAGGCAGCCCAGCTCAGGAGCGTCTTCCAATTGCGCGGGTAGCGCCCGCATCCAGCGGGTCAGTACCAACAACTAGAGTTCATTGCCCCTGAATCTGGACAAGCCACTGGCCGCCCTGTGGCATGCGCTGCCGTAAACGAACCCCACTGTGAGGGAGCCCCCGATCAGGGCTCAGCTTTCATGAGCGCTCATGAGCGTTCTTGGGCAACAGCCAGCGCGTCCCAGAGCTCGGACAGCGTCTGCCCAAGGTCAAACCCCTGCGCCACACGCGGCAGCAGCGTCTGTGGCGTGCACTCGGTCAGGGACAAGTCGATGCCCAGCACGAGTTGGTCCTCATCGTCGATGCCCAGAGCCCATTGTTGCGGAGCCAGAAGATCGGCTTCAGTTTGAAAGAGCCAGCGCAAAGCCTGGCACAAGCTGGCAGCGTCCAGGCCGAACAGTTCGGCCTGCAGAGGCCGCACCGTCACGCTCAACAGCGCCCGCTGCCCGTCAACGGGATGGGGCAGAAGCTGCGCCACCATTTGAGCCCGCCTCCACAGGAGGCTGGGGTCTTGCTCCTGCAACTGTGCTTGCAAGCCCTCATGCTGCGCAAGAGCAAGCAGGGCTGCAGCATAGTCTGATGGCATCTGCTGATGATGGGGGCCGGACATCAGGCCACCTGCGCCAGTGAAGGATGGTTCATCAGCGCCTGCAATTTTTCACCAGAGAACTGGCGGTTGGCCCATCGGGCGGCCGTATGTACTTGCGTGTCTGCCATCTCCATGCAAAGCATGATCAGGTTGGCCATCGAGGAGGGGTTACGGGCGTCCTGAAGAAATTGCCGGGCCTGATCCCGGGCCTGGCTGTCGGGCCCTGATGCGGACAGTCGGGTGAGCTTGTGTTCCAACTCCTTGCGCGACATCGAATAATCACTGGATCTAGGGTCAAGCGCGCGAAGCGTCTCCATGTCCAAATGGCTGTAGGCCGTCTGCAGCAGCGTCAATCCGAAGGAGTGCAGATCGGCCTGGGTAC
>JBAXEN010000527.1:0-1943 GCA_037140415.1 Betaproteobacteria bacterium | reverse complement strand
CCAGGTGGTGCCGGGCTGGCTGGACAAGGCCTTGAAGTGGCGGCACAAAAGCACGCCATTTCTGGACCGCATGCTGCTGCTTGCGCCCGACCCCGAGTGGGTCAGGACCTTGCCAAACGCCAAGCTGCCTGACCGCACCGACTTCACCCGCTATGCCACGGACCTGCCCGCGCGCATCCAAGCCTGGACCACGGCAGCCAGGGCCGCGCAGCAGCTGGCCGATGAGTTTGAGCAGTGGCTGGAGCGGCCGGATCCCGAGCAGGTGCAGGCGCTGTGACTGCAGAGTCGTCATTCGTCACTTTTGTGCGGGAGCTGTTTGCGCCGATCGGGCAGATCAGTGCCCGCCGCATGTTCAGCGGTCACGGGCTCTTCCATGAGGGCTTGATGTTTGGCCTGGTGTTTCAAGAGCAGCTCTACCTCAAGGTCGACGCCCAAAGCCGACCGCAGTTCGAAGCCGCTGGCCTGCCGCCCTTTACCTATGCCCGCCAGGGGCGGGTGGTGGCGCTGTCTTTTCACCGCGCGCCCGACAGCGTTTTTGATGAGCCCGGTCAGGCGCGGCACTGGGGCATGTTGGCGCTGGTTGCGGCGCTGCGCGCTAAGGCGGCCAAGCCGGTCAAAGCCCCGCGCAAGCCCCGCTAGAGACGCCGCTAGAGACGCCGCTAGAGACGCCGCTAAAGACGCCGCAACAGGGCTTCAGACGCGTTTGAAGTCGGGTTTGCGCTTTTCCAGCACCGCCCGCACCGCCTCCTGCGCCTGCGGCGTGGACTTGATGATCGAGGTGGCATAGCACTCAACGTGATAGCCCTCGTCGAGCTCCATGTGCTCGGTCAGGTTCAGGGTTTCCTTCATCAGCTCGATGCACTGCGGGCTGTGCTCGCAGATCTCCAGCGCCAGGCGGGTGGCGACAGGCATCAATTCGGCCAACGGCACCACCTCATGAATGACGCCCAGCGCGTGAAAGTAGTGGGCATCGACCATCTTGCCGGTAAAAGCCATCATGCGCACCACCTTGTCGGGCACGATGCGCCGCAGATGCCGGGTACCCCCCATCACCCCCACTTTGACCTCGGGCAGTGAGAAGCGGGCACTATCGGCCGCCACCACCATGTCACAGGAAGCCATCAGGGCCAGGCCACCGCCCAGGGCATAGCCGTTGACCGCCGCAATCACCGGCACCCGGTGGCGGCGCACCGCGGTAAACACATCGCGAATGACGGCGGTGCGCAGCTGCGCGCTTTGCGCATCGAGCTGCACATGCTCGTTGAGGTCGCCGCCGGCCACGAAAGACTTGTCGCCCGCGCCGGTGATGATCACGCACTGCACCGTCAGGTCGTCGTGGGTCTGGCGCACCGCCGCCAGCAGCTCACGGTGCGCTTGCAAGCTCATGGCATTGCGCGGCGGCCGGTCGATGGTGATGATGGCGATGCCCTCATGCTGCGGGCTGCGTCCGATGCGGACATGCTCACTCATGGCAAAACTCCCTGGCCTTTAGCGGCCTTTGAACACCGGCTTGCGCTTGTCGAAAAAGGCCTGCACGCCTTCGCGGTGGTCTTCGGTCATCAAATTCGTGCTCTGTGCCCACAGCTCGGCGTCCAAATAGGCTTCGAGGGTGGGCTGGTACATCTGCTTGAACAGCTTCTTGGCGGTGCCATACGAAAAGGTGGGCCCGCTGGCCAGCTCGCGGGCATAGGCCAGCGCCTGCGCGTCGAGCTCGGCGTCGGGCAGCACCCGGTTGACCAGGCCCAAAGCCTCGGCTTCCTGGGCATCGATGCGACGGCCAGACATGGTCAATTCCTTGGCCTTGAGCAGGCCCAGGTGCTGGGTCAAAAAATAAATAGCGCCGCCATCGGGTGAGACGCCGACATGGCGAAACACCTGGGTAAAGCGTGCCGTCTCCGAGGCCAGCACCGCATCGCAAGCCATGGCCATGCTCCAGCCTATGC
>JBAXEN010000526.1:0-1960 GCA_037140415.1 Betaproteobacteria bacterium | reverse complement strand
CAGGATCCACAGATACTGCCGCTTGGGCTCGCTGATGGCCACCAGCTCGTAGCGCTCGTCCAGGTCAATCACCCAGTAATCGCCCCAGACAAAGGTCAACACCGACAGCCAGCTCGGCGCAAAGCGCACCTGCAGCTTGGCCGATGTGGCTGGGCCAATTTGGCGCGCCGCGCCCAGGGCCTGGTCCATCTCGCCGCTCTCCCTGCGGCACTGGTTGAGCACCTCCACTCGGCCGTCGGGCAGCAGGCGGTAGGTGGCTGATGTATCGGCCACACACTTGCGCTGAAACCAGTTGGGCAGCTTGGCGATCTCGTACCAGCGCCCCATATAGCGCGGCACATCCAGTGCGGCAATCGACTGCAAGGGAGCCAGCGGCTGGCTGGTTTGGCCGGTGGCAACCGTCGCCGCAAGCAGTATGGCCACAAGCAAGGTGCGTCTGATCAGCATCGTTTTCACCTGTCTTTCAAGGGCTGGGGTAAATGCGGTAGTTGACCATTCGGCCCTGGCCGTCGACCCGCGCCAGCACCATGTCGCCAGAGCCTATGTCTTTGCCCATGAACTCACGGATGTTCACATGGTGCGTCACCAAAACCAGTGGCTGCGCTTGCTTGCCAGCCAGTGACTTCGCAATGAAGGCTTGCAGACGCTTGTTGCTGCCGGCGGCCTGATCGGGCTGGTCAAAGAACGACGCCAGCGAAGGCTCTACTGTCACGCTGCCCAGGCCCAGCAGCTCGGCAGTCTGTGTACAGCGGCACCAGGGACTCGCATAGACCCGAGCACCCTCCAGCCCTTGAGCGCGCAGCCAGCGCCCGATGCGCTGCGACTGACTGCGCCCCTCCTCATTGAGCACCCGCTGCGTCTCGCACCGCTCGAGCGTATAGCCCGGCGGATCGCCCACGCCAGGCGCATAAGCATGGCGCATCAGCAGCACATGCTGACCGCCCTTGAGTTTGTCAGCCAGCTCCCCCGCTTGCGCCACAAAGTGCAGCCAAGCCAGAGCCAAGAGCAGGCAACGAAGAAAAATTCTCATAGGGTCTGAGGATAAGCCAAGGCCAGGGCCTGTGCTGCAGCGGGGCCGCTCCCGCCCTGAGCAATTCAGCGCCTCACCGCGTCAGCCGATAAGCCCAGATACCCAGCCACTCATGCAGCGCGGTCTGCCAGCGCACCAGACTAGCGGCCAGCTCGTATTCGGTCACAGCGGTTGAGGTGCCAGTCATGAAGTCCACCGGGTAGGGCGTGATCTTGCAGCCGCGCTTGCCAAACTCCGCCTCAAACTCATCCATCGAGCGCGGCATGTGCCAGGCCGAGGTCACGAGCAGCCAGGGCTGCTTGCAGCGATCGCCCAGCAGACGGGCCACCTGCTGAGCGTTTTCTCGGGTGCTGCGCGAGCCGCTCTCCAGTTGCACCCGCGTCATGTCCAGCCCCTGCTGCTGGTAGAAAGCGCGGGCCAGCTCCGCCTCTGTGACGCCGGTGGTGAGCAAGCGCCCTTCCCCGCCGGAGAACACCAGCTCCAGCTTGGGATGCTGGCGCAGAAGGCCCACAGGCACCGTCATGCGTTCGGCGGCATCGCCCAAGGGCACCTGACCGTGCGCGGTATAGCTGTCAGGGTGACCCACCGCACCGCCAAGCACGATCACCCCCACATGCCGGCCCACCGCCTCGGCGCTCGGCACCGGATAGCGGTTTTCCAACGGCCTTAGCAAGGCGTCGGGCAGCGCTCTGAAGCCCAGCAAACCCAGCACGGCCAGGCCGGTCCACAGCATGAGCGTGGCCGTGCGGCGCCAGCGCGCCAACATCAGCAGCGCTAAGGCCCACCACAAGGCCAGCCAGAACACAGGCTGGGTGATGGCAGACAGCAGTTTGGAGATGACGAACATCGGGCGATTTTCGGCGTAAGAGCCAAGAGTGCGTATTCCGGCGAACGTGACCGACGATTCCGGTCCATCGTGACCGGTCTTGC
>JBAXEN010000525.1:0-1961 GCA_037140415.1 Betaproteobacteria bacterium | reverse complement strand
GATCAGGGTGCGGGTGAGTTTTTTGGTTTCGCTCATTTGGCAGCTCCTTTGGCAACGGTCTCGGCCAGGATGGTCTTGGCGCGAGCAATGGCGCGGCGGGTCACGCGCAGCTGCCCGGTGTTGTTCAGCTGCTGGGTGGCTTTTTGCATGCGCAGGTTGAAGTGCGCTTTCTGCAGCTCCTTGACCTCGGTCTTCAAGCCGTCCACATCCTTTTGACGCAATTCAGAGGTTTTCATGATGTTTGGTCTCCTGGATCACTGGCCGATCATGCGGCTGACGAAGGTGGTGCGCAGCGGCAGCTTGGCCGAAGCCAAGCGGAAGGCCTCGCGCGCCAGCTCTTCGGGCACACCCACGATCTCAAACACAATCTTGCCGGGCTGAATCTCAGCCACGTAGTACTCCGGATTGCCCTTGCCGTTGCCCATACGGACCTCGGCAGGCTTTTGCGAAATCGGCTTGTCCGGGAAGACGCGGATCCAGATGCGGCCGCCGCGCTTGACGTGGCGGGAGATCGCACGGCGTGCGGCCTCAATCTGACGGGCGGTCAGGCGACCGCGGTCGGTGCACTTGAGGCCGAAGTCACCAAAGGCCACCGTGTTGCCACGGGTGGCAACACCGGTGTTACGGCCTTTTTGTTCCTTGCGGTATTTTCTGCGGGCAGGTTGCAGCATTTTCTATCTCCTAAAGAGACCGATCACTCGGTCTTACCGTCAGCTGCTGCAGCTGGCGCGGCTTTGCGTACGCGCTTAACGGTGGTTTTCGGGGCCTCACCACCTGCGGTGGCTTCGGCCGGCTTGTCACTGCCATCGGCAGGTGCACCGCTGGTGCGAGGACCACGGCGGGCGCCTGGACGGTCACCCCCACCGGGACGACCATCGCGGCGCGGACCGCGCGGCTTGCGCTCTTCTTCCGACGGTGCGGCATCCAGACGGGCGCCTGGAGAATCACCACGACCGAGGGTGTCACCCTTGTAGACCCAGACCTTCACGCCAATCACACCGTAGGTGGTCTTGGCTTCGGAAGTGCCGTAGTCGATATCGGCGCGTAGGGTATGCAGCGGCACACGGCCTTCGCGGTACCACTCGCAACGGGCGATCTCGATGCCATTCAAACGGCCCGAGGACATGATCTTGATGCCCTGAGCGCCCAAACGCATCGCGTTTTGCATCGCACGCTTCATGGCGCGGCGGAACATGATGCGCTTTTCCAGCTGCTGGGTGATCGAGTCTGCAATCAGCTTGGCATCGACTTCGGGCTTGCGCACTTCTTCGATGTTGACCGCGACCGGCACGCCGAGCTGACGGCTGAGTTCCTTTTTCAGGTTCTCGATGTCCTCGCCCTTCTTGCCGATCACCACGCCCGGGCGTGCCGAGAAAATGGTGATGCGGGCGTTCTTGGCCGGGCGCTCGATCAGCACGCGCGAGACGGCGGCGTTCTTGAGCTTGACCTTGAGGTACTCGCGCACCTTGATGTCTTCGGCCAACATACCGGCGAAGTCACGGTTGCTGGCATACCAACGGCTAGACCAATTGCGGCTGACCGCGAGGCGGAAACCGGTCGGGTTGATTTTCTGTCCCATGTCCTGCTTCTTCCTCTATCAGTTGCCGACGGTCACGTACACATGGCACGTGGGTTTGCTGATGCGATTGCCGCGGCCCTTGGCGCGCGCGGAGAAACGCTTGAGCGTGGCGCCTTGCTCAACATAGATGGTCTTGACCTTGAGTTCGTCAATATCAGCACCGTCGTTGTGCTCGGCATTGGCGATCGCAGATTCGACGACCTTCTTGATGATGACAGCGGCCTTCTTCTGGGTGAAGTTCAGAATATTGAGCGCCTGGTCGACCTTCTTGCCGCGGATGAGATCGGCCACCAGTCGGCCCTTGTCGACCGACAGACGAACGCCCCTCAGGGTTGCACGTGTTTCCATGGTCATTCCTTACTTCTTCTGCACTTTCTTGTCC
>JBAXEN010000524.1:0-1978 GCA_037140415.1 Betaproteobacteria bacterium | reverse complement strand
GCATGTACTTGCACTTGAGCCAGGCCTCGACATCGCGGCTGGCCTCGTCGGCCCGCCGCTCATTGGCGCTGCAGTGCAGGCCAGCGGCCTGCCAGGCCTGCTCCTCGGCGCTGGATTTGCGCGGCTTTTCCAAGGGCTGCTTGGGGGCACTGACCCGTCCGGCCAAACGCTTGCTGAGCTTGGCATGGGCTTCGCCGGGCTCTGGCAAGGTGGGTAGCTGGTAGCGGGACTGGCTCAATATCGCCTTGATCACCCTATGCACCAGCAGATCTGGGTAGCGCCGAATCGGACTGGTGAAATGCGTGTAGGCCTCATAGGCCAGACCGAAATGCCCACTGTTGATCGGCGTGTAGATGGCCTGCTGCATCGAGCGCAGCAGCATGGTGTGGATCTGCTGAGCGTCGGGCCTGTCTTTGGTGGCCTGGGCAATGCGCTGAAAGTCGCCGGGCAGCGGGTTGTCGCCGATGCTCATCCCGGCGCCTATGGCCTTGAGGTAGTTGCGCAGGATCTCTTTTTTCTCCGGCGTCGGACCCTCATGCACCCGAAACAGGCCATGCTGCTTGCTCTGGGCAATGAAGTCGGCGGCGCAGACATTGGCCGCCAGCATCGCCTCTTCGATCAAGCGGTGGGCCTCATTGCGGGTGCGCGGCACGATCTTGTCGATGCGGCCGGCCTCGTCGCAAATGATTTGGGTCTCGGTGGTTTCAAAATCAACCGCTCCCCGCTCGCCGCGCGCCTTAAGCAGCGCGCCATAGACCTCATGCAGGCTGAGCAAACGGGGCAGCAAGTCCTTGCGCTGCAGAGCCTGCGGGCCGCGGGTATTGGCCAGGATGGCGGCCACCTCGGTGTAGGTCAGACGGGCATGGCTGTGCATCACCGCCGGGTAAAACTGGTAAGCGTGAACCTCGCCCTTGGCCGTGACCAGCATGTCGCAGACCATGCACAAGCGGTCGACCAGGGGGTTGAGCGAGCACAAGCCGTTGGAGAGCTTTTCCGGCAGCATCGGAATCACCCGCCGCGGGAAATACACGCTGGTGGCCCGGTCATAAGCATCAATGTCGATGGGACTGCCGTTGTCCACATAGTGGCTGACATCGGCGATGGCCACCAGCAGGCGCCAGCCCTTGCTGCGCCCCACCCGCGCCGGCTCGCAATAGACGGCATCGTCAAAGTCGCGGGCGTCTTCACCGTCAATGGTGACCAGGGCGATGTCGGTCAGATCCACCCGGCCGGCGCGGTCGCCAGGCCGCACGCCGTCGGGCAGGGCCCGCGCCAGGGCCAAGGCCTCCTCGCTGAATTCATGCGGCACACCGTATTTGCGCACGGCGATGTCGATTTCCATGCCGGGATCGTCAATTTCGCCCAGCACCTCCTTGACCCGGCCAACCGGCTGACCAAACAGCGCTGGCGGCTCGGTCAACTCGACCACCACCACCTGGCCGGCGCGCGCCGTGCCGATGGCATGCTTGGGGATCAGCACATCCTGGCCGTAGCGCTTGTCTTCAGGCGCGACCAGCCAAATGCCGCCTTCTTGCAACAAACGACCGATGATCGGGTTGGACGAGCGCTCGATGATCTCGGTGACGCGCCCTTCGGGTCGGCCCTTGCGGTCTTGACGCACGACGCGGGCCTTGACCCTGTCCTTGTGCAAGACCGCGCGCATTTCGTTGGGCGGCAGGTAAAGATCGGGCTGCGCATCATCGCGCTGCACAAAGCCGTGGCCGTCACGGTGACCGAAGACCGTGCCTTCGAATTCAGTGAGCAGGACCGCTGCGGCGCCTGTGGGGGAATGGTTCGTCTTGATGGGTTTTCTCTCGTGGGCTGGCAGGGCCAGCAGGGCTCGGACGGCGGGGCATCCAGGAAATTTCAGCGCTCGGCGCAAACCCGCTGGCGTAAATGGTACACTGCCGGCCGTTGCCCAGGTGGCGGAATTGGTAGACGCACTAGTTTCAGGTACTAGCGAGTAACATCGTGGAGG
>JBAXEN010000523.1:0-1985 GCA_037140415.1 Betaproteobacteria bacterium | reverse complement strand
CACAACAACCTGTCGCTGACCATCAAGCGGGTGCTCGAAGACCACCAGGGCCAGCCGGTGCGGGGCGTGGCCTCGAATTACATGTGCGACTTGCAGCTCGGTGATGCCGTCGAGGTAATCGGGCCTTTTGGCAGCAGTTTTTTGATGCCCAACCATCCGCGTTCGAGCATCGTGATGATCTGCACCGGCACCGGCTCGGCACCGATGCGGGCCATGACCGAATGGCGTCGCCGTCTGCGCGCATCGGGCAAATTCGAGGGCGGCAAGCTGATGCTCTTCTTCGGTGCCCGCACCCAACAGGAACTGCCCTACTTCGGTCCTTTGCAGAGTCTGCCCAAAGACTTCATTGACCTGCACTTTGCTTTCTCGCGCACGCCCGGTCAGCCCAAGCGCTATGTGCAGGACCTGATGCGCGAGCGCGCCGCCGACCTGGCGCTGGCGCTCAAGGACCCATCGACCTATTTTTATGTCTGCGGCCTCAAGAGCATGGAAGAGGGCGTGGTGCTGGCGCTGCGTGATGTGGCCCAGCAGGCCGGCCTGGACTGGGAGGCGGTCGCTGGTTCACTCAAGCGCGACGGCCGTCTGCATCTGGAAACTTATTGACTGCGCCATCCAGGCGCTGCCAGGCAGCAGTGCCTTGCCCATGCGATTCTTCGTGAACTAGGGTTAGTACGGGGCCCTGCGCTGTGAGGGCATTGCCCGTGAAATGACATGGCGCCCGCAAATCTTTGAAAATTACGGGCTGGTGTGCCATGAACCCGCCTGTGCGGCCAATTCGGGCGAAGTCAAAAACTATCCATGAGGAGTTCAATGTGATCACTTCCCGACGTTTGATGCTCGCTGTGCTGGCGGGCTTTGCAGCCTTGAGCTCAGCCTGGGCCGACCCATGCAAGGACCTCGCCCCTGTTCGCGGGCAGGCCGGCAAAGACGTGATCTGGATCCCCACGCCCGAGCCGCTGGTGGACAAAATGTTGAGTGCAGCCAAGGTCACGGCGCAAGACAAGGTGTTCGACCTGGGTGCCGGCGACGGCATCATCGCCATCACCGCGGCCCGTAAATTCGGCGCACAGTCGGTGGGCATCGAATACAACCCCAAGATGGCTGACTATGCCCGCTGCAGGGTCCAGGAAGCTGGCATGGCAGACAAGGTGCGCATCATCACCGGTGACATCTTCCAGGAAGACTTCAGTTCGGCCAATGTGGTCACGCTCTACCTGCTGCCCGACCTGAACCTGCGCCTGCGGCCGATATTGCTGAAGATGAAGCCGGGCACCCGGGTGGTCGCCCATGCCTTCACCATGGGCGAATGGGAGGCCGATGAGGTCTTGTCGCACGACTATGCACGCGGCTATCTCTGGATTGTGCCGGCCCAGGTCGAGGGCGACTGGATGTTCACCGGTATGGAAGGCGGACCGATGCGGGTTAACCTGAGCCAGACTTTCCAGAGCATAGGCGGCACGCTGACGCGCGCCAGTTTCAGCCAGGCGCTGGTGGGCGCCAAGTTGCGCGGCGAGGAAATCAGCTTCCAGTTCACCACGCCCGACAAGAATGTGCACACCTTCAGCGGGCGCATCAGCGAAGGCCGGATCAGCGGCACGGTCAACTCCTCGGGGCTGATGACGCCTGTTGAAGCCAAGCGTCTATGATCCCGGCTCCCTGAACGTCCCCTGGATCTGCCTGTGACCGAAGCTGCCCAAAGTCAGGCGCAACCCCTGCGCCTGCTTCACCCCCTGTCCGCTCTGGCCCTGATCGTGGGCATCGTCATCGGTGCCGGCATTTTCAAGACCCCCTCGATGGTGGCCGGCATCAGCGGTGATGCCGGCTGGGCCCTGGTGCTGTGGGTGGTGGGCGCGTTGATCTCGATTGCGGGCGCACTGTGCTATGCCGAGCTGTGCACGGCCTACCCGAACGCCGGCGGCGACTACCACTTCCTGCAGCGCGCTTTCGGGCGCGAACTGTCATTCATGTATGGATGGTCACGGGCG
>JBAXEN010000522.1:0-2006 GCA_037140415.1 Betaproteobacteria bacterium | reverse complement strand
CGCAATGGCCGAACCGCGCGCCTCCACCCCAATGCGCAGGACCCGGCCGTCGTCGAGCGTGGCGGCCACGCTGCAGCGGCGAAAGCGCCGCGTGCCCTCGTGCAGCTCGACTTCCAGCGCGATATTGGACGCATGCTGGAAGGCGCCGGTGTCCCGGTTGGTCACTACACCGGTGGTGTAGGGCGTGTCATCGCCACGGCCCTGGAACAGCAGGTGGCCGCTGAGCGCGTCGGTGGAAAAGAACAGGAAGGACATCACATGGCCCTTGTCCGACAGCGGTACCTTGGGTCCGGTGACCGGCTCGGGCACGCCCATGCCGCGCCGCACGCCCCAGGAGTGGTCGCGGCAGGACCACCATTGCTGGATATCAACCCGCTGCGTCCCCGACTGCAGGAAGCCGCTGGCTTGGCCGATCTGGTCAAAGCGGCGATAGTCCTCGACGGTGCGTCCTTGCAGCCGGGTGTAGTGCGGATGCTCTTCGCGGGCCGGCTCCACGCAGTCCCAGCGCAAGCTGCCCTGCCAGCCGTGGTCGCCCGGCTCAATGATGATCTCGAAGGACTTGAGCGGCTCGATCGGCCGGATGCGCACCGGCCCACAGACGGTCTCGACGCTGCCATTAAGGGAGCGAGAGGCGCGCAGGTTGTACTGCTTGCCATCGACCACCATCACCACGCCTGCATCGAGCACATTCATGTTGCGGTAAGCGCCCATGGTCACCTGGATCGCTACCCGGCCATCGCCCGAGTAAATCGCAAACCAGTAGCGGTCAAAAAACCGCGGATCGCTGGTCCAGACATGGTCGAAGGTGGTGGGCAGCTGGTGCCAGAGGGTGTCATCAAGAGGGGTCAGCATGGGGTCTATCGCTTCAGGGGACTTTGGTCAGGGAGACTTAAGAGGTGGTCGGTGCAGTCGGCACGTAACGCATCGGCATGCGCGAGGCCCGCTCGGTCATGTGGCGTTTGATTTTGGCTTGCAGATCGGGCGCCAGAGCCTCGCCACAAACCGCCTGGGCCAGCAGCTCGCGCAAAGCCTGGTTGCGCTGCTCTAGCGCGGCGCTGTCGGTGGGCTCAGGCTCGCTGCGGGCCAGGGCCAGGGCTATGGCCTCGGCCAGCGGCGGTGGCAAGGCCGGTGCCAGCTCGGCCAGCAGCTTGGCACAAGCTTGGTTGTCGTGCTGCAGGAAAGCGGCTACCGCTGGTATCGCTTGATGGAGCATGCGCAAATTGGCGATCAGCCCCGCCAGGATGGTGCGCGCGTAAGGGTCAGCGACGGCGGGGGCCACCACCTCCTCCAGAATGCGGCAGGTGCCGTGCAGCTGCTCGTCGACGCTCGGTCTCATGCGGCCTCCATCATCTGGAACATCGGTCGGTACAGCCAGGTGGGCGTTTGAAACACGCGGTTGTAGCGACCAGCCACGAACTCATGGACGGCCGTCAGCTGTATCACCGCCAGCTTCCAGCAGGCCAGCACATTCCACCAGGACAGGACCCGCTCGCTCACGGTGCGGCCGGTGAGAGCCTGGTAGGCGTCGACGATCTGCCGGCGCTCCCAGTGGCCCGGGATCTGGTGCTCGCGTTTGCGCACCGGGTTGGTGACCCAGCCCAGGTCTTCCAGGGGGTCGCCCAGGTGGGCCGTTTCCCAGTCGAGCTTGGCGCTGATGCGCTGCCCCTCGATCAGGGCATTGCCCGGCTTGAAGTCGCCGTGCACCAAGGCAATGGTTTCGGTGACCGGCGCCTGCTGCTGTAGCCAGCTCAAGATCAGATCGAGTTCAGGATGCGGCTCGAGCCTGACACGTTGGTACTCGGCCTGCCAGTGCGCCAGCTCGGTGCGTGCCGGCGAGTGCTGCGGCAGACCCAGGCTGCGCTCGAGCCCGCGCGCGCGCCAATCGACGCGGTGAATGGCGGCCATCAATTCAATGAAGCCGCGCGCCAGAGCCAGGCGCTCGTCCAGCGGACGACTGCCGTTGAGGACCATGTAGTCGCAGCTGCCGCTCACCCGCTCCATGACCA
>JBAXEN010000521.1:0-2017 GCA_037140415.1 Betaproteobacteria bacterium | reverse complement strand
CCGGCATCGTCGATGAGGTGGTCACGCTGACCGAACTCAAAAGTGATGACGGCACCAGCTACCGCGCCTTTGTATGCCACACGCTCAACAACTGGGGCTATCCGGCCAAAGACCGATCGGGTCGCCTGGACGCCATTGAGGAGCCCGACCTGGGTCGCCTCATGGAAAAGATTGCTGGCCCTGCCAAGCCCGCACCAGAGCGGCTCGACTTTGCACGGCCCGCCAGCAGTGTTCCTTCTTTGACAGAAGCCAGCACCTCAACTGAGACAAGCACAGACACCAGCTTCGACCCCACTTCTTTTAACCCCACCCAGGAGTCCTGAACATGACTTACTTCGATTTCAATTCCGCGTCTGAACAAACCTCTTTCGACCTGATCCCCAAAGGCACGCTGGTGCGCGTGCGCATGACCATCAAACCCGGCGGCTTCGACGACGCCTCGCAAGGCTGGACCGGCGGTTACGCCACCAGGAGTAGCAGCACCGGCTCGGTATACCTGAACTGCGAATTCGTGGTGACCGATGGTGAGTTTGCACGCCGCAAGATGTGGTCACTCATTGGTCTGCACAGTCCCAAGGGAGCTGAGTGGGCCAACATGGGCCGCACCATGGTGAAGGCCATCCTGAACTCGGCGCGCAATGTCCAGCCGGGTGACAACAGCCAGGCCGCCCAGAACGCCCGGCGCATCAGCGGCTTTGCGGATCTGGATGGCATTGAGTTCCTGGGCAAGGTGGACTGGGACAAAGACCAGAACGGCCAGGACAAGGCGGTCATCAAGGCGGCAGTGACGCCCGACCACAAGGACTACGCCGCTGCCATGGGTGCACCGCGAACAGCAGCGCCAGCGACTGCATCTGTCGGTGTTGCGCCCGCAGCCAATGCCTATGCCCAAGCCACAGGTCGTGCGCCGGTTCCCGGTCGTCCGAGCTGGGCGCAGTAAGCGAGGGTCACAGCCATGATGCTTCGACCCCGCCAATCCCTGCTGGTCCAACGTACCCTGGACGCGCTCGCTCTGCATGGCAACACGCTGGCTGTCGCGCCCACCGGGTCTGGCAAGACCATCATGTTGTCGGCGGTGGTCGGCAAGATGTTGTCTGAGCCGGATGCCAAGGCCTGTGTGCTGGCACACCGCACCGAACTGACCGGTCAGAACCGGGCCAAGTTCTCCCGCGTTAATCCGGGCTTGAGCACCTCGGTGTTTGATGCCCAGGAAAAGTCCTGGGCGGGTGACGCCACCTTTGCGATGGTGCAAACCCTCTCGCGGCCCATGAACCTTGCGCAGATGCCCACGCTTGATTTGCTGGTCATCGATGAGGCGCACCACGCTTCCTCACCCAGCTACCGGGTGGTCATCGACCAGGTGTTGGCCAAGAATCCTAAGGCTGCCATTTGCGGCCTGACCGCCACGCCCAACCGGGGTGACGGCAAAGGCCTGCGCGAGGTGTTCTCCAACGTGGCCGATCAGATCAGTCTGGGCGAGATGATCGCAAGCGGCCATTTGGTCTCACCGCGAACCTTTGTGATTGATGTTGGCGCGCAGGAGGCACTGCAGAACGTGCGCCGCACAGCGATCGACTTCGACATGGAGCAGGTGGCCACGATTCTCAATAAATCGCTGATCACTGACGCGGTGATTGCGCACTGGAAGCAAAAAGCGGCTGACCGCAAGACGATTGTTTTTTGTTCCACCGTGGCACACGCGAAAAGTGTCTGCGAGGCATTTGTGGCTTCCGGTGTGTCGTCCGTGCTGATCCATGGCGAACTGTCGCCTGTTGAACGCCAAACAAGGCTGCAAGCATTTGAGACCGGCAGCGCCCAGGTGGTGGTCAACGTAGCAGTGCTCACCGAAGGCTACGACTACACACCTACGTCTTGTGTGGTGTTACTTCGCCCAAGCTCCTATAAGTCCACCTTCATTCAGATGGTTGGGCGTGGTCTTCGCACGGTGGACCCCCAGGAGATTCCCGGCGTCATGAAGTCCGATTGCGTGTTGCTGGATTTCGGCACAGCCAGTCTG
>JBAXEN010000520.1:0-2018 GCA_037140415.1 Betaproteobacteria bacterium | reverse complement strand
TGTTGGTGCTCAATGTGCTGCCCAGCCTGGGCCTGCTGTCGGGCACGCTCTACACCGTCTACGGCGTGCTGCTTTACGGCGTGGTGTCGGGGTTTTTCATGACTGCATTGCTCATTGTGCGTTCGCGCAAGACGGAGGCCCTGCGCCTGGACACCGCCAACCGTCTGTACTTGTCGCAGCAGCAACTCGAGCTGGAGACCCAGCGCCGGCAAGACCAGTCGCGGCTCATCAACATGCTCATGCACGAGCTCAAGACGCCCTTGTCGGTGATCGACCTGGCGGTCAAGACGCGCGAGCGCGACGAGCGCACCGAAGCCTATGTGACCCGTGCCATCGACAACATGAAGGCCATCCTGCAGCGCTGCGTACAGACCGACCGTATGGTGGAAAGTCCCTTCCAACCTGCGCTCGAAGCTGTCGATCTGACGGTGCATTTGCGCCAATGGCTGCTAGACGCTAGGCTGCCTGAGCACCGGCTGCAGCTTGATCTGCCGGTGCAGGCACTGGTGCGCACCGATCTGCAATGCGTGCAAATCATCGTGAGCAATCTATTGGACAACGCCATCAAGTTCGGCGCTGTGGACCAGGCGATCCGGGTTGCGCTGGAGCGCAGGGACCATCCCCAGGCCGCGTGGCGTCTGCGGGTGGCCAATGTGCCCGGTCAAGCCGGTTGGCCCGATGCAGACAAGGTGTTTGGCAAGTACTATCGGCACCCGGCAGCGCAACGCATTTCTGGCACCGGCCTGGGCTTGTATTTGTGCGACGGCCTAGCCCGGCATATCGGAGCTACGCTGCGCTACTGTCCCACCGAACACGATGTGATTTTGGAGCTGTGTCTACCTCTCTGAGCATTGTCATCGTCGAAGACAACGACGACCTGCGTGAACTGACCGCCGATGCCCTGCGTGCGCAGGGCCACCAGGTCTGCGCGCTGGCCTGCGCCGAAGCGGTGGACGAGGCCCTGAGCGCCGCCCCGGCCGATGTCTTTCTAATCGATCTGAACCTCCCCGGCGAAGACGGCCTGAGCCTGGCCCAGCGCATCCGGCGGGCCCAGCCGCTGGTGGGCATCATCATCATTTCGGCGCGCTCTGAACTGGCCGACAAGGTGGTGGGCTACGACAGTGGTGCCGATGTGTATCTGCCCAAGCCGGTGCCGCTGGAAGAATTATCGGCAGCGCTCAAGAGTTTTGCCCGCCGGCGCCAGGCCCAGCGGGTGGACAGCCGCCTGCCCGACGGGCCTTTGCGTTTGGAAGCTCAGCAACTGCATGGCCCGGCCGGCAGCGTCAAGCTCACTCATGCCGAAGAGGTGCTGCTCACCGCCTTTGCCCGTGCGCCGGGTGCTCGCTTGGAGAGCTGGCAGCTTGCGGAGCTCCTGGGTGGCGACCTGACGCACTTCAACAAGTCCAGCCTTGAATTGCGCATTGTTCGCCTGCGCAAAAAGCTCAGCCAGGCCGGGGCTACTGGCCCGCTGATCGAGTCCTTGCGATCGGTGGGCTATCAGCTCATGGTGCCGGTGCAGGTCTTTGCCTGAATTGACCGTCTCCATGGGCCTTCGGCCCGGCTGCAACACAAAATTCCTTCATAAGCCTTCAAAGTACTTCATGAAGTTTCATTCGAACCCAAAAATGTTGCGCAAGCACAGAAATTGAAGGCAATTGAAGGGCTTGTTTTAACAAACCATCTGTAATCGCCGGCGTCTGAACTCATCAGCTCGTCGTGCTCGAACTCAAAAAACTCGACCTCACCGGCCCTGCCGGCACTGTCAAGGTCACCGCCACCGAAGCCAGCTTGTTGCTGGCGTTTTCCCATTCGCCCGATGCCAGGCTGCGCTTTGAAGATGTCGCGCAGTGTCTCGGCCTTGAACTCAGCGAGGAGCGCAAGAGCAACATCCAGGTGCGCATGGTGCGCTTGCGCAAAAAGCTGTACGAGGCCGGCGCCGAGGGCGCGGTGATCGAGTCCATCCGCAATGTGGGCTATCAGTTTTTTGACGAACTGCAGGTGCGCAAATCATGAGGCGG
>JBAXEN010000519.1:0-2020 GCA_037140415.1 Betaproteobacteria bacterium | reverse complement strand
ATCAACACCGGCTCGATTGCGCTGCTGGCCTTTGTCTTTGGGGATTACATCAGCACCTTGCTGCCTTTGGGGCCCTATTCAAGCGCGATCTGGGCCCTGGGCATTGTGGTGCTGCTCACCGCGATTAATCTGATCGGAATCCAGGCCTCCTCCCAGGTGCAGAACCTGCTGACGGTGTTGGAAGTCGGTGGCTTGCTGTCGGTGGTGGTGGCCGGCTTCTGGGTCGACGCGCCGGCCTCGGGCGCATTGACCTGGTTTGCCCAAGCACCGGCGCCCGCGCAGTGGGGCTTGTGCCTGGTCTTCGTGCTGCTGACCTTCGGCGGTTGGAACGAGTCGGCTTACGTATCGGCCGAGCTGCGGGGTGGGCCGCGCACCATGGTCTGGGTGATTGTGGCCAGCATGCTGGTGCTGACGGCGATTTACCTGCTGGTCAACCTGGCTTTGCTGATGGGCCTGGGCCTCAAGGGCTTGAGCGAGAGCAAGACCGCTGCATCGGACCTGCTCGGTCTGGCCTTCGGGCCGTGGGCGCACAAGGCCCTGGGCCTGTTTGTCGCTATTTCTGCACTGACCAGCATCAATGCCACCATGATCGTGGGCGCAAGGACCAACTTTGCTGTTGCTCGCGACTGGCGTGTTTTGCGGCGCTTGGGTCAATGGCAAGAGCAGATCGGAACGCCCAAGCAGGCGCTGTGGATGCAGGCGATCATCAGCATCGCGCTGATCTTGTTGGGCACGCAGGAGGCCGACGGCTTTTCTGCCATGGTTGAATTTACGGCCCCGGTGTTCTGGGCCTTTTTGTTCTTGGTGGGCTTGTCGGTGATTTGGATGCGTCAGACCGACGGACAGGCCCCACGGCCCTTCAAGGTGCCGCTCTATCCGGTGCTGCCCCTGGTGTTTTGCTCGGCCTGCGGCTGGCTCACCTATTCCAGCGTCACCTATGCGATCAGCCAGAAGGCCATTCATGTCTCGATGTGGCTGATCGCCAGCGGCCTGCTGGCCCTGTTGGTGCTGCGCTGGCGAGAAAGAGCCTTGACTTCTCCCTGAGCCTGCCGGTTTCAGGCGCTTGTGCGCAAGCCCCGAACTGGCCAGGCCTGACCGTGGTCGGCGGCCCGGCTGATCTGACCCACGAGGGCCGATGGACCGCTACCATCGGCCCTTGTTCTTTGGGTCTGCCACATGTCCATCACCGCCAAATTTCAGTCTTTCAAAATATTTGTTGCCCGGGCCTGGGCCTTGAGCCTGCCCTATTTCCGCTCTGATCAGCGCTGGAAGGCACGCGGCCTGCTGGCGGCCATCGTGGCGCTCAATTTGGGCGCGGTCTACATGCTGGTCCTGCTCAACGACTGGAACCGGGTGTTTTACGACGCCCTGCAGGACAAGAACGAAGCCGTGTTCTGGCGCGAACTGCTGCGCTTTACCTACCTGGCTTTTGCCTTCATCATGATCGCGATCTATCGCTTTTATTTGACCCAGATGCTCGAGCTGCGCTGGCGCAGCTGGATGACGCACCACTACCTCGAGCGCTGGCTGGCCGAGCACCGCTTCTACCGCATGGAGCTGGCGCGCTATGCCGGCGGCCCTGGGACCACCCTGCCCGACAACCCGGATCAGCGCATTCAGGAGGACATCAATCTGTTCACCTCCTACACCGTCTCGCTGAGCATGGGCCTGCTCAATGCGGTGGTGACCTTGGCCAGCTTTGTCGGTATTTTGTGGACCCTGTCCGGCGACTTCAGCTTCAGCCTGGGGGGCCAGACCTACAGCATCGCCGGCTTCATGGTCTGGATGGCGGTGCTGTACTGCGCCGTGGGCAGTGTGATCACCCATTACATCGGCCGCCCGCAGATTGCGCTCAATTTCATGCAGCAACGCTACGAGGCTGATTTTCGCCATCACCTGGTGCGGGTGCGCGAATACAGCGAATCGATAGCCCTCGATGCCGGCCAGACGGTCGAGCGCGAGCATCTGGACCTGCGGTTTTCGCGGGTGATGAGCAACTACCTGCAACTGCTCAAGAAGC
>JBAXEN010000518.1:0-2021 GCA_037140415.1 Betaproteobacteria bacterium | reverse complement strand
GCTCGGCCTCCTTGCGCGCCAAAGCCAGGCTTTGCAGCGCCTGGGGCACACACTCGGGCAGGTAGCGCAGCGTCACAGCACCACGCCGGTTTCACGGGCGACGCGCAACACGGGCGCATCGGGCGTATCGGGGTCGCTGAGCAACACATCGATCTTGCGGTCGCCGAGCTCGCAGATCAAGGACGAATAAATCTGACCCAGTGCTGTTGCGCGATTGCCCACAAGGTGAGGTGTCTCGAAAAGCAGATCAATGTCGCCGCCGCGCTTTGCATCGTCAGTGCGCGAGCCAAATAAAATCACCCGGGCATCGCCACCCAGCTCCCGCTGGGCGACCGATTTGATGGCTTTAACCTGATCTTGGGCAAGGCGCGTATTGCAATTGTCCTTGGAAACTACTCCTGCGGCTCAAGCCCAGCGCACAGCCCGAGGCGGTGCGCAAAAGTCGCCTCGCGACCCTCAAGACGTCAAGGACCCGTACGACGGTGCGAGTTCTGCGGCAACAAGTACCGCCTGGTGGTGGAAATGCAATACCGGGCAGGCATCGTCTGGATCAAGTTTGTCGGTATCCAATACGACCTCATTGATGTGGAGAGCGTGAATGACCATGAAGCCCATTCGAAACGAGCAAGACTTGAAGCAGGCTTTTCGCAGGCTAGAAGCCGTCTTTCAGTCTGAGGAAAAAACCCCCAAGCCGACGAGCGCGAAGTGCTGGTCACCCTCATCGAGGCCTACGAACGCGAGCACTTTGATTTTGGCCCGGCCGACCCGGTGGAAGCGATCCGATTCCGAATGGAGCAACAGGGCTTGAGTGCAAGGGGTCTGGAGCCCGTCATCGGACCCAGGGGCCGGGCCTCTGAACACCTCAACAAAAAGCGCCCCCTGAGCCTGCGCATGGTCAAAAACCTGCACCACGGGCTGCGCACACCCTGCGAGGGCCTGCTGGCCGACGTGAGGTAATCGCCATCGAGACATCAATCCGGCCGCTACACCCTGTGCGCTGTCGTCGTCATCACCTTGGCTGAGGCCTTCATCAGGGCTTGCACCGGCCAGGGCAGCGGCACCGCGCCGGCCTTGCCAGCGTCCTGCGCGTGCCTGGCCTCGTCATCCATCATTTTTATCACGATGGCGCGCGAGGGCTGGTCGGCCGCCGGCAGGCGGTCGAGGTGACTGGCCAGGTGCGCCTCCACCTGTCGCTCGGTTTCCTGCAAAAAGCCCAGGCTCACCCCGTCGCCCAGGCGGCCGGCCACCAGGCCCAAGCCAAAGGCGCCGGCATACCACAGCGGGTTGAGCAGTGAAGGCCGAGCGCCCAATTCGTCCAGGCGCTCTTGCGTCCAGGCCAGATGGTCTTCTTCTTCACGGCCAGCCTGCTCAAAATGGCTGCGCAGGTCTTCACTGCGGGTGCTCAGGGCTTGGGCGGCATACAGTGCTTGAGCGCAGACCTCGCCCACATGGTTGACCCGCATCAAAGCCCCCGCCTCGGCTTTTTCAGACTCGCTCAGTTCAAGCGGGGCCAGGCCGGCCGCTGGGTTGGGCCGGCGAGCACGCGGCTGCGCAAACAAAGTACGCAGCGCGCCATCTGCGGCAATGAGCAGGGTGTCGGTCAGGGTCATGGTGGGCTTAAAAAGTGATCGGGTGATCGCGCAAGCGGTCCGCATTTGATGTTGGGGACGGCGCAAGGTCTCCAGTTTAGGCCGCCCCGCCCCTGCCTGCCGGACCCGTGGTGATAGGCCAAGCATATTCACCGTCAACGCGGCAGGCACCGTGCTGGCAGACCCGCACCCCCCAAAAATCGAGCGTTAAGGACAAGGGTTCGCCCTAGGCGCCCTGGGATTTGTTGCACCCCCACAACGAATCCAGGCTTTTTTGACCCCATTTCTTTGCCTTGCCCGCCGGGCTCTGTTGCAATAGCTCCAGCTTCCTCATCGGAGCTTGGCCCGGGAACTTAAGTCCCGAGCCCGATGTTCAACTTTGGAGAACTCTCAAATGAAAAAATCCCTGATTGCTTTGGCTGCTCTGGCAGC
>JBAXEN010000517.1:0-2024 GCA_037140415.1 Betaproteobacteria bacterium | reverse complement strand
TATCACAACCTGATCGAAAAGCTCGCCATCCGCGTGCACCAGTCGGGCTGGGAATTCGACACCATCTTGTGCCTGGCCCGTGGCGGCATGCGCCCGGGCGACATCCTCTCGCGCATTTTTGACAAGCCCCTGGCCATCATGTCCACCAGCTCCTACCGGGCCGAGGCTGGCACGGTGCAGGGCAGGCTCGACATCGCCCGCTACATCACCACGCCCAAGGGCGAGATCGCCGGCCGGGTGCTGCTGGTCGACGACCTGGCCGACTCCGGTCACACGCTCAATGCGGTCGTCGAGCAGCTGCGCAACAACTATCAGCCCATTACCGAGCTGCGCACCGCCGTCATCTGGACCAAAGGGCTTTCCGGCTTCAAGCCCGACTACCAGGTGGAGTTCCTGCCCACCAACCCCTGGATCCATCAGCCGTTTGAGAGCTACGACGCGCTGGGGCCAGACAAGCTGCTGGAGAAGTGGCGGGTGTGATGGACCTCGCTCAGACCTGGCCCTGCGGTTTGAGCATGTCCAGCAAGGCTTGGGCGTAGGTTTTGGGGTCGACCGACCGCTCGTCGAGGAACAGCCGCTGTACCTGAAAGCCGGGGATGGTGATGGCAAACAGAGCGCAAGCAAGTTGTTCTGGGTTTGCTCGCGCGTCGATTTCCCCCCGTTGTTGATAGTTGGCGATCAATTCGACCATCAGTGATCTGATTCGTTCGAAAGCAGTCACCATGGTGCTGCGTATGCCGGGATCAACGGTGGAAGCAGCCCAGACCCGAATCCCCATGGCCTGACCTGGGCCAAAAACGATTTCCTCTACGTAGACGCACAGGTGCTCCACGGCCTTTGCGACTGGAAGGTGTTCGGTACGCGCAGTTGTTAGGATTTCGGCAACCTTGTCGCCCATGCGGCCCAGGTTCTCGGAGGTGATGACCTGAATGATCTCCTCCTTGCTGCGAAAGTGGTGATAGATCGCACCGCGGGATACGCCCGCTGCCTGCTGGATGTCTCCCAGCGTGGTCAGGTCAAAACCTCGCTTGGAAAAGCACTGTCTGGACGCCATCAGGATGCGACCACGCAGGTCATTGGCAGTCAGGGGAGAGGTTTGGGTGCTCAGCGGCATGAAAGATAGCCTTTCCAAGCCAAGTGCTTGGCCGATCAATCGGTTATTTGTGTAAAAATGTTAAAACCGACTGGTCGGTTTGCCGTGGACTGCGTGCTGGTGAGTTTACAGTTCGCTCCCCCCGAGGAGGCGATGAGGACCTCGTGAGAGAACGCAACCGGCCTTCCCCGCTGGATTCGTCTGATTCACACCTTGTAAGTGGAGCTTTTGAGCAAAAACTTTGGTTGTCCGATAAGTCCGTTAAAGATTCATCAGCGCTGGGCGGGAGCCAGACGCACTAGATTTTGGCCTTCATCTAATTTTGGAGTAAAGATTTTGAACTTCTTTAAGCTCTTACTCCTTCTCCTGCTTTTGTGCCAAACCTTTGGTGCGCGCGCAACGACATATGTCTACAGCCTGGATTGCACCGTCAGTTCGTCGCGCTCGATCACGATCTCTGTCGGGGACGTGATTCGAATCCCCCAGCAGAACTGGTGGGATGCTACGTGCATTGGTAATAACTCAAACACAAATGGAGCACTGTCATACAGGGAGGCAATTGATGTTTTTTACACTGCTGTTGCCGTTGGAACAGCAAGGCTAAGCTTTATCGGCTCCTGGCCCTGGCCTGAGTGGAGCTTAGATGTGACTGTAGCCGCAGCACCTAGCCTGGCGCCCACCAGCCAGACCGTCAGCGGCCAAGTCAACGCGGCGCTGACAGCGACCAGCGCCATATCAGCGAGTAACTTCACGGGCGCGCCGACCTACAGCATCAGCCCGGCTCTACCCGCTGGGCTGAGCCTGAACACCGGCACCGGTGAGATCTCGGGCACGCCTACGGCCTCGCAAAGCGCGACTACGCACACCCTGACCGCTACCAGCGGGGCGCAGACGGCGACGGCATCGATCAGCCTGACGGTGGCCGCGCAAA
>JBAXEN010000516.1:0-2025 GCA_037140415.1 Betaproteobacteria bacterium | reverse complement strand
GCCGTCTCCGAGGCCAGCACCGCATCGCAAGCCATGGCCATGCTCCAGCCTATGCCGGCCACCGCGCCGCGCACCGAGGCGACCACCGGCTTTTCGATATTGGCCAAGTTGCGCACCATGCGGTGGGCCAGTCTGAGCAGCTCGCGCGCAGAGCTGGGGTCGAAGTCGCCCATCTTGCTCACATCGCCGCTGGCGCAAAACGCACTTCCGCTCGATGTCAGCAGCACGGCGCGCACCGCGCTGTCGCGGGCGGCGCGCTCAAAATAGGTGCCCAGTGCCTCGCGCATTTCAACCGTCAGGGCATTGAGCTTTTCGGGTCTGTCCAGGGTGATGATGGCCAGGCCATCGCTGAGTTCATAACGAACACTCATGGTGTCTCCAGAGGCAAGAACATAGTCGGAGCTGAAATTCAAAATGCGTTGGCGCGGGCAGGCATGCAGGTCCATTGCGCTGCCGGGCGCATCGGCGAGCTTATCCTACGCGCCCTCTTTCTCGGGGCGGGGTTGGGTGTTTTCGTCTGAGTTTGGCGTATGCCCCGCGATGGTCGATGGCAAGCGGCCCCTGCGCGGTGACGCCAGGGCGACAGCCAGCGCGATGTTGGGCGTCGAAGGGCAGGGATCGCAGGTTGGAGGGCGATCGCCAAGCGGTACATTCTGTCAAGCGTGGAGGCCCTGCGAGGAGGGGTGCTGGTCGATAAGATGCCGAGCCAGCAACGGGTCGGCACGACATGTCCAATCATGGAGGAGAGAAGCAATGAACCCTGTTTTTAAACGCTGGCTGACTGTCTTGGCGTCGTCTTTGATGGCCTTTCAGGTCATGGCCCAGGGGACTTACCCCAGCCAGAACATCACCATCGTGCTGCCCTTCGGGCCTGGCAGCGGCACCGACATCGTCACCCGGCTGCTCGCGCAAAAGCTCAGCGAAGCGCTGGGCAAACCGGTGGTGGTGGACAACAAGCCCGGCGCCAACGGCTCCATCGCGGCTGAATATGTGAGCAAGGCCAAGCCGGACGGCTACACCCTGATGATCGGCACCAACTCCACCCATGGTGCCAATCCGGCTTTGCTCAAGGAGATGCGCTACGACCCGATCAAGGGCTTCGAGCATGTCAACCGGGTGGCGGTTTTCACCAGCATTGTGGTGGTTAACCCAACGCTACCGGTCAAGACCATGCGCGAGCTCATTGCCTATGGAAAAACCAACCCCTTGACCCTGGCCACCGGCAATGCCAGCGGCGTGGTGCAAAGCGAAACATTGGCTCGCCAAGTCGGCTGGAAAGACCTGCTGCGGGTGCCCTTCAAGAGCAACCCGCCGGCCATGACGGAGGTGATGGCCGGTCGGGTGAACATGATGTTCACCGACATCGCTGCAGCCCAGGCCCAAGTGAAAGCCGGCACCCTGCGGCCCTTGGCGGTGACCTCTAAAAACCGCAGCAGCCTGATGCCTGAGCTGCCCACCATCATCGAGGCGGGCGTGCCCGACTACGACCTCTCGGGCTGGAACGGACTGTTCGCACCGGCCGGCACGCCGCGCGAGATCGTTGAGCGGCTCAACGCTGAAGTCGCCAGGGTTGTGCAGTTGCCCGATGTGCGCGCTCGCCTGCTGGACCTGGGGGCCGAGCCCGCGCCCATGAAGCCGGCCGAATACGCAGCCTGGGTGCAGGCCGAGGTCAATAAGTGGAGCTCCCTGGTCAGGGAATCCGGCATCAAACCCGAATAAGACAGAGCAAGGACAGACGATGGACTTCCGATTCACGGACGAGCAGCGCATGTGGCGCGACACGGTGCACAGCTTCATGGAAAAAGAGGTGGGCCGCGAATACACCCGCGAGCATGACGCCTCGCGCGAATTCCCCTGGGAGGTCTACCGCAAGATGGCCGACTTGGGCTGGCTGGGCCTGCTGCTGCCCGAGAGCGACGGCGGCAGCGCGGCCGATCCGGTGATGTTCGCGATCTTCTGCGAGGCCATTGCCAAATACAGCCTGGACACCGCGGCCTGCATCATGACCTCGATGTTCACCGCCAC
>JBAXEN010000515.1:0-2026 GCA_037140415.1 Betaproteobacteria bacterium | reverse complement strand
GACCTGAGCCTGATCAAGGGCAAGACGGTGGCCATCATCGGTTACGGCAGCCAGGGCCATGCCCATGCTCAAAACCTCAACGACAGCGGCGTCAAAGTGGTGGTGGGTCTGCGCAAGGGCGGCGCCTCCTGGGACAAGGTCGGCAAGGCCGGCCTGAACGTGCTGGAAGTCAATGACGCGGTCAAATCGGCCGATGTGGTCATGATCTTGCTGCCTGACGAACAAATTTCCGAGGTTTATCGCAATAACGTTGAGCCCAATATCAAGCAAGGCGGCTCGCTGGCTTTTGCGCATGGCTTCAACATCCACTACAACCAGGTGGTGCCGCGCGCTGACCTCGACGTCTGGATGGTGGCGCCTAAGGCTCCGGGCCACACCGTGCGCAGCACCTATGCCCAAGGTGGCGGCGTGCCGCACCTGGTGGCAGTTCACCAGGACCGCAGCGGCAAAGCCCGCGACCTGGCCCTGTCCTATGCCATGGCCAATGGTGGCGGCAAAGCCGGCATCATCGAAACCAATTTCAAGGAAGAGACCGAGACCGACCTGTTCGGCGAGCAGGCCGTGCTGTGCGGCGGTGCGGTTGAGCTGATCAAGATGGGTTACGAGACCTTGGTTGAGGCCGGTTACGCGCCTGAGATGGCTTACTTTGAGTGCCTGCACGAACTCAAGCTGATCGTCGACCTGATCTATGAAGGCGGCATCGCCAACATGAACTACTCGATTTCCAACAACGCCGAGTATGGCGAGTATGTGACCGGCCCGGAAGTGATCAACGAGCAGTCGCGCGCCGCCATGCGCCGCGCGCTCAAGCGCATCCAGGATGGCGACTATGCCAAGCAGTTCATCCTCGAAGGCCGCACCGGCTATCCGAGCATGACCGCACGCCGTCGCAACATGGCCGAGCACAGCATTGAAGTGGTTGGCGGTCAGCTGCGGGCGATGATGCCCTGGATTGCCAAAAACAAGCTGGTCGATCAGACCCGCAACTGATGGTTTGGCAGCAGCCCCCAGGGGCGCTGCCAGTTCGCGACAAGGCCGCCCTCGCCCGAGGGCGGCCTTGTTGTTTTGCAACCCTTACACTTGCGCCATGACGGACGGACCCGAACCTACTTCCAAGCTCGATGGCGGCGACATCAGAAAGCCGCGCAAGGGCATCTACGTCCTGCCCAACCTCTTCACATTAGCGGCCTTGTTTGGCGGCTTTTATTCCATCGTGATGGCGATGAATGGCCATTTCGAGCAGGCGTCGATCGGCGTGTTTTGCGCCATGGTGCTCGACAGCCTCGACGGTCGCGTGGCCCGTATGACCAACACCCAAAGTGCTTTTGGCGAGCAGATGGACTCGCTGGCCGACATGGTGTCTTTCGGCGCGGCGCCCGCTCTGATCGCGTATGTCTGGGCATTGACCGGCCTGGGGCGTTGGGGCTGGATTGCCGCTTTTGTCTACTGCGCCTGCGCGGCCTTGCGGCTGGCACGTTTTAACGTCAACACGGCGGTGGTCGATAAGCGCTTTTTCCAGGGCTTGCCATCGCCTGCGGCGGCGGCCTTGGTCATCGGTTTTATTTGGCTCATGACTGAGTCGGGCGTCAAAGGCAGCGAGGTCAGTTGGGTGATGTTTGGCTTGACGCTCTACGCCGGGCTGACCATGGTCACCAACGTGCCCTTTTATAGCTTCAAGGACGTCAGCCTCAAGCGCAGTGTTCCTTTTGTCGTCATTGTGCTGATTGCCTTGGGGATTGCGGCCATCAACATTGACCCACCGACGGTGATCTTTGGCCTGTTTATGCTCTACGGCTTGTCGGGCTATGTGCTGTACCTATGGCGACGATCGAAGGGTCTGCAGGCCAGCGTGATATCGACCTCGACCGAAGAGCCGGATGAGCGGGATCTGCACAAGTGAGCGCCATCTCGGGCAAAGCCCGCTCATCGGTGTGATAAACTTCTCTCCATGAACACTGCTTTCGCGCTACTGCTATCTCCCTACGGGCGGAGACGCTAGCGCACACGCGTGTTCTAAGTCAACGGC
>JBAXEN010000514.1:0-2041 GCA_037140415.1 Betaproteobacteria bacterium | reverse complement strand
ATTGCCGAGACGGTGGCCTACTACCGCGAGCGCAAGATCGGCCTGGTGATGTTCACCGTCGACAGCGAGTCCAAGCTGGGGCGCCGGCGCATCCCCAACGAGGAGATTGCGCAGGCCGCGCGCGAGAACAGCGACATGATGATCGCCTTTGCCAGCATCGACCCGCACAAGGGCAAGATGGGCGCGCGCGAGGCCGAGCGGCTGATCAAGGAAGAGGGCGTGCGCGGCTTCAAATTCCATCCGACGGTGCAGGGCTACCACCCTTACGACAAGATGGCTTGGCCGATTTATGAGGTGATTGCCGCGCACAAATTGCCGGCGATTTTCCACACGGGGCACAGCGGCATCGGCTCGGGCATGCGCTGCGGCGGCGGCCTGCGGCTGGAGTACTCCAACCCCATGCACCTGGACGATGTGGCCATTGACTTTCCGGACATGCAGATCGTCATGGCCCACCCGAGCTTCCCGTGGCAGGACGAGGCGCTGTCGGTGGCCACCCACAAGCCCAATGTCTGGATCGATCTTTCAGGTTGGAGCCCCAAGTACTTTCCCAAGCAATTGGTGCAGTACGCCAACACCCTGCTCAAGGACCGGGTGCTGTTTGGCAGCGACTACCCGCTGATCACCCCCGAACGCTGGATGAAGGACTTTGAGGAAGCCGGCTTCAAGAGCGAGGTGATGCCCGGCATCCTCAAGGACAACGCGGTACGGCTGCTCGGCTTGAGCTGAGCCCAAGGCCTGCTTGCTCCCTCTGCCTGAAGGGAGAGGACAGGGGCCTTCATGCAAGGACAGCGCCAATTCAGAGCAGGGCGGCCCTCACCCTCACCCTCTCCCAAGGGGAGAAGGGAAAAACCTTGGCCGCCTTCGGCCCTGTGATCGTCCGGCTCGTATGAGCGCCGCCTCGGCGCGATGGGGTCTTCTTGCTCCCTCTGCCTTCAGGCACAGGTGAGTTCAGGCCGTTCCCGGTGGCGCCCTGCGCTTGTACTCGCTGACGATTTGCGGCTCCAGGTCGGCAGAAAAGGCCACTTCGGGCGGATCGTCGCTGGCACGGATCTGCACTTCTGACAGCGCTTGCCCTTTGGAGATGGCCATCAGCGCCACCTGCCGGGCTGAATAGGGGCCCGTGGCGCCCCGGTCGGTCAGCACCAGGAACAGTGACTGCGTGGGCAGCACGCTGGGGCCCCGGCCTGCCCCGGCAGGCGAAGGTCGATAACTGGGCGCGCTGCGGCGCGTCAAATCGCCCATGCCGCCACTCATGATCAGCGGCCCATTGCCCGCAGCCATGCCCTTGCCCATGCCCTCCAGGGCCGCACGCTGACCTTGCATCAGGTTGAAGGCCTCAAAGCCTTCCTGCGTTGCAATGCGGCTGCCTTTTTCCTGCAAAACCAGATTGGCCTCCTGCTTGCCAAAATCGCGCAGCAGTTGCAGGCTGGCCTCGTCCAGGCTCATGGTCAGGTCGAAGATCCGACCCAGACCCAGGCCCAAAGGCGTGAATTCGAGGGTGGCCAGATTGGCAATTTCTTGGGCTATGGCCTCCGAGTCAATGTTGGAGACCACGTTGAGCACCGGCGCACGCTGGGTGCGCAGGCCCACCGCCTTGCGAAAGAAATTGAGCATGCGGCCGTTGATGACCTCGCGTACCGCCTCGCCCGAGTAGGCGTTTTGCCCGCCCAGTTGGGTGATCAGTTGGCCGGGCTCGACCACCCGCACCGTGTAAGACAGGCTGCCGTCAATTTCGACCAGATTGGCTGAGTTGAGGTCTTTGTATTGCCCCAGACGATGGCCAGGCAAGCTCAGGCTGCACTCGTACAGGCTGACAAAGAAAAGCTCACAGATGAAGTGATTCGCATCGGTGAATTTATCGATGAGAAAGTGGCCCAGGAAGGGCAGGTTGGCCGTGTCCAGCAGCTCGGTGCCGGCATCCACCCGGGCCACCAGTTTGCCCTCGCGGAAAAACAGCGCGCATTCATCGCTGCGCACCGTCAGTTTGGCGCCGCGCGGTATCGATTGGTCCGGGTGCTTGTAAATCAGCTGGCCGGCC
>JBAXEN010000513.1:0-2045 GCA_037140415.1 Betaproteobacteria bacterium | reverse complement strand
GTCACGATGGCCGGCCCCGCCGCCTGCGGCCCCACAAACGCCACCAGCAAAGGCACGCCCATGAAGCCAGTGTTGGGAAAGGCGGCCACCAAAGCGCCAAAGGCCGCGTCATTCCAGCTCAGGCCCCGGCTGCGCGCCCACAGCAGCGCCAAAGCCACGATGACCAGCGCACACGCCGCATAAAGCAAGGCCAAGCGCAGATCGAGCAGCTGGGCCAGCGGCGTGTCTGAGCCGAAGCGAAACAGCATGCACGGCAGCGCGAAGTACAGCACAAAGGTGTTGAGCCCCGGAATCGCCGACAGCGGCAAGACCGCCCGACGGGCCGCCAGATAGCCGCACAGCACCAGCGCGAAAAAGGGAAAGGTCTGCAGCAGGATGGGCGTCACGGGCGCAGATTGTCGGCGAGGGCGCGAGCCGGGACTTAGGCTCAGAAGTTCTGGCACCCAGGGTGCGTCACTGACGGCGCACGCAAGCGCTACTCGTTAAACGCGCCGGGAGCGGCCGTCGCATCGGGCCTGCCTGAAGCGGCTGTCCTGCGCCTCGGCTCCCCCTTGATGCCGCTGCGCCAGGCCCGACGCATCGGCCGTGGTTTAACGCTGCGAGGGCTGTCAGTTGCGGCTAAAGACAACCATCGATAGCGGTCTTGAAGCCTCTGACCGAAGGTCACGGTGCTTGCATCACCCAAGGGGGTGCGGGTGGGCGCTGCGAAGCGAGGTAAAAAAGGGGGGGGAGGCGCCAGCCGACGGGCGACGCGAGCGGCGCAGCGCCCACCCGTGCGCCCTGCTCGAATACGCCCTGAATAAGGCTGCGCACGATCAAGCGCCGCCTCGCGCCGAGGGCGGCGCTCCAACACCTCAATCCCGACCGACGCTCAGGTCGCTATGATCTGCGGCTTTGCCGGGCGCTGCCGCTGGGCGCCCACCGAATTTCTCCATGTCCACACCCACCTCGCCTCCTGCAGCGGCCGCAGGCATGAACCTTGCCCAATTGGAGGCGGTGCATCACATCCACGGCCCCTGCCTGGTGCTGGCCGGTGCCGGCTCAGGCAAGACGCGGGTCATTACCCACAAGATCGCGCGTCTCATCGAAGCGGGCATGGCGCCCGATCAGATTGCAGCCATTACCTTCACCAACAAGGCAGCGGCCGAGATGCGCGAGCGCGCCAAGGGCTTGATCGGGCGGCAGGCCAAGGGGGTGTTGATTTGCACCTTCCACGCGCTGGGCGTGCGCATGCTGCGCCAAGATGGATCGGCCCTGGGCCTGAAGCCGCAGTTCAGCATTCTCGACAGCGACGACGTGACCAGCCTGCTCAAGGACTGCGGCGGCGGCACCGATGCGGCCACCGCCAGGCAGTGGCAATGGACCATCAGCCTGTGGAAGAACAAGGGGCTCAATGCCGAGCAAGCCCAGGCCCAGGCCGCAACACCCGAAGAGGTATCGCTGGCGCGCATCATGGCCCGCTATGAAGAGCGCCTGAGCGCCTACCAGGCGGTGGACTTTGACGACCTGATCGGCCTGCCGCTCAAGCTGCTGCGCGAGCACGCTGAGGTGCGCGAGCGCTGGCAACAAAACCTGGGGCATGTGCTGGTCGACGAATACCAGGACACCAACGCCACCCAGTACGAACTGCTCAAGCTGCTGGTGGGCCCGCGCGGGCGCCTGACTGCGGTCGGCGACGATGACCAGTCGATCTACGGCTGGCGCGGCGCCACCTTGGACAACCTCAAGAAACTGCCGCAGGACTATCCCCAACTCAAGGTCATCAAACTCGAGCAAAACTACCGCTCGACCAGCGCCATCTTGCGTGCGGCCAACAATGTGATCGGCCCCAATCCCAAGCTCTATCCCAAAACCTTGTTTTCCGAGCTCGGCGAAGGCGAGCCGGTGCGGGTGATGGACTGCGACAACGAGGAGCACGAGGCCGAGCGGGTGGTGGCCCGCATTCAGAGCCTGCGCGCTGGTGATGGACTGCGCCAGCGCGAATGGAAGGACTTTGCGGTGCTCTACCGCGCCAACCACCAGGCCAAGCCCTTCGAGAAGGCGCT
>JBAXEN010000512.1:0-2084 GCA_037140415.1 Betaproteobacteria bacterium | reverse complement strand
ATGCCGCCGATGATGATCACCGGCAGGGCCAGGGCCAGCGTGCCCTCGCGGGTGGATTGCAGTCGCTCGCGCATGTTCATCCGCGGGCCCGGTTGCACCTGGTCACGGCGCGCTACCCACCACCAGGCGATGCCGATGGCCAGGCCCATCATGACGCCGGGCACGATGCCGGCCAGGAAGAGTTTGGTGATCGACACATTGGCAGCGACACCAAAGATGATGAAGCCGATGGACGGCGGGATCACTGGCGCGATGATGCCGCCAGCGGCAATCAGGCCGGCAGAGCGTCCGACGTCATAGCCGGCCTTGCGCATCATCGGGATCAGCAAGGCGGCCAGGGCAGCGGTGTCGGCCACCGCCGATCCCGACAGCGAGGCCATGATGATGGCAGCCATCACCGCCACATAGCCCAAGCCACCGCGAAAATGCCCGACCCAGGCCATGGCCAGGTTGACGATGCGCCGGCTCAAGCCGCCCGCATTCATGAATTCACCGGCCAAAAGGAAAAACGGGACCGCCAGCAGCGGAAAGTTGTCGGCCCCATCGACGAAACGCTGGGCCAGGATTTGGCTGTCAAATTCGGGCAGGCCGCCAGTACCGGCCATATAGGCCATCAGGGCCAGCGCGCAGACCAGCAGGCTGTAAGCGATCGGCATGCCCAGAGCCATAGCCCCCAGCAGGCTGAGGATGAAGACGGCCACCGTCATGGCCGCGCCTCCCGCACCGGCTCGGCGGGCAGGCTGACGCTGTCCTCCGACTCCACCACGACAACCAGATCACTTTCAGACAGCTGACCGCTGAGCAGCAGGTAGAGCTGGTGCAGGTTCATCAGCGACATCACCACGCCCACCACATAGCCTATGCCGTAGATCCAGATCATGGAGATGCCCACCACCGGCGAGACATTGGTCACCTGCAGTTCGTGCATCTTCCAGGTGCCCAGCAGAAACAGCAGATTGCACAGCAGCATCAGCGCCTCGCTGAGGAAAAAGCACACCTTCTTGCCGCCCAGCGGCAGGCGCAACACCAGGGTATCGACGCCCAGGTGGCCTTTCTCACGCATGGCCACCATGGCGCCGATATAGGTCAGCCAGATGAAGCAGTAGCGCGACATCTCCTCCGAGATCAGGATGCCGGAGTTCAGCGCATAGCGCAGCACCACATTTCCGAACACCATGATCACCATGGCCACCAGACAGGCCACCACCAGAAATTCCAGTGCCTTGAAGAACATATCGATGCCGCGTGCCATGGGGATCCCTCTTTAGGCCTTGACCAAACGGGTGGGTGCACCGGCCACACGGGGCAGGCGCCTGCGGGTGGTCAGGACATGGTCGATGTCATCGTTGGCGGCCCCTATCAGCACCATCAATGCGCGTTCAGCCTTGACCGGGGCATGGGCAATCACCGCATCGAGCACCGCGCGGTGCAGAGGCAGGGAATCGCGTGGCCCGTTCTTGATGCGGGTAGAAATTTCAAAGCTCATGCGCAGCAAAGCACTCAAGGCCCTGCCCATTTGAATCAACATGCGGTTGTGAGAAGCCTGCAGCAGGCCCTGGTGAAAACGCAGGTCATAGGTCACGTAATCGCCACCGTCTTCCACTGCCATCTTCATCCCGCCATAGGCCTGCTCCAGCCTGAAGATGTCTTCGCCGGTGGCCTTGATCGCCGCCATACGCACAGCCGCCGGCTCAACCACCAAGCGCAATTCCTGCAAATCGCGCACAAATTCGCTGCTGAGCCCGGCTTGGGCCTGCCAAGCAATGACATCGGGATCAAACCAATTCCAATGCTCATCATTGAGCACCCGGGTGCCCAGCTTGGGACCGGTGACGAGCAGACCCTTGGCAACCAGCGACTTGATGGCCTCTCTAACCACCGTGCGGCTGACGCCAAATTCCTCACACAAGACCGGCTCGGGAGGCAGGCTGGCGCCGACCTCGTAGCGCCCGGCCAAAATGGCCTGGCCCAACTTGTCCAGCGTATGCCCGTGTATGTTTTTGACCATATGGAAGGAGACCGACTCGACCAATCATATGATGAATGGCCCACCTCCCCTCCATCCGGAAAAACCCTTGCCAAGC
>JBAXEN010000511.1:0-2085 GCA_037140415.1 Betaproteobacteria bacterium | reverse complement strand
ACGCCCTCGGCGTCGGCCGGCCAGTTGTCGACCTCGGTGGTGGTCATCAGCTGCCCGCCCTGAGCGATGCCGGTGATCAGCACCGGGTTGAGGTTGGCACGGGCGGCATAAACGGCGGCGGTATAGCCGGCGGGGCCGGAGCCCAGGATCAGGACCTTGCAATGTTTCATGGGGTGAGAATGTTGGGTGGCGCGGGCCCGGGCCGGCGGCACGGGCGAGGCTGAGAAGCTGGCGCTATTGTAAGAAGCAGCGACCGGTGCTGCCGGCCGGCCCCTGCCGCGACCGGCCGGCGCCGCTTGAGCAGCCGGCCATCTGCGGTAAGCTTGCGCTCTAGCTTATGACCTACTCACTCGATTCGCTCGACGCGCAAGCCCAAAGCCCAGAGGTGCCGGCCCGTCTGCACCGCCTGGCCCATGAACTGGGCCTCATGTTGGGCCTGTTGGCCCTGCTTTTTTTGACACTCAGCCTGCTGAGCCATTCCACGCAGGACGCCGCCTGGTCGACCACCGGCGCGCAGGCCGCGGGCGCTGCCCTGGCCGTGCGCAATTGGGGTGGCCGCTTTGGCGCCTGGCTGGCCGATGGCAGTTATTTCCTGGTCGGTTTGTCGGTGTGGTGGCTGCTTGCCCTGGGCGTGCGCCGCTGGCTGGGCGGTGTGCGGCGCTGGCTGCAAGGGGCCGCCATGCCGCAAACCTCCTGGCGCTCACGCCTGCTGTTTGTGCTCGGCCTGGCGTTGCTGATGAGTGCCAGCAGCGCCTTGGAATGGACCCGCTTGTACCGTTTTGAGGCCGTGCTGCCTGGCCACGCAGGCGGCGTCTTGGGCTATTGGATCGGGCCGCTGAGCATGAAATGGCTGGGCTTTGCCGGCTCGGGCTTGGTCTGGATCGCGCTGGGCGTGCTGGGGGCGTCACTGGCTTTTGGCTTTTCATGGGGTCTGACCGCGCAGCGCCTGGGCGCCTGGATTGACGAATTCATCGACTCACGCCGCGAAAAACGCGAGCTGGCCCAGGACTTGGCGGTCGGCCGGGCGGCAGCGCGCGAGCGCGAGGAGGTGCTGATCGAAGAGCGGGTCGAGATCGAGGAACACCACCCGATTCCGGTGCTGATCGAGCCGCTTCCAGTGGAAATTCCCAAGAGCGAGCGTGTCGCCAAAGAACGGCAAAAGCCCCTGTTCAATGAGTTGCCCGACTCCAGCTTGCCTCAGGTGGACCTGCTCGACAGCGCCACCTCGCGCCAGGAGGGCGTGTCGGCTGAAACCCTGGAGATGACCTCGCGCCTGATTGAGAAAAAGCTCAGGGACTTCGGCGTCGAGGTGCGGGTGGTGGCCGCCGCCCCGGGGCCGGTGATCACCCGCTACGAAATTGAGCCGGCCACGGGTGTCAAGGGCTCGCAGGTGGTCAATTTGGCCAAGGACTTGGCGCGTGCGCTCAGCCTGGTGTCGATCCGCGTCATCGAGACCATCCCGGGCAAGAATTACATGGCCCTCGAATTGCCCAATGCCAAGCGGCAGGCGATCAAGCTCAGCGAGATCCTGGGCTCGCAGACCTATAACGAAGCCAAGTCGCTGCTGACCATCGGCCTGGGCAAGGACATCGGCGGCAATGCGGTGGTGGCCGACCTGGCCCGCATGCCGCACTGTCTGGTGGCCGGCACCACCGGCTCGGGCAAGTCGGTGGGCATCAACGCCATGATCCTGAGCCTGCTCTACAAGGCCGATGCGCGCGATGTGCGGCTCTTGCTGATCGACCCCAAGATGCTGGAGATGAGCGTCTACGAGGGCATTCCGCACCTGCTGGCGCCGGTGGTCACCGACATGAAGCAGGCCGCCCACGGGCTGAACTGGTGCGTGGCCGAGATGGAGCGGCGCTACAAGCTCATGAGCAAGATGGGCGTGCGCAATCTGGCCGGCTACAACACCAAGATCGACGACGCCAAGGCCCGTGGCGAGCTCATCGGTAACCCGTTTAGCCTCACGCCCGATCAACCCGAGCCGCTGGAGCGCCTGCCCTTTATCGTGGTGGTGATCGACGAGCTGGCCGACCTGATGATGGTGGTGGGCAAGAAGATCGAGGAGCTGATCGCCCGCCT
>JBAXEN010000510.1:0-2097 GCA_037140415.1 Betaproteobacteria bacterium | reverse complement strand
TTTTCCAGCGCCAGTTGCCAAGCCTGAGCGGCCAGGGCACCGTAGATGAGCATGCAAATGAACTGCATGACTTCGCCAGAGACCCGGCGCAAGCCGGCGGGGAACTGGTTGACCACCAGATCCACGCTGACATGGGCGCCGCGCAACTCAGCCGCTGCCATGGGCAGGTAGGCCACCGCGATCATGTAGTACTGTGTGACAGCCGCGTTGGTCAAGGGCACAGGCGTGCCTAGGATCAAATTGGCCACCACATCAATGCAGATATGAATCATCATCGCCACCAGGGCGATGCCTGCGATCCAAAGCAACATCGAGTCGATGCGCCGAACCCAGAGATAGTTTTGCTTGCTCATCGTGCCCTTTTTTATTCAATCACATGCCATAGGCTTTGGGATCGATCTTCGAGTAGATCTCACGCTGGTAGATGTCGGCCAGGGCGGCGGGCGTCCAATCGCGCTCGGGCATGAGCTTTTCCCATTTTTCCAGTAAAGCCTTGAAGCGGGCGATTTTCTGGGTGGCATTGCGAATGCCGGAATTTTTCTCGGCGGCCTGGGCAATGGTGGCCAGATCCGCGTTGATGAAGGCATTCGACCGGCTGAGCACATCGGCCGGCGCTTGATGCACCTGCACGCCTTTGGCCTGGGCGTCCTTCATGTTCTGCTGACCATCGGTGATGTATTTCCAGGTCACCGCTGCGGTGCTCATGGCCGAAGCTTCCAGCACCGCCTTGCGCTGACGCTCAGTCAGGGAGCGCCAGGTCTTGAGGTTGAAGTTGTTGTTGTCAATGCCGTGGTATGTGCCAGTGGGCACGCCGACGGTGATATGTTTGGCCACATCGATCAGGCGCAGATTGCTCAATTCAGCAGCGGAGACCATCGCGCCGTCGACCGTGCCACCCGAAACGGCTTCGAACACCTGGTTGCCCGGAATGGTCAAGGCCACTGCGCCAAAGTGCTGCGCCCAACGAGCCCATGGGGCGGCACCAGAGCGAAGTTTTTTGCCCTTGAGTTCGTCCAGCGTCACGGCCTTTTTGGTCGAAACGATCATGTAGGAGGCGGTCGACGAGGAGCCCAGGTAGACCTGGTTGTTCTTCAGGTGCTCAGCCACACATTCGCTGCAAGAGAATACGTACTCCGTCATGGCGCCGGCCATGGCCCAGGGGTTGCTGCCCAGCATGGCCAGGTCCACAGCCAGATGGGTTTCAGGCAGATCCGAGGGAAACAGCGGCGGCAGCACAAAGCCGGCATCGACCACGCCGTCGCGCACGCCGTTGAGCATCTGCGGCAGGTTAAGCAGAGACAGCGGATACATCTTGATTTCAAGCTCGCCGCCCGACTTTTCCTTCAGGGCCTTGCTGAAGGCGTCCAGGCCGTGGTAGGCGGCGGTGCCTTGCGGAAAGCCCACGGCCAGTTTGAGTTCGCGGGCCTGCACGGCAGCGCTGCTCAGCGCGAGAGCAGCCGTGGCGAGCACGGCAGAAGTCAGCATTCGAATGGGTTTCATGGTCTCCTCCAGAGATGGGTGGTGTGGCTACATGGGCGTACTCGGACCTTGCAATAGCAGCTCCGCAGCAGGTTGTCGGCGTCGGGCCCGACAAAACCTACCAGCGGGTACATACTAGATGACTTATGGGTAGGATGAAAATACCCGTAGGTAATGGTTTTCCCCGAGCGCATGCCTTCCCGAGTCACTTGGGGCACAGACTGATGACTTGTCCCAGTTCCAGCGGAACCAGGCCGTGCGGACCCAAACCCTTATCGTCGTCAGGTGCCCGCAGCCGCCTTGGCATCGTTCAGGTTAGGGGGAAGTGCCGGCTTGCGCACTAATTTGAGCGCCATTTGAACGATGTGTTCGGTTACGTGCTCTAGATCGAGCCGACCCTTGTCGCGGTACCAAGCAAAGGCGTAGCTAGACATGCCCGCAATCACCAGCGCGCTCATTCCCGGATCGCCAATCTCGAAGTCGCCCGATGCCACGCCTTCGGCCAGCAGGTTGCGCAGGCGCGCATTGATGGTTTTGCGCATCACGTTGATGCGCTCGGTGGCCGCTGGCGGCAGATTGAATTCTTCGCGGAAGTAGATCGCCACAAATTGGTGGTTT
>JBAXEN010000509.1:0-2111 GCA_037140415.1 Betaproteobacteria bacterium | reverse complement strand
TCCTCAGCCGCGCCGACGTGATGGAGGGCGTGCCTGAAATGATCAGCGACATCCAGGTTGAAGCCACCTTCCCCGACGGCACCAAGCTGGTCACCGTGCACCAACCGATTGTCTGAACCCCAGGAATACGCCCATGCGACTGACCGCCCTGCTCCTTTTGCTCAGCACCGCCGCCCAGGCCCACGATGGCCACGGCCTGACGGGCGGCCACTGGCACGCCACCGACAGCATTCTGTGGATCGCCTTGGCGGTCGGCCTGGGACTGTGGTGGAGCCGCAAATGAGTCTGATCCCAGGCGAACTGCTGGTCGATGAGGGCCCGCTTGAACTCAACAGCGGCCGCCGCAGCCTGCCGCTGGTGGTGGTCAATACCTCCGACCGGCCGATTCAGGTCGGTTCGCACTACCACTTTGCCGAAACCAACCAGGCCCTGCGCTTTGACCGCGCCGCTGCCCGCGGCATGCGCCTGAACATCGCCTCGGGCACCGCCGTGCGCTTCGAGCCCGGCCAGCAGCGCACGGTCGAACTGGTCGACTATGCGGGCGACCGGCAGGTCTGGGGATTTCGCGGTCTGGTGCAAGGCAAGTTATAGACAGCCCTCCAGAAGGGCAGGGAACAAATCAACGCCCGCCCCCTCTGGGGGTGGGTCGGGGTGGGGGCCAGCAAGGGCGAAGACACGAGATGCCCTCACCCTAACCCTCTCCCAAGGGGAGAGGCAACGAGACACTTCCTCTTCTTGAGGGAGAGGGAATGAAGGAAATTCCTCCTCTTGAGGAAGCGGTACGAGAAAGAAACCATCTCCCCGCGAGGGAGAGGACAAGGATGGGTATTTCAGATGGCCACGATTGGACGACGCGCCTACGCGGAAATGTTTGGACCGACGGTCGGTGACCGGATTCGGCTGGCCGATACCGGGCTCATTGCCGAGGTCGAGGCCGACCACACCTTGCGCGCCGGCAGCTACGGCGAAGAGGTCAAATTCGGCGGCGGCAAAACCATCCGCGACGGCATGGCGCAGTCCCAGAGGACCAACGCACAAGGCGCGGTCGACACGGTAATGACCAACGCGCTCATCATCGACCACAGCGGCATCGTCAAGGCCGACATTGGCCTCAAGGGCGGGCGCATCGTGGGCATCGGCAAGGCCGGCAACCCCGATGTACAGCCGGGGGTGGACATCATCATCGGCGCCGGCACCGAGATCATCAGCTGCGAAGGCATGATCGTCACCGCCGGCGGCATTGACTCGCACATCCACTTCATCTGCCCGCAGCAGATCGAAGAAGCGCTCAGCTCGGGCGTGACCACCATGATGGGCGGCGGCACCGGCCCGGCAACCGGCACCTTTGCCACCACCTGCACCCCCGGGCCCTGGAACATCGAGCGCATGCTGCAGGCGGCCGACGCCTTCCCGATGAACCTGGGCTTTTTAGGCAAAGGCAATGCCAGCCGACCCGAGGTACTGCGCGAGCAAATTGACGCCGGCGTGATCGGCCTGAAACTGCACGAGGACTGGGGCACCACGCCGTCTGCCATCAGCAACTGCCTGGACGTGGCCGACGAAACCGACACGCAGGTGGCGATCCACTCCGACACGCTCAATGAATCGGGCTTTGTGGAAGACACCATCGCCGCCACCCAAGGCCGCGGCCTGTGTGCCTTCCACACCGAAGGCGCCGGTGGCGGTCATGCGCCCGACATCATGAAAGTGGTCGGGCAGGCCAACTTTCTGCCGTCCTCGACCAACCCGACCATGCCTTACACCGTGAACACGCTCGATGAGCATGTGGACATGCTGATGGTCTGCCACCACCTCGACGCCTCGATCGCCGAAGACCTGGCTTTTGCCGAGAGCCGCATCCGCAAGGAAACCATTGCGGCCGAGGACATCTTGCACGACCTGGGCGCCATCAGCATGATGAGCAGTGACAGCCAGGCCATGGGCCGGGTGGGCGAGGTCATCATCCGCACCTGGCAGACGGCCGACAAGATGAAGCAGCAACGCGGCAAGCTGCCCGGCGACGGCGAGCGCCACGACAACTTCCGCATCAAGCGCTACGTGGCCAAGTACACCATCAACCCGGCCATTGCCCACGGCATCTCGCACGAGGT
>JBAXEN010000508.1:0-2162 GCA_037140415.1 Betaproteobacteria bacterium | reverse complement strand
CCTGGCCGACATGGGCCCCCCGGACACCAGCGTCTGGGCCAATGTGATGTCGCATGCGGTATTTAGACATCCTGTCACCGGAAACAAGACCTACCTTGCCTACAATCCTGCCGAGCTGCCTTTGCAGGTGCGTTTTTCCGACGGCGTGACCCTCACGGTCGCACCCAAGCAGGTGGCTCGGCACTCTGCGCCATGAGTCTCTTGAGCCCCTTCACTGACCGCAGCCGCTGACCGGCCCCTCTGACCATGCCCACCCTCGATCAGAGACCCAAGAGTCTGATGCCTCCTAAAAAGCCCACCCTGGGCATGGTGGCCGAACTCGCCGGCGTATCGCCCAGCACGGTCTCTCGCATCCTCAACGGCACCGCCAAGGTCAGCCCCAACAAAATGGCTGCGGTCACCGAGGCCATTGACATGCTGCAGTTTCGCCCCGACCCAGCGGCGCGCAGCTTGGCCGGCGGCCGCACCATGAGCGTGGGCGTGCTGACTCAGTTCATCGACAGCCCCTACTACGGCGAAGCGCTGCGCGGCATGGAAGACGTGCTGCGCCAGCACCAGTATGTGCCGCTGTTTACCAGCGGTCATTGGAACGAGGTGGAGGAGCGCGAGCGCCTGACGCTGCTGCAGGAGCGCAAGGTCGACGGCATCATCGTGCTGACTGGACGCGTCTCGGACCAAACCTTGCTGGAGATTGCCGAGGACTTGCCCATCGTGGTCATTGGCCGCAAGCTGCAAGGGCCGCAGCTCTTTAGCATTGACATCGACAATTTTGAGGGCTCGCGCATGGCGACCCGCCATCTGATCAGCCTGGGGCACCGCAGCATCGCTTACGTCTCGGGGCCGATGGACCACAAGGATGCCATTGAACGTCTCGAAGGCTACAAGCGCGAGCTCCAGGAAAAACAACTGCCCTTTGACCCTGCCCTGGTGGTCGAGGGCGACTTCCAGGAGTCGGGCGGCTTCAAGGCGATGAACCGGCTGCTGCAGTCGGGCAGAATTTTTTCAGCGGTGATCGCTGCCAATGACCAGATGGCCTACGGCATACGGCTGGCCCTGAGCAATGCCGGCTTTCGGGTGCCCGACGACATCTCCCTGGTCGGTTTTGACGACCTGCCCCACTCGGCCTTCACCGTCCCTCCGCTGACCACCGTCAAGCAGTCGGTCTATGAGATCGGCGTGCTCGCAGCCACTGCAATGCTGCAGATGCTTCATAAGGAAACGCCCGCGCCGGTTTCGATTTCCGCCAAGCTGGTCGCGCGGGAATCGACCCGGGTGGCGCGGGTCTGAGCACCGTCTGAATGCGGCCTGCTGGCATCGTCTGCCGCAGGCGCAAGGACTCAGTTCGACAGCGCCCTGCCCTGGGCGTCAAAAGCCAGAACGCGGGCCGGATCGAGCGACACCCCCACCGTCTGCCCAATCTGCAAGGGCAAACCAGCCTGGCTGATCTTGGCGATCATCGGCTCCTGGCTGTTGAGTAAGCGCAGGTAGACGTTCATCGCATCGCCCAATCGTTCGGTGAACTCAACCACCGCCTGCAGGCCGCTGCCGGGGCTGCCGATGGCCACGTTTTCAGGCCGGATGCCCAATTGGGCGCCTGCCCTGAGGGTGGCTTCGGGCAGATGCAAATCGGTCAGGGCCATGCGGACCTGCCGATCGAGCACCGCCACGCGCTGCTGCGCGTCATACACATAGGACAGCAGATTGATCTTGGGCGTGCCGAGGAACTGCGCCACAAAGGTGTTGGCCGGTGCCGCATACAGATCCATGGGCGCGCCGACCTGCTCGATGCGGCCCTTGTTGAACACCGCGATGCGGCTGCCCAGGGTCATGGCCTCGGTCTGGTCATGGGTGACATAGACCATGGTGGTGCCCAGCTCGCTGTGCAGCCGGGCCAGCTCGATGCGCATCTGCACCCGCAGCGCCGCATCCAGATTGGACAAGGGCTCGTCGAACAGGAATACCCGGGGCCTGCGCACAATGGCCCGGCCTATGGCCACCCGCTGGCGCTGGCCGCCTGAGAGCTGCTTGGGATAGCGATCGAGCAGCTCAGTCAGTTGTAGTTTTTCCGCCGTCTGCGCCACCACCGCGCCGCGTTCGGCCTTGCCCACGCCCGACATCTTCAGGGCAAAGCCCATGTTCTCGGCCACCGTCATGTGCGGATA
>JBAXEN010000507.1:0-2169 GCA_037140415.1 Betaproteobacteria bacterium | reverse complement strand
AATGCCGACCTGGACAACTATTTCGAGCAGGCCTCGGTCAACAGCGACCCTGCGATCCGCAAGCGCCACTTTGCCGCGATCCAGCGCATTTTGGCCGCCGAACTGCCGGTCATCCCCCTGGTGGCCATCGACCAGTTCACCATCACCAACAAGCGGGTGCGCAATCACGCCACCTTGTCTGACGGCGTCTACGGCGGCTTTGCTGATGTGTGGATGGCGCCCAACTGAGGGTGCGCCTTGATGCTGCCCGGGCCCGCGTGCTGAAAGGGCTGCTGCCTTGACGTTTCTGCGTTACCTGCTGCGTCGCCTGGCCCAGGCCGCCTTGGTGCTGGGTCTGGTGATCGTGCTGCAGTTCTTGCTGCTGCACCTGGCGCCGGGCGATGTGGCCGATGTGATCGCCGGTGAAAGCCAGGCCTCGGACCCCGCTTTTGTGCAGCAACTGCGCAGGGAGCTCGGTCTGGATCGGCCGCTGCCCATGCAGTTGCTGCTGCACCTGCAGCGGGTGCTCATGCTCGACTGGGGGCAGGCCCATTCCATGGACGCGCCGGTCTGGCAGCTCATCGCCGAGCGCCTGCCCGGCACCGCCTTGCTGATGGTCAGCGCCTTGCTGCTGGCCATTGTCTTGGGGGTGGCCCTGGGCATTGTGGCGGCCCTGCATGCGCGCCGCGGCCTGGACGGCCTGATCTCCGTGCTGGCCCTGCTGTTTTACGCCACGCCGGGTTTCCTGGTCGGCATCGGCCTGATTCTGATCTTTACCGTGCAACTGCAATGGCTGCCGATGTCGGGCATGAGTTCGCTCTATGGCGATGCCAGCTGGTGGCAGCGCAGTGTGGACACCGCCCGGCATCTGCTCATGCCCATGGTCAGTCTGTCGCTCTTTTATGTGGCCATCTACACCCGCCTGATGCGCGCGGCCATGCTGGAGGTGCTGCCCATGGACCATGTGCGCACCGCACGCGCCAAAGGGCTGGGCCGCTGGCGCATCGTCTGGCACCATGCCGCACGCAACGCCTTGCTGCCCATCGTCACCATGGCCGGGCTGCAGGTGAGCTCGCTGCTGGGCGGCTCGGTCATCGTCGAGACCATCTTTGGCTGGCCGGGCATAGGACGGCTCGCTTTTGAGGCGGTGTTCAAGCGCGACGTTCCGCTGGTCATGGGCATCTTGCTGCTCAGCTCGGTGCTGGTGCTGCTGGTCAGCTTGTTGGTCGACCTGATCTACACCCGGCTTGATCCGCGCATCCGCCTGCGCTGATGACGATGAACACGCTGTCCCGCCGCCTCCTGAGCTCGCTCACCTTTGTGGTGGGCGCCGGCCTGCTGCTGGCCATGGCGGTCATGGCGCTGCTGGGGCCTTGGCTCTATCCGCAAGGGCCCTGGACCGTGGCTGGCGCCCCCATGACCTGGCCAGGCGTGGATGCGGCGCTGCCCCTGGGCACCGACGCGCTGGGGCGCGACATCCTGGCCGGTCTGTTGCACGGGGCGCGCGTCTCGCTGCTCATTGGCGCAGCGGCCACCGCGGTGGCCTTGTGCGTGGGCATTGTGGTGGGCACGCTCACCGGCTACTTTGGCGGCTGGGTCGATGACCTCTTGATGCGCCTGACCGATGCGGTGCAGACGGTGCCGCCCTTTCTGCTGGCCATTGTGGTGGTGCTGATCGTCAACCCCTCGGTGGCGTCCATCGTCGGCGCCATTGCGCTGATCTCCTGGCCCACGGTGGCCCGCCTGGTGCGCGCCGAATTCATGCGCCTGCGCGAGGCCGATTTCGTCAGCGCCTGCCGGCTCATGGGCATGAAGCCGGCGCGCATCATCGTTGTGCAGATGCTGCCCAACGCCATCCCGCCGATCGTGGTGAGCTCATCCATCATGGTGGCCAGCGCCATCCTGATTGAATCGGGCCTGGCCTTTCTCGGTCTGGGCGACCCGAACGTGATTTCCTGGGGCACCATGGTGGGCCTGGGCCGCTCTGACCTGCGCGCCGGCTGGTATCTGGTGGTCATCCCGGGTCTGGCCATCATGCTCAGCGTGCTGGCGCTCAACCTCCTGGGCGATGGCCTGAACGATGCGCTCAACACGCGCCTGAGCCCATGAGCCAGAGCGCCTTGCTTCATGTGCAGGACATGCGCCTGGGCCTGGCCGACGGTACGGCCCTGGTCGACGGCGTGAGCTGGA
>JBAXEN010000506.1:0-2174 GCA_037140415.1 Betaproteobacteria bacterium | reverse complement strand
TGCAGCAGCTTGACCGGCATGGCGTCGAGCACCTCGTTGCCCACCACCACCGCCTCCATGCGCTCCGGCAGCTCCTGCACCCACTGCACACGGTCGCCCCAGGCGGCCAAATGTTCGCGCTGGCGGGCCGCCAAGCTGCCCGAGAGCTCGACGATCACGTAGCGGCCCAGCGTGACACCCTGCGCCGCCAGCGCCTGCAGCAGTTGGGCAGCCAGTGCGCCCGAGCCGGCGCCAAATTCCCACACCTCGTTGCTGCCGGTGGCCGCCAGGGCCTGCCCCACCTGCCGCGCCAGGGCCCGTCCAAAATGCGGCGACATCTCCGGGGCGGTCACAAAGTCGCTGCCCGACTGCGGCATGGCGCCGAATTTGCGGCGGCCGCCGCTGTAATAGCCCCACAGCGGCGCATACAGGGCCAGGGCCATGAACTCATCGAAAGGCAGCCAGCCGCCGGCCTGGGCAATGGCCTGGACCAGTGCGGGCGGGGGCGGGGTCGGTAAACTGTGCATGTTGTGTCGCTGCGCGGCCTGGCCTGAAAAGCAGTGCGGCTCGCGCGGCGCCATTGTCGCCGCTGGGCATCAAGGCTCGCCATGCATCAAAAATCCGTTCTGATCACCGGGGCTGCCCACCGTCTGGGCGCCTGTATCGCCACCGTTTTCGCGCAAGCCGGCTGGCAGGTGCTGTGCCATTACGAGCAGTCGCAATCGGCCGCCCAAACGCTCGTAGATGGCCTGCGCGCGCAGGGCCACAGCGCCCTTGCGCTGCAGGGGCATCTGGCCGACGAGGCCGGCTGCCGCGCGCTGATGGCCCAAGTGCGCGAGCACACCGCCAGCTTGCATGCGCTGGTCAACAACGCTTCCACCTTTTTTCCCGATACCGGGCTGGACTTTGCACCCGCGCAGGCCCTGCACCAGCTGCAGGTCAACCTGATGGCGCCGCTGCTGTTGGCCAGCCTGATGGCGCGCGAGATGCCTGAAGGCCAGGAAGGTTGCGCCATTCACATCCTCGACCAGAAGGTCTACAACCTCAACCCCGACTACTTTAGCTACACCGTCACCAAGCTCGCGCTGGAGCGGGCGGTGGCGCTGCAGGCGCAGTCGCTGGCGCCGCGCTTGCGGGTCTGCGGCGTGGCGCCAGGCCTGATGTATTTGAGCGGCCCGCAAACCAGGGATAATTTCGAGCGCGCAGCCAGTGCCAATTTGCTGCGCCGCCCCACCGACCCGCAAGACGTCGCCCGCAGTTGCCTGTTTCTCGCCAGCACCGCCAGCATCACTGGCACGGTGCTCAGCGTCGACAACGGCCAGCACTTGGTGCCCCTGCCCAGGGACATCATGTTTGTGGTCGACGACTTGCTCAAAGGAATCACACCATGAATGCCGACCCCAGCGCAGTGCTGGCCACCACCTGCCGCCGCCTGTTCCTGCGCAACTACGAGGTCAGCATCAATATCGGCGTGCATGCCTTTGAGAAAACCGGCGAGCAGCGGGTGCTGTTCAATGTCGATATCTACATTCCGCTGGCCCAGTCGACGCCCAAGGCCGATGAGCTCGACGAGGTGGTCGACTACGACTTCATCCGCTCGGCCATCAGCGAGCGGGTCTCGCGCGGGCATATCCACCTGCAAGAAACCCTTTGCGACGACGTGCTGCGCACCATGCTGGCCCACCCCAAGGTACAGGCCGCGCGGGTCTCAACCGCCAAGCCCGACGTCTACGCCGATTGCGAGGCCGTCGGCTGTGAAGTGTTCGGTATGAAGTGAGGTCTGTGATGAGTTCGATTGCCCAGGCGCAAGCCCTCAGCCCCACCGCAGATCCTGCAAGCCGTCCGGCAGCAGCGCCGCCCGCCTCCGGCCCGGCCGATCGCGGAGAACGCGTCGACCGCGAAAACCACAAGCTGGAAAAACGACTGTGCCGTGAAGTCGGCCGCGCCATCGTCGACTACCAGATGATCGGCGAAGGCGACAAGGTCATGGTCTGCGTCTCCGGCGGCAAGGACAGCTATGCCATGCTCGACATCTTGCTCAAGCTGCAGCAGCGCGCGCCGGTGCGCTTTGAGCTGGTGGCGGTCAACCTCGACCAGAAGCAGCCCGGCTTTCCGGCCCATGTGCTGCCCGAGTACCTGGCCAGCGTGGGCGTGCCCTTTCACATCGAGACGCAAGACACCTACAGCATCGTCAA
>JBAXEN010000505.1:0-2176 GCA_037140415.1 Betaproteobacteria bacterium | reverse complement strand
GCGCGCCCTCGGGCAATTCCTCAAAAAACCGGCTTTTGAGGTTGTAGCGGGTCTGCCCATGCAGCATGCGGGTCTGCGAGCAGCTCAGGTAGAGCCGCTTGCGCGCGCGGGTGATGGCCACATACATCAGGCGGCGCTCTTCCTCCAGCCCTTCCCGGTCGCTCATCGCGTTTTCATGCGGGAACAGCCCCTCCTCCAGGCCGCTGATGAACACACAATCAAACTCCAGCCCCTTGGAGGAATGCACCGTCATCATTTGCACCGCATCCTGGCCAGCCTGGGCCTGGTTATCGCCGGCCTCCAGCGCCGCGTGGGCTAAAAACGCGGCCAGCGGCGAAGCCGTCTCGCCCGTCTCAAAGGGGTCAGGCGGCGGCTCGCCGGCCGGCGATGCGCCATCGTCCCAGGGGGGGGCATCGTCCCACGGGGGTGCCTCGGCATCGAGCCCCTGGCTGACCGGCGACTGGCTGAGCCCGCCGCCCGCCAGACCGGGCGCATCACGACCGAAGCCTTCGATGCTGACAAAAGACTCGGCCGCATTGACCAGTTCGGCCAAGTTCTCCAGCCTGTCCTGACCCTCGCGCTCACTCTTGTAGTGTTCGGCCAGTCCGCTGTGCTCGACCACACATTCGATGATCTGGCGCAAGGTGGAGCCAGCGACCTGCTCGCGCATGACCTCGATCAGGGCCACAAAAGCGCCGACCTTGGTGCCCGCAGCCCCGCCCAGCGCCTCGGTGGCGTCATGCAGGGAACAGCCCCGGTGGCGAGCCACATCCTGCAGCTGCTCGATGCTGCGCGAGCCGATGCCGCGCGGCGGAAAGTTCACCACCCGCAAAAAGCTGGTGTCGTCGTGCCAGTTCTCCAGCAGGCGCAGGTAAGCCAGCGCGTGCTTGATCTCGGCCCGCTCAAAAAACCGCAGACCGCCGTAGACCCGGTAGGGGATGCCCGCATTGAACAAGGCGGTCTCCATCACCCGGCTTTGCGCATTGCTGCGGTAAAGCAGCGCGATCTCCCGGCGCTCGGTGCCCTCGCGCACCAGTTGGCGCACCTCGTCAACAAACCACTGCGCCTCGGCAAAGTCACTGGTGGCCTCGAACACCCGCACCAGCTCGCCCGGCCCGGCCTCGGTGTGCAAGTTCTTGCCCAAACGGTTGGCGTTGCGGCTGATCAGGGCATTGGCTGAGTCGAGGATATTGCCGTAGCTGCGGTAGTTGCGCTCGAGCTTGATCTGGTGGGCCACACCGAACTCACGCACAAAGTCGGCCATATTGCCCACCCGGGCGCCGCGAAAGGCGTAGATGCTCTGGTCGTCGTCGCCGACGGCGATCACCGCTGCAGCGGCCGCCCCGCCCTGACCTGAAATCAGCTTGAGCCAGGCGTATTGCAGCTTGTTGGTGTCTTGAAACTCATCGACCAGAATGTGCCGAAAACGGCGCTGGTAATGCTCGCGCACCGACGCATGGTCGCGCAGCAGCTCGTAGCTGCGCAGCATCAGCTCGCCAAAATCGACCACGCCTTCACGCTGGCACTGCTCCTCATAGAGGGCATAAATTTCCAACTTGCGCCGGCTGTGCTCATCATGGGCCGGCACATCCTTGGCGCGCAGACCGTCTTCCTTGCACGAGGCGATGAACCACATCAGCTCCTTGGGCGGAAAACGCTCCTCGTCCACATTGAACTGCTTGCACAGGCGCTTGATGGCCGACAGCTGGTCCTGCGTGTCGAGAATCTGAAAAGTCTGCGGCAGCTGCGCCAGCTGCCAGTGCGCGCGCAGGAAACGGTTGCACAAGCCGTGGAAAGTGCCTATCCACATGCCGCGGACATTGACCGGCAGCATGGCCGACAGCCGCGCCAACATTTCCTTGGCGGCCTTGTTGGTGAAGGTCACCGCCAGCACCCCACTGGGCCAGACCTGGGCGGTCTGCAGCAGCCAGGCAATGCGGGTGGTGAGCACCCGCGTCTTGCCCGAGCCGGCACCGGCCAGGATCAGCGCATGCTCGGGCGGCAAGGTCACCGCTGCGAGCTGCTCGGCGTTGAGGTTATTCAAAAGGGGGGATTCGGAGCCTGGGACCATCGCCCCATTGTAGGAAGCCCCGAGCCCGGGCCGCGCCCAGCCAGGCCGATAAAGGCCATTACAATCAATCACCGGGCCCAAGCATTTGTGCCCGGTTTTTTGTGG
>JBAXEN010000504.1:0-2180 GCA_037140415.1 Betaproteobacteria bacterium | reverse complement strand
TTGCCATCCTGATCGAGCATGTGCTGGGCCGCTGGAAAAGCGTGACCGGCGGCTTCAACGGCCTGCCGGTACCCGACCCGGTGCTGCTGGGTCTGGACCTGTCGGGCCTCAAGTCCTTTTACTTTCTGTGCCTGGCCTGCCTGGTGATCGTGCTGGTACTGCTGGTCAACCTGATGCGCGGCAAGACCGGACGCGCCTTTGTCGGCGTGCGCGATTCGGAAGCGGCCGCCGCCAGCCTGGGCATCTGGGTGGCCGGCCACAAGGTGCTGGCCTTCGTGATTTCAGCGGCAGTGACCGGCTTTGCCGGCGCGCTCATGGCCCACCATGTGAGACACCTCACGCCCGAGGGCTTTAACCTGCTGCTGTCGCTGGAGCTGGTGCTGATGGTGACCATCGGCGGCCTGGGCTCACTGCGGGGGGCGATCCTGGGCGCCTTCCTCATTGGCATGGTGCCGGCGCTGATCTCACAGATCAAGCCCTTGCTGGGCGAGCGCATCGCCAAGCAGTTCGGTCTGGAAATCTTCTTCTTCGGCCTGATCCTGGCGGTGTTCGTCCTCTTCGAGCCCAAGGGGCTCAACGGCCGCTGGCTCAAGATCAAGGCATTTTTCGAGACCTTCCCGCTGTATCGCAAGGACGTGTTTCGCCGTGGCAAGACCTATATGAAATCGGAGCGCTACCGGTGAGTGCTGCCCAAGCTCACAGCCAAGGCGGCCTGCAGGTGCGCGATCTGGCGCTGCGCTTTGGCGGCGTGCATGCGATCCGCGACATCAGCTTTGAGGTGCGGCCGGGCGAAATTTTTGCCATCATCGGCCCCAACGGAGCCGGCAAGACCTCGGTCTTCAATGTCATCACCCGGGTGTTCGACCCGAGCGCCGGCTCGGTCCTGTTCAACGGTCAGGACATCACCCGCACGCCCCGTCACCAGGTGGTGTCGCAGGGCATTGCCCGCACCTTCCAGAACATCGAGCTGTTTGAAGGCGCCACCGTGCTGGAGAACCTGATGCTGGGCTGCCACCGATTTGCGCGCGAGAGTTTTTGGGGCCAGTGCCTGTGGAGCCCGGCGGTACGCAGCACCGAGGCCGAGCTGCGCGCCCATGTGGAAGATGTGATCGAGCTGCTCGACCTGACGCCGCACCGCAACAGCCTGATCACCAGCCTGCCCTATGGGGTGCGCAAGGTGGTCGAGCTCGGCCGCGCCCTGGCCACCCGGCCCAAGCTGCTGCTGCTCGATGAGCCTGCCTCTGGCCTCAATCCCGAAGAAACCCGCGACCTGGCTTTCTGGATTGACGATATCCGCAGCGATCTGGGCATCACCGTGCTGATGGTCGAACACGATATGTCACTGGTGTCGGAGGTGGCCGATCGGGTGCTGTGCATGAACATGGGCCAGGCGCTGTCGACAGGCACGCCCAGCCAGGTGCAGTCTGACCCCCGAGTGATCGCCGCTTACCTGGGGGCCGACGCAGCATGAGCGAGCCCACCGTCATGAGCGTCCAAGTCGAGTCGCAAGCGCCTGTGTTGCGGGTGCAGAACCTGGAGACCTGGTACGGCCCGATCGCAGCCATCAAGGGCGTCAACATCGACCTGCGACGCGGCGACATCGTCACCGTACTGGGCGCCAATGGCGCGGGCAAGACCACTTTGCTCAACACCGTGGCCGGCGTGGTCGACCCCTTCAAGGGCGCGGTGGAGTTCCTGGGCCAGCCGATTGCCGGGCTCGACCCCGATGAGGTGGCGCGCCGCGGCCTGGTGCTGGTGCCCGAAGGCCGGCAGGTCTTTCCCTTCCTGACCGTCAGCGAGAACCTGCGCATGGGCGCTTTTGCCCGCCGCCAGCGCGAGGGCCTGGAGCAAGACATGGAGCGGGTCTATGCCTGGTTTCCGCGTCTGCGCGAGCGCGCGCAGCAAGAAGGCGGGCTGCTGTCGGGCGGCGAGCAGCAAATGCTGGCCATAGGCCGCGCGCTGATGGCCCAGCCCAGCGTGCTGCTGCTCGACGAGCCCTCGCTGGGCCTGTCGCCGCTGCTGACCCGTGAGATCTTTCACATCATTGAGCGCATCAATGCCGAAACCGGCATGTCCATCTTGGTGGTCGAGCAAAATGCAGCGATTGCTCTGAACACCGCGCACCACGGCTACATCATGGAGCTGGGCCGGGTGGTGGCCGCCGGGCCCTGCGCCGAGCT
>JBAXEN010000503.1:0-2258 GCA_037140415.1 Betaproteobacteria bacterium | reverse complement strand
AGCTATGTCGACGGCAGCGACATCGACGAGATCGTGGACTCGCACCTGGTGCGCGGGCAGGTGGTCGATCGCCTGCTGACCCCGCCAGACGTCGGCCGCTGAGCGCGGCTGCCCTGGCGATGATCTCACAGACGCAGCGCTCGACGGTCTTATGCCCGGCCGGCGCGATCGAGATTGCCCGTGACCCGGCCCAGGGCTCGCCACGCGGGCTGGCCTTTGTTTCGCACCCCCATCCTTTGTTTGGCGGCACCTTGGATAACAAGGTGGTGCAGACCCTGGCGCGCGCTTTCAACCAGTGCGGCTGGGAGACGGTACGCTACAACTTTCGAGGTGTGGGCCAGAGCGCCGGCAGCCATGACGGCGGGCGCGGTGAGCTCGAGGACCTGCTGACCCTGATCGATACCTTGCAGCCCGAGGGACCGCTGTGTTTGGCGGGCTTTTCCTTTGGTGCTTTCGTCACCGGCTGCGCCGCCGCCCGCCTGCATGAGCAGCGCGACATCGCCAAGCTGGTGCTGGTGGGAACTGCTGCCGGCCGGTTTGAGGTGGCGCCGATTCCGCAGGCCCTGCATGAGCGCACCCTGGTGGTCCATGGCGAGGCCGACGACACCGTGCCGCTGGCTGCCGTCATGGACTGGGCGCGCCCGCAGGTGCTGCCCGTGCTGGTCATTCCCGGGGGCGGCCATTTCTTTCATGGACAATTGCCCCTGCTCAAAAATCTGGTCGTGCGCCATCTGAGCGCCTGAACGGCTGGACCGCCCTGCCGCGCAGTCGCGCCGAGGGCCTGCGCGGCCCAACCTGATTGCACGCATGTTCTTTCGTTGTTTTGCCATTGCAGGCCTGCTGTGGGCGGCTTTGTTGTCATCGGTCTTCGCGCAGGCGCCGCAGCCGCCCGAGGTGGCCGCGCGGGCCTATTTGTTGATCGACGTGACGGCCAACCAGGTCCTGGCCTCCCATGAAATCGACAGCCCTGTCGAGCCAGCCTCTTTGACCAAGCTGATGTCGGCCTATTTGGTTTTCGACGCCCTGCGGTCCAAGAGGCTGGAGCGACAGAAGGCCTTGCCGGTCAGCGAGAGGGCCTGGAGGATGCCGGGCTCGCGCATGTTCATCGACCCCAAGATGCAGGTGCCGGTGGAAGATCTGATCAAAGGCATGGTGGTGCAGTCGGGCAATGACGCCACCGTGGCGCTGGCCGAGGGTGTGGCCGGCAGCGTCGAGCAGTTCGTGCAGCGCATGAATGAGCAGGCCAAGGCACTGGGCATGAAGAACACCGTCTACAAGAATCCGGAAGGGCTCACCGAGGCTGGCCACCTGACCACCGCGCGCGACCTGAGTATTCTGGCGCAGCGCCTGATGGCCGACTTCCCGGAATATGTGGGGTTTTATGCGATCAAAAAGTACCGGTACCCGGGAACACCGGCGTCCAACGACACCAACCGCAATGTGTTGTTATTTCGCGACCCCTCGGTCGATGGCCTGAAGACCGGCCATACCCAGGCGGCCGGGTATTGTTTGGTAGCGACCGCTCGGCGCGACTTTCCCAATCTGGGCACCGGCACCCAGCCGGGCCCCCGGCGGCTGCTGGCCATCGTGCTGGGGGCAGCCAGCGAGAACGCCCGGGCTGGCGAAGCGCAAAAACTGCTCAACTGGGGCTACACCGCTTTTGAGGCCGTCAAGCTCTTCGATGCCAACCAAGCGGTGGTCTCGCCGTCAGTGTGGAAAGGTCGCTCATCGGTGGTGCGCATCGGCCTGCCTCAGCCCATCGTGATAGCGGTGCCCTCGGGCAGTGCCGCCAAGCTCAAGACCGAGGTGGTGCGGCGCGATCCGCTGGTCGCTCCCTTCCAACTCGGCCAGGCCATGGGCACCTTGCGTGTGAGTGTGGAAGGCCAGGGGCCGGTCCGCGAAGTGCCGCTGCTCGCGCTGGAGGCGGTCGAGGAGGCCGGCATTCTGGGTCGGGCCTGGGACTCGATCCGCCTGTGGATCAAGTAAGGTTGCGACTGCTCGCCAGGCTCCAAAATCGGCGGTCAGCGGATGAGATGCGCAACAGGTTTGCCCCGATCCCAATGACCTGATATACTGGAAAGCTTTCCGAATTTCACGCGGAATATATTTTCGTGCTTGCTTGAACAGAGCAGGCAGGTTCAACGTTCAGGGACGTTTTTAATGCCAACCATCAACCAGCTCGTGCGTCAGGGCCGCGAGGTCGAGAAGACCAAGTCCAAGAGCCCCGCGATGCAAAACTCGCCGCAGCGCCGCGGCGT
>JBAXEN010000502.1:0-2270 GCA_037140415.1 Betaproteobacteria bacterium | reverse complement strand
GCGCCTATCGCAACGGCAGCGAAGGCCGCGGCTTTGCGGCGGCGCCGCGGCAGGCGCAACTGCTGCTCGAACACCTGGGCCCTGAGCGCTTGGTCTGGGGCAGCGATTGGCCGCACACCCGCCATGAGTCCTACATCAGCGTCGAGCGCATGCGCCGCTGCCTGGACGAGTGGGTGATTGACGACGCAACGCGCGAGCGCATCATGGGCCAAAACGCCCTCGAACTGTTCCGTTTCTAAGGGCCACCATGTCAGACAACACCTTTGCCACCCTGCGCGAGCTGACGGTTGGAGGCCAAGTGGCCGGCCGCTATCACAGCCTGCCCGCCCTGGAGCAGGCGGGCTTGGGCGCCATCTCGCGCCTGCCCGTGTCGCTGCGCATCATGCTCGAATCGCTGCTGCGCCACCTCGATGGCGAGCGGGTGCAAGAGCGCCATGTGCGTGAGCTCGCCGGCTGGCAGCCCAAGGCTCAGCGCAGCCACGAAATCCCCTTTGTCGTAGCGCGCATCATCGCGCCTGACGCCTCCGGCATTCCGCTGCTGGCCGATTTGGCGGCCATGCGCGAGGTGGCGCGCCACCAAGGCGTGCCCGCACAAGCCATCGAGCCGCTGGTGGATGTCGACCTGATCGTCGACCATTCCATCATCGTCGACCATGCCGGCCGCGCCGACGCGCTGCAGCTCAATATGCGTGAGGAATTTCGGCGCAATGAAGAGCGTTACCGCTTCCTCAAATGGGCCGCGCAGGCTTTTGATGCGGTCAAGATCGTGCCGCCCGGCGTGGGCATCATCCACCAGGTCAATATCGAAAAGCTCACCTGCGGCTGGCGCCAGAGCGAAGGCCTGATCTTTCCAGATTCGATGGTCGGCCCCGACAGCCACACCTGCATGGCCAACGGCATCGGCGTGCTGGGCTGGGGTGTGGGCGGCATCGAGGCCGAGGCGGCCATGTTGGGCCAGCCGGTCTATCTGCTGACCCCCGATGTGGTGGGCGTCGAGCTGCGCGGCCAGTTGCCGCCGGGCGCCACCGCCACCGACCTGGTGCTCACCGTCGCTGAGACCTTGCGCCGCCACAAGGTGGTGGGCAAGTTTGTGGAATTCTTTGGCGAGGGCGCGGCCAGCCTGGCGGCCACCGACCGCGCCACCGTCGCCAATATGGCCCCCGAATATGGTCCGACCGCGGCCTACTTCCCGGTCGATGAGGCCACGCTGGCTTACCTCAAGGCGGTGGGCCGCAGCGAACAGGAGCTGGCGGTGCTGCGTGCCTACTACGAGGCCCAGGGCGCCTTTGGCATGCCCCGCGCAGGTGACCTTGATTACAGCGATGTGGTGGTCATTGACCTGCAGGCCATCGTGCCCAGCGTGGCCGGCCCGCACCGGCCGCAAGACCGGCTCGACCAGTCAGAGTTGCCGCAGCGCTGGCGCCAGTGGTTGCAGGCGCAGCGCCCTGCCGGCGCGTCGCCCGTCCAGCCCCCGGCCGAGCCTGCCCGCTTGCGCGATGGCGACATCGTGATTGCCGCCATCACCTCCTGCTCCAACACTTCCAACCCCGGCGTCATGCTCGCGGCAGGACTGCTGGCCAAAAAAGCGGCCGAGCGCGGCTTGCGGGTGCCCGATCATGTCAAGACCTCGCTGACGCCGGGCTCGCGGGTGGTGGCTGTTTACCTGGAGCAGGCTGGCCTGCAGCCCTACCTGGACCAGCTGGGCTTTCAGGTGGCCGGCTTTGGCTGCGCCACCTGCATGGGCAACTCCGGCCCGCTGGCGCCGTGGGTGGAGGAGGCCATCGTGGCTGAGCGCTTGGTGGTCGCTTCCGTACTGTCGGGCAACCGCAACTTTGAGGCGCGCATTCATCAGGCGATCAAGGCCAACTACCTGATGAGCCCGCCGCTGGTCGTGGCCTATGCGCTGGCCGGTCGCATCGACATCGACATGGCCAGCCAGCCGCTGGGCCTGGACGCGCAGGGCGCGCCTGTCTTCCTGCGCGATCTGTGGCCGACGGCGCAGGAGCTGGCGCAGGTGCTGCCCCATGCCCAGAACCCGGTGCATTTCCACGGCGTCTACGACGAGATGGCGCGCAGCAGTGAGCTGTGGAACGAGCTGCAAGCCCCCAGCGGAGAGGTCTACAGCTGGCAGGAGCAATCGAGCTATCTGCGCGAGCCACCGTTTTTCCGCAACTTCTCGATCGAACCCCCAGCGCTGGCGCCCGTCCAGCAGGCCCGGGCCCTGGCCCTCTTGGGCGACTCGGTCACCACCGACCACATCAGCCCGGGCG
>JBAXEN010000501.1:0-2282 GCA_037140415.1 Betaproteobacteria bacterium | reverse complement strand
GCTCGCGGTCCTGCGGCGGGCACGGATCGCCGCCCCAGGGCGCAGGTGGCGGAGAGTCCAGAGACGGCAATGCCATCTCATAAACAAAACTCGTCAGTGCGTTCATGTCACGACTGCCCACGTTTGCGACCCAGGATTCGGTTCAGCAACAAGGCCGTCAGGGCGCCAGCGCCCACGGCCACCAGGGCGGCGCGGCCAGGCTGCTCAGTAACCCGATGCGCCAGTTGATCGCGCAGATCTGCCCACGATTGCCAGCCCTTGTGGTCGATGCCATTGCCCGTATGTGAGCCAGTGTGGGGCCGGGGCTGCTCGGCTCGCGCCGGCGTGCCTTGCGGCTCGTGCACCTTGTGTGCTTCTTGCGACCCTTGCGCTGCCTGCGCCCCTAACTCTCGCTCGACCGATTCGAGCACGGGTTCGCTCAGAGGACGCTGGACATGCCAGCGCGAAGAAGTTGAGCCCTGCGTCGATGCTTGCTCTGTCATGGTGATGCTCCTGGTGGGTGTCAGCGCGGCGCCTGACCCCGAATGCATTGGAGGCGGGCGGGCGCTGGATTGACACTCAGGTTAGGAGCGCACCCGTGGCCGTCTCGTGGGTCAAACCGCCCTGCCCTTGTCAGACACCCTCACCTGCAGGTCGGCCGGGCCTGGCGCTGGGCTGGGCGAGGCCCCAATGGCGAGCCTGTGTGCTGCCAACTCCCGGCATGCACTGACACAACCATGGGACATCGGATGACCTCAGGCGCACGGCTCGGCCCTTAGGCTCCTATCCAGCCTGCCACTTTGAGCGCGCTGAAGGTTTGACGATGTATCTTGAACATGAGCGGCTGGTGCCCAGCCTGCGGGCTTTGGAAAAGCTGGAGCGCAGCGCCTTGCTGTGCCATCAGGTGTTTGCACAGGCCAGTGCTCAGGTGGTGGCCGAGGACCTTCGCGCCTTGCTGGCGCGCCGCAGTCAGGACCACAGGGCGGCCGCCGCCTTGCTGCAGGCTCATTCGCGACGCCTGGGGGCCGCGAATGAGCCTATGGCGGTGCCGACCGCGCCTGACTGGCTGGCCAGTCACAGCCTGCGCACCGAGGCCATAGACGCTGTGCTGCTTGATCACTGTGAGCGCTTTGAAGACGACTTGCTCGAAGCCATGGGCGACGCGCTGGCAGAAAACATCGAGCCCGCCAGCGCCCTGGCCATTGAGCAGCTGCGCCTGCAGACCCGGGCTCAACACACGCTGCTGCGAACCATGCGCGACCGCCTCAGGCAGTTGCTGTGGCGGCCCATCGTGTTGTCAGAGGTCCTGACCCCAGAGCAGCAAAGCTTCGCGCTCTTGCACCAGCAGGTCACAGGGCTGACCAAAGGGCAGCAGGACCTTGGTCGGCACGTGGCCAAAGGGTAGCCCGGTCAGCACCCGTGCCTTGACCTGGGTGCGCAGCCAAGTCACCACGCTGGCCAGTTTGAAGCCTTTGTCGTGCGGCACAAGGCGGTAATTGCTGAACTGACCAAATACGATGGCTTTTTGCCGTGCCAACACGCCGGCATGCAGCAACTGGGTGAGCATGCGCTCGACCCGGTAGGGATGCTCATTGACATCCTCAATGAACAAAATACCGCCGGATATGGCCGGCAAATAGGGTGTGCCCACCAGCGCTGCCAGGATCGACAGATTACCGCCCCACAGGCTGGCGCCGCGAATCAGGGCGTCGCCCGCTTCGTCCTTGGGCAGGCGCCAGCCACTGCCCTCGCCCTGGCCGCTGGTCAGGTCGTCAAAGCAGGCCTGCATGATCTCGTCGGGCTCGTCCTCACGGCCAAAGTCTTCGAGCAAGGCCGGACCGGCCCAGCTGGGAGCCTGGGCTTGGGCCAGCATCGCGCATTGCAGGGCGGTGAAGTCGCTCAAGCCCACGAAATGAGTCCCGCGCTTGACCGCCTTGGCCAGCGCCTTGTAGGGCAGACGCGGCAGCAGGCGGGTCAACCCGTAGCCGCCCCGGGTGATCATGGCCAGGTCGGCGCCACTGGCCGCTGCGCGGCCAATGGCGGCCAGGCGGGTGTCGTCATCGCCGGCAAAACGCTGATGGCTGGCCAGCGCCGCCTCGTCAATCTGCACCTCATGGCCTTGAGCCTTCAGGCGCTGAACCGCGCGTTTGAACGCCGCTTTGTCGCGCACCGCGCCGGCCGGGGAGTAGATGTAGATGTGGGACATGGCAGACGGTTCAATCGCTTAATCGGCGAAGTGTCGCACGGCGGCCTCAGCAATCACTTGACCATGCTCCTGCACGAAATGTCCGGCCTGGGGCAAC
>JBAXEN010000500.1:0-2282 GCA_037140415.1 Betaproteobacteria bacterium | reverse complement strand
CGAACTGACCAGCGCGATCGCCACCTACAACATGGTGGCCCGCTTTCTGGTGGCGTTGGGCATCACGCCCGAGACCTGAGACCCTGACGGGTTGGCGCCGGCATCTGGCCAGGGGCAGGCTTGCGCGTCAATCCGCCTTGATGTTGTTGTCCTTGACCACCTTGCCCCAGACGTCCATCTGCCGCTCGATGAACACGCGGGCGGCCTCGGGCGTGCCGCCCACCACGTCAATGCCCTGCACGTCGAGCCGCTTGGCCAGCTCAGGCGATTTCATGGCCTTGTTCAGTGCATCGTTCATGCGCGCCATGATGTCAGGTGGCGTGCGCGCCGGGGCCAGTACAGCCCACCAGGCCGGGGCCTCGAAGCCGGCAAAGCCCAGTTCGGCCAAGGTGGGCACCTCCGGCAGATCGGGTGAACGCTTGCTGGTGGTCACGGCCAAGGGGCGCAGGCGCTTGCTGTCAATGAAGGGTTTGAGCAAAAACACCGAGCCGATCGCCAGCGGCACATGGCCCGCCACCGCATCGTTCATCAAGGGGCCGCCGCCCTTGTAGGGGATGTGCTGGAAATCGAGCCCGTTGCCCTTGCCCAGCAGCGCCATGGCCAGATGCCCCAAACTGCCCGAGCCGATGGTGCCGTAGCTCGCGCCCTTGGGTGTCCGGGCCGCCGCCACCACATCGGCCAGGGTCTTGAACTCTGAGCCCGCCGGGGTGCCCAGCACCATGGGCGCGGTGCCGATCAGCACCACCGGGCTCAGGTCTTTTTTGGAGTCAAACGGCAGGCTCGGGATCAGGCTGGGGTTGACGCCATGGCTGTCAAACACCACGGCAAAGGTGTAGCCATCGGGCGCTGCTGCCGCCACCGCTGCCGCGCCGATCGAACCCGAGGCACCACCCTTGTTCTCGACCAACACCGACTGGCCGAGCTGCTGCGACAAAGCCGGCGCCAGCAGGCGCGCCACCTGGTCGACCGAGCCACCGGGCGGAAACACCGCCACCAGCTTGATGGCCTGCTTGGTGGGCCAGGCCTGGGCCAGCGTGGCCAATGGCGTCATGAGCGAGAGAACCCCGAGTGAGGCAAGCGCGACAAGCGCGGGCCGGCGAGTTTGGTGCATTGTGGTCTCCAAGAGGTAAGAATGGGCACAACCATGATAATGCTTGTGCCAACCCAGCGGCGTCATGGCACCACGCATACCGGATTTGAGCGATCGGCGACATCGACCGGCCACCCGCCCAGTGCAGGATCAGGCTTATGGCTGCAAGCGCGGGCTCAGGTCAGCTTTTAACTTCTGAAGTGCGAGCCATTTGTAGGACCGCCCACCGAGGGGGCTATTGAGTTTGAGCTGCGCGAATTCAATCACGTCGCACAGTCTGCCGATGTCAATATTCGTCTGGAAGCCGCTGCCCTCCGCCATCAACACCAGATCCTCCGTGGCCAGGTTGCCGGCTGCGCCGGGTGCAAACGGGCAACCACCGAGACCACCCGCACTCGCGTCGAAGCGACGAACGCCGGCCTCCAAGGCGGCCCAGGCATTGGCTGCCGCCAGACCCCGAGTGTCATGGAAGTGCATCGCCATCTGATCCATCGGTATCGCTTGGCCTAGCACGCGCAGGCAATCGCGCACTCTGCCGGGGGAGGCAGAGCCAATCGTGTCAGCAATCACGATTTCATCCACATGTGCAGCCTGCATCTGCTGCGCCAATGCCAACAGCACCGGCAATGGCGTAGCCCCTTCAAAGGGGCAGTCAAAGGCGACAGCGAGATACGCGCGGGTGCGCATCCCCATGGCCTTGGCGGCACGCACCGTGTCCTGGCTTATCCGCGTCGCATCCGCCAGCCCCTGTTTGATGTTCTTGCGATTCATGGTGTCGGTTGCGGCTAACACCACGGAGATTTCGCTGGCACCGGCAAGGCAGGCCCGCTCCAAACCCCTCAGATTGGGCACCAGCACTGTCGACTCCAACTGCGGAAATAGTTGATGCACCCGCGCCAGGAGATCAGCGGCATCGGCCATTTGAGGAACCGCCGAGGGCGCGACGAAACTGGTGACCTCCACCCGCTGCAGACCGGCCGCCACCAGCAATCGGATCAAGGCCAACTTGCTGTCGGTTGAGAGGGACACCGATTGGTTTTGCAGGCCGTCCCGAGGCGAGACTTCGGTGATGCGTATTGATTCCACGTTGCCGTTCAGGCTATCGCGCCAGTTTGCCGCAACCGCGCCAACTGCTCGGTACTGTAGCCACCGAGCTCACTCAGGACACTCTCGGTATGTTCCCCCAGACCAG
>JBAXEN010000499.1:0-2287 GCA_037140415.1 Betaproteobacteria bacterium | reverse complement strand
ATCACAGCCGCGCCCAACAGGCCAGGCTGAAAAAGCGCCGGTCACCCCCGGCGCTTTTTTTATGCCCCGCCCAAGGCGGGACCAGCAAAGAGTCGGTGCGCGTCGGGCCGGTGCGAGAATCGGGCGATGGAATTGTTCTTCGTGGTCGGCGCATCGCTGCTGGCCGGCTTCGTCGATGCCATCGTCGGCGGCGGTGGGTTGGTGCTGGTGCCGGCCCTGTTTGCCGCCTTCCCCTCCACCCACCCAGCCACGCTGTTTGGCGTCAACAAAAGCGCGTCTCTGTGGGGTACCGCAGTGGCCACGGCGCAGTATGCACGCCGGGTGCAGATGCCCTGGCGCACCCTGCTGCCTGCGGCCGCCCTGGCCCTGAGTGGCTCACTGGCCGGAGCCTGGCTGGTGACGGTGGTCTCGCCCGCGTTTTTGCGTAAGGTGCTGCCGCTGGTGCTGCTGGCGGTGCTGGCCTACACCCTGCTCAAGAAGGACTTGGGGCGCGAGCACAAACCCTGGCTGCAGGGCTGGCGCGAGCCGGCGGCGGCCGCAGCCATCGGCCTGGTGATGGGGTTTTACGACGGCTTTTTTGGCCCCGGCACCGGCAGCCTGCTGGTCTTTTTGTTCGTGCGGGTGCTGGGCTACGACTTTCTCAATGCCTCGGCCGCCGCCAAGCTGCTCAACAGCTGCAGCAATTTTGCCGCGCTTGCGCTGTTTGCCTTCAAGGGCCACATCTGGTGGCATTACGCGGTGGTGTTGGCTGTGGCCAATGTGGCCGGCAGCCTGTTGGGCACGCGGCTGGCGCTCAAGCATGGGGCGGGCTTTGTGCGCGCCGTGTTCGTGCTGGTGGTCGGCGCCCTGATCCTGCGCACCGGCTACGACGCCTTCCTGCGCTAACTCAGATCCTGCGGCCGCACACTGACCTCGCCGCTGTTGACCTCCAGCAGGCCGGCCGCTGTCTGCAGGCGCAAGGCGCCGCCGGCGCTAACGCCGCAGGCCAGGCCCTGGCGGCCGTCGGACAGAAGTACCGCACGGCCTTGCAACAGATCTAGACGGGCAAATCGTTGGGCAAAAGCGCTCCAGCCCTGCCGCTCGAACTGCAGCACATCGCGCACCAATGCCGGCGCCAGCGTGCCCAACAGCTGGGCGGCGCTGACCGGCCCGACCGCCTGCAGCCAGGCCGGTGCGACCGCCGGTGCTGCGGCCAGTGACTCGCCGGTCACCGGCGGGCGCCAGTTGGGCGCAGGCTCCTGGATGTTGATCCCGACACCCACCACCGCATAGCGCTGCTCGCCCAGGGCGGCAGTCTCAATCAGGATGCCGCCCAGCTTGGCCTGGCCCAGCCAGAGGTCGTTGGGCCACTTCAAGCCCACACTGCTCGCGCCCAGCCCGACCAAGGCCTCAGCCACGCTGACCCCGACGGCCAGCGACAAGCCGGCCCAATCGGCCGGTGCCAGCGGCAGGCCCAAAGAAAAGGTCAGGCTCGAGCCCGGTGGGCTGTGCCAGCTGCGGCCCAAGCGCCCCCGGCCGGCACTTTGCCGCTCAGCCACCAGCAGCACAGGCTCGGCCTGGCCGGCGCGGCAGCGGCGCATCAGCTCACTGTTGGTTGAATCGATTTCGGGCAGGATCTCGACCGTCAGGCCCGGCAGCAGCGGCTCAGCGGCCAGCCAGATCGCCTCGGCCGGCCAGCGCTGCGGCGGGTCTTGAAGAGGGTCTTGGGGCTGCGCTGCGGCCGGCCGCATGGCGCTCAGCGCCGCCGCTTGGGCGCCAGCAAAGTGCCACGGCACTGGGGCGCACCGCACCAGCACGGGTACTCGGCCTTGAGTTTGGGGGTGTAGGGCATGTCGATCATCAGCCCATAGTCGTAAAAAAGTTCCTGGCCTGCGCGGATTTTCCGCAGCGTCTTGATGAAAATACGGCCTTCCTGCTCATCGGCCTCGCAGTTAGGGGCGCAGCTGTGGTTGATCCAGCGCGAGGAATTGCCGCCGTTCTTGGCGTCGATCACCCGCTCTTCATCGATATGAAAATAAAAGGTATGGTTGGGGTCATTGGGATCGTGCGGATGGCGGCGCAGCGCCTCTTTCCAGCTGATCAACTCGCCCACGTACTCAATCAGCACCTCGCCCTTGGGCAAGTCCTGCACAGCAAACACCCCCTTGCCGTGTACGCCAGAGCGGCGCGTCTGTATGCGCCGGCCGGTGGCGGCCGGTTCTTTGAGGGGGGCCACGGAGGCAGAAGGCTTATTTTTGGGCACGGCGATTTTTTTGCTATGGTTGATTTGTGCAGGCGCGTGCGCGTG
>JBAXEN010000498.1:0-2298 GCA_037140415.1 Betaproteobacteria bacterium | reverse complement strand
ACATCGACCTGCTGCTCAAGGTGCTGCACCAGCTGCGCGATGCGGGCAACACCATTGTGGTGATCGAGCACAACCTCGATGTCATCAAAACCGCCGACTGGCTGATCGACCTCGGACCGGAAGGCGGCGCAGGCGGCGGCACCATCGTCGGCATGGGCACGCCCGAGCAATTGGCCAGCAACGAGGCCAGCCACACCGGTCGCTACCTCAAGCGCTTGCTCGCTTGAACTCGCAGCGCTTTATTAACGAGGATTAACAAACAGCGGGTGATTGATCGATAAATTTCACAACTGTCTTCACTTCACCCGGAGAGAGTTATGAAACGTATCGAGCCTGCTTGCACCCAGATGATCGGCCGCCTGAGCTTGGTCGGCCTGTTGGCCCTTGCAACGGCGCCATTTCAGGCGCAGGCCTGCGACTCAGCCCCCGGCTGCGCGCTCCATGGCGCCGCTGCTGCGTACAGCCCGGCCCTGGCCACGCGTGTCAGCCTCTACAACCTGCACAGCCACTACGCCGACCAGCGCAACCAGCGGGGCCAGGCTGGCCCGGGTACGCTGAGCCTGGCCAGCCTGCAACGCCAGTCTTCCAACGATCAGGGTGGCTGGCACACCAGCGTCTACCCATCAGGGCCGGTCAAACCAGGACCGGGCCTGGGGCAGATTGCTGCGCTGGAGAAGGCGTACTAAGCGGCCAGCAAGCCGGCAACAGGTCCATGGTGGATGTGAATAGACGCTCCTCCATCTCTGCATTTCAAACAGGCCCAATTAAAACTGCAAGGCTGAAAAATCTGCGCCCCTCGGGCGCGCAGGCCCGATCAGGCCGCCTTGGACGCCTCTAGCGTATCGCGGGTGGCCTGAGCGGCCCGGCGGGCGGCCTGGGCATAGTCGTCGTCGGCCGAGGCATAGAGGATGGCGCGCGAGGAGTTGACGATGATGGGCGCACCCTCGCGCCAGCCGGCCTTGACGGTAGCCACCGCATCGCCGCCCTGAGCGCCGACTCCGGGGATCAGCAGCGGCGCGTGCGGCGCCACCTGCCGAACCCGCTCAATCTCGGCCGGGTAGGTCGCGCCCACCACCAGGCCGAGCTGGCCGTTGAGGTTCCAGGGGCCCTGCGCGAGCCGGGCCACATGTTCATAGAGCAGGGGCTGACCCTCGACCGAGGCCAGGCGCTGGTTCTGCAGATCGTCGCCACCGGGGTTGGAGGTGCGGCACAGCAAAAAAGCCCCCTTGCCTTGGTACTTCAGGTAAGGGGCTACCGAGTCCCAGCCCATGAAGGGCGAGAGTGTGACCGCATCGGCGCCGTAGCGCTCAAAAGCCTCCTTGGCGTACTGCTCGGCAGTCGAGCCGATGTCGCCGCGCTTGGCATCCAAAATAATCGGCACCTGCGGCGCCACCCGGCGCATATGCTCCATCAGCCGCTCAAGCTGGCCTTCGGCGCGGTGGGCTGCAAAGTAGGCGATCTGCGGCTTGAAGCTCGAGACCAGATCTGCGGTGGCATCAACGATGGCGGCGCAAAAGTCGTAGATCTTGTTGGCATCGCCCTTGAGCCTGCCCGGAAAGCGGGTGGGTTCCGGGTCCAGCCCCACGCACAGCATCGAATGGTTGGCGCGCTCGGCGCCGGCAAGCATGTCAAGGAAGTTCATGGACCGATTGTAGAAAAGCATGGGGCTGCCGCTGGCAAGGCGCTGCGCCCGCGCGGCGATGGACCGAATGGCCGTCGCAAGCCAGGCTGGGCCACCCTCCTGCGGCTCATGACCGACAATGCTGGCTTTACTCATTGACCCACCTGCCCCTGCTCCGGGGCGGCCTCGCCCAAACCGACCTACCGTGCATTCCGACGACCAAGACGTTCCCATGACGCGTACCGAGCTGCGCGCGAGCCTGTCGCTGTCGGCCGTTTTCAGCATGCGCATGCTCGGGCTGTTTCTGGTGCTGCCGGTGTTTGCCCTGGAGGCCGCGCGCCTGCCCGGCGGGGACGACCCGGCCCGGGTCGGGCTGGCCATGGGCATTTATGGCCTCACGCAAGGCCTGCTGCAAATTCCCTTTGGCATGGCCAGCGACCGCTACGGCCGCAAACGGGTGATCGTGTTCGGCCTGCTGGTGTTTGCCCTGGGCAGCTTCATCGCCATGGCCTCCAGCACCCTGGCCGGCCTGACCTTGGGCCGTGCGGTACAAGGGGCGGGCGCGATCTCGGCGGCAGTGACCGCCTTGCTGGCCGACCAGACCCGCGACGAAGTGCGCACCAAGGCCATGACCCTGGTGGGGGTGAGCATAGGCTTCATGTTCGCGCTGTCGCTGA
>JBAXEN010000497.1:0-2306 GCA_037140415.1 Betaproteobacteria bacterium | reverse complement strand
TTCAAGCTGATGAAGGTGGCCGGCGCCTACTGGCGCGGCGATCATCGCAACGAGATGCTGCAGCGCGTCTATGGCACCGCCTGGGCCAGCAAGGAAGACTTGCAGCAGTACCTGACCTTGCTGGAAGAGGCTGAAAAGCGCGACCACCGCAAGCTGGGCCGCGAGTTGGACCTGTTCCATATTGACGAGCACTCGCCGGGCACGGTGTTCTGGCATCCCAAAGGCTGGGCGCTGTGGCAGGAGGTCGAGCAGTACATGCGGCGGGTTTACCGTGACAACGGCTACCAAGAAGTCAAGGGTCCGCAAATCCTGGATCAGGGTCTGTGGGAGAAAACCGGACATTGGGACAAATACCGCGAGAACATGTTCGTGACCGAGTCGGAGAAGCGCGACTTTGCGCTCAAGCCGATGAACTGCCCGGGCCACATCATCATCTTCAAGCAAGGCATCAAGAGCTACCGTGACTTGCCGCTGCGCTTCGGTGAGTTCGGCCAGTGCCACCGCAACGAGCCCAGCGGCGGCCTGCACGGGATCATGCGCGTGCGCGCCTTCACGCAGGACGACGGTCATATTTTTTGCACCGAGGACCAGATTCAGTCCGAGGTCGTGGCCTTCACCACCTTGTTGCAAAAGGTCTACAAGGACTTCGGTTTTACCAACATCATTTACAAGCTGTCGACTCGCCCGGAAAAGCGGATCGGTTCTGAAGAAAGTTGGGACCGCGCCGAGCATGCGCTGGCCGACGGCTTGCGCGCCTCGGGTTGCGAATTCCAGTACCTGCCGGGTGAGGGCGCCTTTTACGGCCCCAAGATCGAGTACACCCTCAAGGACGCCATTGGACGCGAATGGCAGTGCGGCACCATCCAGGTCGACCCCAACATGCCTGAGCGCTTGGACGCTGAATATGTGGGCGAAGACGGTGCCCGCCACCGCCCCCTGATGCTGCACCGGGCCATTGTCGGCAGCCTGGAACGCTTCATCGGCATCCTGATCGAGCAGCATGCCGGCGCCCTGCCGACCTGGCTCGCGCCGGTCCAGGTGATGGTGCTCAACATCACCGACGCGCAGGCCGATTACTGTCGGGAAATCGCCAAAACTCTGACAAATCAAGGGCTTAGGGTCGATCTGGACCTGCGAAACGAGAAAATTACGTATAAAATACGCGAGCACTCGTTGCAAAAGCCTCCCTATCTCCTGGTCGTGGGCGACAAGGAAAAAGCGGCCGGCTCGGTGGCGGTGCGTGCCCGAGGCAATAAGGACCTGGGTGTGATGTCCCTCGAAGCGTTCTCAGCGCAGATCGCCTCCGACATTGCCAACAAATCCTGAACCGTCCAAGTCCGTCCCCTGCTGGGACGCTTTGGATGCAGTGTCTGCGGGTGCAAGCTGCTACAGCTGGTGTAGCCATGTTTAAAGGATTTCGCCATCGCTACTGAATTTCGTGACCGTCGCCAACGCGAGGAACGCAAGCACCGTCTGAACCGAGAAATCATGGCTCCCGAGGTTCGCCTGATGGGACCGGACAATGAACCGATCGGCGTCGTCTCTACCATGGAAGCGCTGCGTCTGGCCGGTGAGGCCGATGTGGATCTGGTGGAAATTTCTCCGACGGCGGTTCCTCCGGTGTGCCGGCTGATTGACTACGGCAAGTTCAAGTATGCCGAGCAAAAGCGGGCAGCTGAAGCGAAGTCCAAGCAAAAGGTGATCGAGGTCAAGGAAATCAAATTCCGTCCCGGCACCGACGACGGTGACTACAACATCAAGCTGCGCAACATCCGGCGTTTTCTGGATGAGGGCGATAAGTGCAAGATTACGCTGCGGTTTCGGGGGCGTGAGATCACCCACCAGGATCTGGGCTTGGCCTTGCTGGCGCGCATCCGCGATGAGTTGGCCGACAGCATCATCGTCGAGCAGTTTCCCAAGCTCGAAGGTCGGCAGATGATCATGATGATCGCCCCGGGCAAGAAAAAAGCCGGTGGCGGCAAGGTGGCAGCCTCTGCAGAGGCGCCTGAGACGACCAAGGCCTGAGGGCCGCGGTCACTGATTTTGAATCAGCCCGGTCGGTTGGTCGCCGGCGGGGCAGATGGGGCAGCGGCCTGATGCGCTGCTCCTGAGGTTGGATCCTGGTTCCAACCTCGCCAGGTTCGGCCGCAAGGCCGGCAACCTGAACAAGTGGCTCGGGGCCTACAAGTTCTGCGATGGGTTTCGCAGCCGCCTCACGAGCACAAAGAAGAAGGAGCATGCAATGCCCAAGATGAAGACCAAGAGCAGCGCGAAAAAGCGTTTTCGCGTTCGTCCCGGTGGCACCG
>JBAXEN010000496.1:0-2308 GCA_037140415.1 Betaproteobacteria bacterium | reverse complement strand
GCAAGCCGCTGGCCGAGTCGCGCGGCGAGGTGACTTATGGCGCGAGCTTTGTGGAGTGGTTTGCCGAAGAAGCCAAGCGCATCAATGGCGAAACCCTGCCTCAGTTTGACAACAACCGGCGCCTGCTGGTGCTGCGCCAGCCCATAGGCGTGTGCGCGGCCATCACGCCCTGGAACTTCCCGCTGGCCATGATCACCCGCAAAGTGGCCCCGGCCCTGGCCGCCGGCTGCCCGGTGGTCATCAAACCGGCCGAGCTGACACCGCTGACCGCTCTGGCCGCCGCCGAGCTGGCCCTGCGCGCCGGCATCCCGCCGGGTGTGATCAACATCGTCACCAGCGACGGCCCCGGCAGCATCGAGGTGGGCAAGGTGTTTTGCGCCAGCGATGTGGTGCGCCACATCAGCTTTACCGGATCCACCGAAGTCGGCCGCATTCTGATGGCGCAGTCGGCGCCCACCGTCAAGAAGATGTCGCTTGAGCTCGGGGGCAACGCGCCCTTCATCGTCTTTGAAGACGCCGACATCGACTCAGCGGTCGAAGGCGCTTTTGCCAGCAAGTACCGCAACGCCGGCCAGACCTGCGTCTGCTCCAACCGCATCTATGTGCAGGAGTCGGTGTACGAGGAATTTGCGCAGAAATTTGCCGCCAAGGTCAGGACGGCCAAGGTCGGCAACGGCTTCGAAGACGGGGTAAACCAAGGCCCACTGATCGAGCCGGCTGCGCTGGCCAAGGTCGAGCGCCATGTGCAGGACGCACTGGCCAAGGGCGCGCGCATTCTCACGGGTGGCAAGCGCATCGCTGGCGGTTCAGGCCAGTTCTTCGAGCCGACGGTGGTGGCCGACGCTACCGCCGACATGGTCTGCGCCCGTGAAGAAACTTTCGGCCCTTTTGCGCCGCTTTTCAAGTTCAAGACCGAGCAAGAAGTCATCGCCGCAGCCAACAACACCGAATTTGGTCTGGCCAGCTATTTCTACAGCCGCGATGTGGGTCGGATCTTTCGCGTCAGCGAGGCACTCGAATACGGCATGGTCGGCGTCAACGTCGGCATCTTGGCCACCGAGCATGTGCCCTTTGGCGGCGTCAAGCAATCGGGCCTCGGGCGCGAAGGCTCGCACCACGGCATCGACGAATACGTGGAAATCAAGTTCCTCTGCGTGGGCGACGTGCTGCGCTGAACACCTGTCGCCCTGGCCTTACTCAAGGCCGGGCAGACGGCCGAACGCATAGCCCCCCAGCAGGTGATCATGCATCCAGCCGGTCGATGACTGCCAGGCTGGCTGGGCCCGCAAGGTCCACTCCACAAAGGGTGCGAGCAAGGGCTGGTTGGCGCGCAGCGTCGGGCGGGCGATTTCAGGGTAGGCGCTGGCTGAGGCATCGCTCGCATGGGCGCTCAGGCTCCAGCACAGCACCGAGGCCCACAGGAGAAAAAATACCAGGTTGTGGCGCCAGGCCTGCGCCATCGAGCCCGGCCAGCAGCGCCGGATCAAGAGGCTGAGCAAAAGGCACAGATTGGCCAAACCGAACATCAGAGAGACACCCAGAGCAATGGGCACCATGACCGCCCGCCGGTAGGCGTCGGTCAGCCATTGATCTGGCCAGGGCTGGGCCTTCATGGCGGCCTGCAGTTCGCCGGCCTGAATATCGCTGGGCACAAGCCCGAGGGTGATCGCAGGCAGCAAGGCCCGCCAGGCTGGGCGGGCGTCGGCAGGCAGCCGATCCCAATGCACCAGCGGCTTGCCGCGCACCAGAAGCTGCCCACCGAGTAGTGCCGGCGCCAGTTGCTGCGCATACAAGCTCATTTGCTTGTCTTGCATGCTGGCCTGCGCCACGATGCGATCGACCAACCAGCGCTGCAGATGCCACATCAGGGTCAGGCCCACACCCACACCGAGCAGCAGCGCCAATACGGGCATCATGCCCCGGCGCAGGAGTGCGCGGGTGAGCCACAACGACAGCCCCAGACCAGAGATCAGGCGGGCCCAAAATTCCAGGTCTTTGAGGGCGGCCAGGTCGGTCACAGCGGCCGAACCGACCTCCATCAGGTGATGGTTGAAGGACAACTCCAGCACCGCATAGGCGGCAAGCAGCAGCAGCAGCCACCAAGGCTGGGCATCGCGGGACGGGGATGATGGCGCTGAAAACACGCGAGCTATTTTGTACCAATCTCGTCCTGAGCGCGACCTACCGAGCCAGCTTGTACCCTGGGATGGTGGCTGCCCTAGAATGGATGCACGCGGGCGTCGTTCAATGGCAGGACCTGAGCTTCCCAAGCTCAAGACGTGGGTTCGATTCCCATCGCCCGCTCCAG
>JBAXEN010000495.1:0-2321 GCA_037140415.1 Betaproteobacteria bacterium | reverse complement strand
CGTGAAGCGCGCCAGACCGCCGCTGGTGCAAGCTGGGAAACCAGGCACTGGAGGAAGGTCCGGACTGCACAGGACAGCGTAGGAGGTAACACCTCTCCACCGTGAGGTGAGGATCAGAGCAACAGAGACGAGCCGGTTCAGTCCGGGTGAAACGGGCAATCTCTACGCGCAGCAACACCAAGTAGGCCAGCGTTGACGTGGTTCCGCGGAGCTGGCGGGTAGGTGGCACCGAGCCGGGTGGGCGACCCCCGGCCCAGATGAATGGCGGTCACGCCGGCTTTCGCAAGAAGGCCGGTGCACAGAATCCGGCCTATCGGCGCGCTTCACACTTTTTCTCGGGGCATGCGTCCGGTGCGCAGGGCGTGTGCCCAGTCGGGCCGGCCATTGCGCTGAGCCAGTTCGGCCATGGCCTCGTGATCGTAGGGCAGGCTCAGGAGCTGGCAGGTCCAGCCACCTGAGACTTGCTCTGCGATCGCGTAACGGGCATCGGGGCTGCCGGTTTCGATGCGATGAAAGGGCGACTGCGGGTAGGGGTGGTCGTCGTCGTAGGCCGGCAGGCCCACGCTGCCCGGGTTGAGGATCAGCAGGCCGCTGGCCAGCCGGACCGACCGGGCCACATGGCTGTGTCCGCAGACCAGCAGATTGATGTGCGCCGCGATTCGCCCATCAAGGCGCTCTTCGATTTCTTCCTCAGTGGCCAGCCTGGCCTCTTGACCGACCGGTGTCTCGAGCAGGTATTCGATGTCGCTGCGTGGGCTGCCGTGGCATAGGGCCACATCGGTACCCAGGCGGTCCGCCCATCGTTGCCCCTGATGCAGGTCACTTGCACACGGCGGTGCGTGCGTTTGGATCCAATCGCGGTTTTCGGCGCTCAGTTGGGCGCTGGTGTAGGCATCTGACGGATTTTGTCTGTGCAGCGGCAAGCTCAACACCTGCCTTTCGTGGTTGCCCGCCACATGAAGCCAGGGCAGGGCCCTGAGCCGCTGGGCGGTCTCCTGGGGCAGGAGCGGCCCGCTGAGCGTGTCGCCCAGATTGACGACCCGATCGACCTGGCGCTGCTGCAGGTCGGCAATGACAGCCTCAAGCGCAGCCAGATTGCCGTGAATGTCGGACACAAAAGCCAAGCGCAAGATGCTCTCCATGGGTTTGTCATCGTCCTAGGCACTATATGGCCGGGTCAGGCAGTTCAGGTAAGGCGGCTTGACAGGTTTTGAACTTTTTTCTAATATGCATCAGACATCACGCATCAAATCAATAAAATCCTCCCATGCGAACCACCTTGAGCATCGATGACGACGTGCTGTATGCCGTCAAAAGCCTGGCACGCCGCCAGGGGCGCAGCGTCGGCGAGGTGATGTCTGAGTTGGCCCGGCAAGCCTTGCAGGCGCCGGTTGGGCAGGATGTTGAGCGCAGCACCGTGAACGCAGGCATAGATGCACAGTTGGCCGCCCTGGGTCTCGTGCCCTATCGGGCGCCGCAGGTGGCGGTGGTGACGCAGGCCCAGATCGAGGCCCTGCGTGAAGCCGAGGGCGTCTGAGCCGGCGCATGCCTGCCCTGCGTGAAACCTCGCCCGCCTACCGGCTGGCTCTGGCCCAGGCCGGTCAGCGCATCGGCTTGCTCGACGTGAACGTGCTGATCGCCCTGTGCGACGGTCGTCATGAGCATCATGCGCTGGCCGCGCACTGGTTCATTGCGCATGCGGCCCAGGGTTGGGCCAGTTGCCCGCTGACGCAAAACGGCGCCTTGCGCATCATGAGCGCACCAGCCTACCCGGGCGCGCGGCCGGTGGGGCAGGTGCTGGCTCAGTTGCAGACCCTGTGCGCCAGCGCCCATCACCGTTTCTGGCCCGATGCCCTGAGTCTGCTGCAACCCGACATCCTCAACCCCAGGCATGTACTGGGCCATCGGCAGCTGACCGAATCCTATCTACTGGCACTTGCGGTGCATCAACAGGGCTGTTTGGTCACCCTCGACGGTTCGGTGGCGCTGCGGTCGGTGCACGGGGCCGAGCCCGAGCATCTGCTGCGCTTGTTGCCCTGAAAGCGCACCTCACAGATTAAAGCCGCCCAGACTCTGAATGCGCTCCACATGGGCCAGCAGGGAGCGTTTGGCCACTGGCCAGAGGCGCGGGTCGACATCGTTGTAGGCCAGCTTGACCCAATCGTCCATGCTGCCATCGGGCTGGGCCTGCATCACTTTGAGCACCTTGGCTTCGCGCTGCAGGCGGTGGGCCTTGAGGCGCTCAATCGCACCGGGCGCATCGCCGAGCACATAGCCGTGGGCCGGCGCGATGAAGCCAATCGCGTGGTCGCTGCAAGCCT
>JBAXEN010000494.1:0-2321 GCA_037140415.1 Betaproteobacteria bacterium | reverse complement strand
CGTCCTTCTTGAAGGCCGGCTTGAGCGTGGGGATCTTGTCGATCTTGATCTTGCCCGGTCCTTCGTCCTTGCTCACCACCACCTCGCCTGCGCGGGTCTTGACCGTCACCGGCGTGATCTCAGTGGCAAAGGCGCCGCTGACGATGGCCTGCTGAGCCCGCTGCACCGAGGCCATGGCAAAGGCGTCCTGCTGCTCGCGGGTGAAGTTGTATTTGGCGGCGCAGTCTTCGCCAAAAGTGCCCATGCTGCGGCCAGCCTGGTAGGCGTCTTCCAGACCGTCGAGCATCATGTGGTCATAGATCTTGTCGTGGCCCATGCGGTAGCCGCCGCGGCCTTTGAGCATCAGGTAGGGCGCACCGGTCATGCTCTCCATGCCGCCGGCCACCAAAACCTCGTGACTGCCGGCCAGCAGCATGTCGTGGGCAAACATGGCCGCGCGCATGCCTGAGCCGCACATTTTGGAGAGCGTCACCGCACCGGCGCTGGCCGGCAAACCGCCCTTGAAAGCAGCCTGGCGGGCGGGCGCCTGGCCCTGGCCGGCCATCAGGCAGTTGCCCATCAAGACCTCGGTGACCAACGCGGGGTCAATCGCCGCACGCTGCATGGCGGCGGCAATGGCCGCGCCGCCGAGGTCGTGGGCGGCCAAGCTGGCAAAGTCGCCCTGCAAACTGCCCATGGGGGTGCGAGCGGCACTGACGATGACGATGGGATCAGACATGATGAACTCCACAAAAAAAGTAAAGATTGAGTTGGGGCTCAGGCGGCTTTTCTCAACTCACTGAAACGCCGCGCCGGGTCGTAGGGGAAGACGTCGTGCACATGTCCATCGATGATGCGCTCCTTGTTGACCTGCCAGAAATCAGCATCGAGCAAATCAGCATGGTGCTTCATGAACACCTGGCGCACCGATGGGTTGCCCAGCAAGAAGGGGCCAAAGGTCTCGGGGAACACATCTTTAGGCCCGACGCTGTACCAAACCTCGCCCGACATTTCGTCTTCCTCGTTGCGAGGCGCCGGCACGCGGCGGAAATTGCAGTCGGTGATGTATTCAATCTCGTCGTAGTCGTAGAAGACCACCTTGCCGTGGCGGGTGACGCCGAAATTCTTCCAGAGCATGTCGCCGGGGAAGATATTGGCCGCCACCAGGTCTTTAATGGCGTTGCCGTACTCGATGACTGCGCGCTCCATCTGCTCGCGGGCGCGCACGTTGTCGGCACCGGCGTCAAACGACTCCTGCAGATAGATGTTGAGCGGGATCATGCGCCGCTCGATATAGACGTGCTTGATGATGACTTCCATCTGGCCGTCACCGTCGCGGTCGCTGATCTCGATCTGGCTGGGCGCGAACTTGCGGATCTCTTCGATTAATTCGTCCTCGAAACGCACGAGAGGGAAGGCCACATTGCTGTACTCCAGCGTGTCGGCCATGCGCCCGACCCGGTCGTGCTGCTTGACCAACAGGTATTTGCCCTGGATCTGCTCGCGGGTGGTGTCTTTTTGCGGCGGGTAGTAGTCCTTGATGACCTTGAAGACATAGGGAAAGGACGGCAGGTCGAACACCAGCATGACCATGCCCTTGATGCCCGGCGCGATGCGAAAGCGGTCGGTGGAATGGCGCAGATGCTGCAAAAAGTCGCGGTAGAACAAGGTCTTGCCCTGCTTGGCCAGGCCCAGGGCGTTGTAGATCTCAGCGCGCGGCTTGCGCGGCATCATGCTGCGCAGAAACTGCACATAGGCCGAGGGGATCTCCATGTCGACCATGAAGTAGGCCCGCGCAAAGCTGAATAGGATGAGCAGATCATCCTCGCCGAAGAGCACGGCGTCTATGCACAGCTTGCCCTGCTCGTCATAAAGGATGGGCAATGCAAACGGAATCTCCTGAAACCCATTGATCACCTTGCCCACCACATAAGCGCCCTTGTTGCGAAAGAACAAGCTGGACAGCGCCTGAATTTGGAAGTTGGCACGCAGCTTCATATCGCCCAGGCGCTTTTGAACCTGTACCAGCACATCGGCTGCGTCACGCGGCAGATCGCTAAACGGCTGACGCAGGTCGAAGGACTCAATCAGCTGAACAATGACCTGCCCCAGGTTGTCGCGCGTCGGGTACCAGGCTTTGTAGGTAGGGCGGGCGCTCGGCTCTTCGTTTTCAATGTACTCGGTGCTGACCGCCGGCCGCACAAAGATGAAGTCGTTGTGAAAGTAGCTGCGATGCAGAATTTTGGTGGTGACCGAGTTGAAGAAGGTCTCGGCCAGCTCCGGCTGATGGTGGTTGACCAGCAGGCCGATGTAATGCAGCTTGACCTGGTGCCAGACCTCCA
>JBAXEN010000493.1:0-2340 GCA_037140415.1 Betaproteobacteria bacterium | reverse complement strand
GGTCGATGTAACCTTTTACAGGCTCGGTTTTCCCCCGGGTCTCCTTTTTGAAGTCGAGCAGGATTTTTAGGAGCAGAACATGGCCGTCACCGTCGAAACCTTGGACAAGCTTGAGCGCAAGATTACCTTGAGCTTGCCCGTCGGCACCATCCAAAACGAGGTGGAAAGCCGCCTCAAACGCCTGGCCCGCACGGTCAAAATGGACGGTTTCCGTCCGGGCAAAGTGCCGATGAATGTGGTGGCCCAGCGCTACGGCTATTCGGTGCAGTACGAGGTCATGAATGACAAGGTTGGTGAGGCCTTTTCGGTGGCCGCCAATGAGGCCAAGCTGCGCGTGGCCGGCCAGCCACGCATCAGCGAGAAAGAAGGCGCCCCCGAGGGCCAGCTTCAGTTCGATGCGGTCTTTGAGGTCTACCCCGATGTCAAGATCAAGGACCTGGCCAGTGCCGAGGTCGAGCGGGTGAGCTCGCAGGTGACCGACGAAGCCATTGACAAGACGGTGGAGATCTTGCGCAAGCAGCGTCGCAGCTTTGCCCAGCGCGCCATGGACGCCGCCGCCCAAGACGGCGACCGCGCCACCATCGACTTCGAAGGCAAAATTGATGGCGAGACCTTCGCCGGCGGCAAGGCCGAGGATTTTCAGTTCCTGATTGGCGAAGGCCAAATGCTCAAGGAATTTGAAGAGGCGGTGCGCGGCATGAAGTCGGGCGAGAGCAAGACCTTCCCGCTGAACTTCCCGGCCGACTATCACGGCAAGGACGTCGCCGGTAAGCAGGCCGACTTTCTGGTGACCGTCAAGAAAATCGAAGCGGCTCACCTGCCCGAAGTCAATGAAGCTTTTGCCAAGTCTCTGGGCATTGCCGATAGCTCGGTCGACGCTCTGCGCGCCGACATCCGCAAAAACCTTGAGCGCGAACTCAAATTCCGCCTGATCTCGCGCAACAAAAACGCCGTGATGGACGCCCTGGTGGCCCAGGCTGAGCTCGACATTCCCACGTCCAGCGTACAAGCCGAGCTCGAGCGCTTGGTCGAGGGCGCCCGCGCCGACCTCAAGCAGCGCGGTGTCAAGGATGCTGACAAAGCCCCGATCCCTGAAGACCTGTTTCGCCCCCAGGCTGAAAAGCGGGTGCGCCTGGGTCTGGTGGTGGCCGAGCTGGTGCGCTCCAATGCGCTCGAAGCCAAGCCCGAGCAGATCAGCTCGCACATCGAAGAGCTGGCTGCCAGCTACGAAAAGCCCGAGGACGTCGTGCGTTGGTACACCGGCGATCGCCGCCGCATGGCCGAGGTCGAGGCGGTGGTCATTGAGAACAACGTCACCGACTTTGTGCTGTCCAAGGCCAAAGTGACAGAAAAGACCCTGGGCTTTGACGAGCTGATGGGCCAGTCCTGATCTGGGGCGTCCCCGATCATCATGGGGCTTGTGCCTTTCGGTACAGGCCCCATTTGTTTTAGGTACAGTAGGTTGTTGGCCCGGCACCAGCCGGGCATGTTGGAGAAGCAAGCCATGAAGCCTTTTGAAGTTTATTCCGGTCCGCGCAGCAGCGCCTTGGACACCCAGGCCCTGGGCATGGTGCCGATGGTCATCGAGCAGTCCGGCCGCGGCGAGCGCGCCTATGACATTTACTCGCGCCTGCTCAAGGAACGGGTGATTTTTCTCGTGGGGCCGATCAACGACCAGATGGCCAATCTGGTGGTGGCGCAGCTGCTGTTCCTGGAAAGCGAAAACCCCGACAAAGACATTTCGCTCTACATCAACTCCCCCGGTGGTTCGGTCAGCGCCGGCATGGCGATTTTCGACACCATGAACTTCATCAAGCCCGATGTCAGCACCCTGTGCACCGGCATGGCCGCCAGCATGGGCGCCTTCTTGCTGTCGGCTGGCGCCAAGGGCAAGCGCTACTGTCTGCCCAACTCCAAGGTCATGATCCACCAGCCGCTGGGCGGTGCGCAGGGTCAGGCCACCGAGATCGAGATTGCCGCGCGCGAGATCCTCAAGACCCGCGAGCAGCTCAACAAGATCTTGGCCGAGACCACCGGCCAGCCGCTGGAGAAGATTGACCGCGACACCGAGCGCGACTACTTTCTGTCGGCGCAGGAGTCCAAGGACTACGGCCTGGTCGATCAGGTCATCGCCAAGCGGCCTTAAAGTGAGCCAGGCTGGCCCTTTTGGGGGCCAAGGCTGAGCTCAGGCGCCTGCCCGGCTTCGGTTCGGGTGGGCCTTTTCTATTGGTTATCATTAGCCATCCCTGTTTCCGAGAGCCTTCACGGCTCCGCAAAGGCCAGTTACATGCCCGAGAAAAAAGGCTCATCCGGCGAGAAGACGCTCTACTGCTCGTTTTG
>JBAXEN010000492.1:0-2361 GCA_037140415.1 Betaproteobacteria bacterium | reverse complement strand
TTTCCCGGTAGCCCCCGTGGCTGCCCTGGTTGTCCACCATGGCCATCACCGCGTCACCAACGGCCAAATCGGTCTGGGTGCCCGCGCCAATGGCGTCGATCACGCCCGCCACATCCATGCCCGGCACATGGGGCGGCTGTATGCCCTGCAAGGCCTGGGCGCGCGAACCATTGCGCAGCAAGGTGTCGGTGGGGTTGACCGTCGCAGCATGCACCCGCACCCGCACCTGGCCAGGGCCGGGCTGGCCCTCGGGCAGGTCTAGGAGTTGCAAAACATCGGGGCCACCAAATTCAAAAAATCCTACAGCGCGCATGATGTGATCCTGCTAGGTTCAAAAAAGTGTCTTTACAGCTGGGCTCAGTCAGCGCGGATGTTGCGCCTGCGGTCCAGAATCTTCAAGTGGACCACATCGGCCTTCACGCCATGCGCAAACAGCTCTGGGCTGCTCGGTACGGCATCGCAACACACCGTGGCCAGGCGCGCTTTCACGCTGACTTGTCCAAGGATACACAGCCCAGCAACACACCCGGCACCCACACCCCGCATGAAGAGCCCAGGCGGGCGCAAAGTCATCGGCAGGCCACGCTGCGCGGAGCTCTGCTGATGGATGCCAGGGCAAGAAGGTTAATAAAGGTAAGCAGGTCAACCTGGCTTCGGGCTATGCCGTTTAAACAGTGAGCATAGGCACCCGACCAGGGATGCCTCGCTCAGAATGCTTGCTTCATCGTCTCCCATCCACACAGGGGTATCTCATGCTCAAAAAAATTTTCGCCTTTTTCGCGGCCATGTCGCTGATGGCTGCCTTCGCCGCCGTCGACATCAACAAGGGCTCACCCGCCGAGCTCGAAACCATCAAAGGCATAGGCCCGGCCAAGAGCAAACTCATCGTTGAAGAACGCAAGAAAGGTGAGTTCAAAAGCTGGCAAGACTTCATTTCGCGCGTCAACGGCTTTGGCGAAGCCAGCGCCGCCAAACTGTCGGCCGAAGGCCTGACGGTGGGCGGTGCCAGCTTCAAGCCGGCGGCCAAAGATGCCAAGGCGGCAGCCCCGGCCAAACCCGATGCCAAAGCTGAGGCCAAGCCTATGGCCAAAGCTGAAGCCAAAGCCGATGCCAAGCCGGCCGCAGCTGCTGGTGCAAAGGCCGACGCCAAGCCTGCCGCTGCTGCACCTGCCAAGACCGAAGCCAAGGCAGAGGCCAAACCAGAAGCGCCTAAAAAATAACCCACTCACATCGCCCGCATCAAAAAACCCGCTGCGGCGGGTTTTTTCGCGTCTGCTGCCAACCGCCCTTAGGAGGCGAGCAGCTCAGGGGGCAGCTTGGCCACGAAGTCGGTGATGGAGTTAGCGTCGCGGTCGGGCCGCATGTGGCCGATCATGGCCTGCACCGCCGCCTCGGGGTCGGCCTGCTCGAAGGCCCGCACGATATCGGCGTGCTGGTCGAAGGAGGCCCTGACCCGACCGAGTGCCCCGAAAGCGTGGCGGCGGTAAAAACCGGTGCGGGCGCGGATGCGCAGCACTTCCTGGCGCAGATAGGGGTTGCGGGTGGCGCCATAGATCAACTCATGAAAGCGCAGGTTGTATTCCTGCCAGCCGGCCAGGTCTTCGGCCTGCATCACCGCCTCGCTGCCCCGGTGGCAGGCCTGCAGCTGGGCCAACTCCTCGGGCGTCATGCGCTGGCAGGCCAGGCGAGCGGCCACGCCTTCGAGCTCGGCCAGCAATTCCCACAGCGACAGCAGCTGGCGCAGGTCCATCTTGGCCACCACCATGCCGCCGCGTGGCAGGCTGCTGACCCAGCCCTGGGCCTGCAACTGGATCAGGGCTTCGCGCACCGGTGTGCGCGAGACACCATGGCGGCTGGCCCACTCAAGCTCGTCCACCGCATCGCCGGGCAGCAGGCTACCGTCGCGGATGGCCGCCTCCAGCGCCGAGCGGATCTGCTCGCTGGCTTTGACGAAGTTGGTCTTGGTCTTTTCCATATAACCCCCGGATTGTGCAATATTCAGAATCGGGCTACATTTATATTTATAAATCTTCCGCGTATGCACCTAAGCACCCAAGCACATTCCAGCAGCGAGGACCTGAGCGTCTGGGTCGAGCGCGGCTTGGCTTTGCGGCCCGGGCCGGTCGAGCCGGCCGAGGTGCAGCGCCAGCTCAAGCACCTGCGCCGGCTCGAACCCTCGGCCAGCGTGGCGGTGGCCCATGCGGGCTTGGCAGCCCGTGCCGATGCCCCCCCGCAGGACTTCGGCGCCTGTCTGCGCGAACTGTCCTGACGCCGCCCATGAGCCTGCCCGCCACCCTGACCGAGCTGCAGAGCGCCATCGCCAAAGGCGAGCTGTCGGCGCGCCAGGCCTGGCTGCTTCTA
>JBAXEN010000491.1:0-2362 GCA_037140415.1 Betaproteobacteria bacterium | reverse complement strand
CCACGAAAACCACAAACAGGCAGGCGCCGATCATGCTTGAGCCCTCAGGCGCTGCCAGCCCTGCAGTGAGCGGGCGCACAAAATGCCGCAAAACACCGGCAGCCAGACCGAGTACCACCACTTGGGAATGCCGATGGCCGGCGAGGTTTCGTTGTAACGAAACTCATCCCAGGCCATTTGCGCCGACAGCACACCCAACACCGCAAAGAAAAAAGCCGAGGCCAAGGCCGACAGCAGGGCCAGACGGTGCTGCCTTGCAGCACTGCCCGAGGCCAGAAAGTAGTCCACCCGGATGTGGCTGTCGCGCACCACCGCCGCCGCACTGCCGGCCATGGCCAGCGCCAGCATGAGGAAGCAGGAGATTTCCTCGGTCCAGGCGAAAGACTGGTCGGTGAAATAACGCACGAACACATTGACCACAGTAATGATCAAGAGCGCGGCCATCAAGGCCGCGCCCAGCTTGTCTTCTAGAACAATCGACGGCTTCATCCCGATGAGCATAGCCTAAACTGCGGCGGGCCCCAGCGGCCAGCCGCACCAGGAGAACAGCCTTTGAACCGCGACGATTCCTTAAACACCCTGCGCCAGCTCTACCGCTGCATGAGCCGAATCCGCGCCTTCGAAGACGCGGCCGAGATCGTCAGCCAAGGCGGTGTCAGTGCCTACAGCAAGACCGCCGACGGCAGCGCCAAGGTGCGGGGCCCCCTGCACCTGTCAACCGGCCAGGAGGCGGTGCCGGCCGGGGTCTGCGCCCATCTGCACGCTGGCGACCTGCTGACCTCCACCCACCGCGGCCATGGCCATACCCTGGCCAAGGGGGCCGACCTCACCCGCATGATGTGTGAGCTCTACGGCAAGGCCAGCGGCTTCAACGGCGGCAAGGGCGGCTCGATGCACATCGCCGATTTTTCAGTCGGCATGCTCGGCGCCAACGGCGTGGTCGCCGCCGGCCTGCCCATCGCGGTGGGCGCGGCGCATGCCCAAAAACTGCAGGGCAAGCCAGCCATCACCGTCTGCTTTTTTGGCGACGGCGCGATCAACCGCGGGCCGTTTCTGGAGTCGCTCAACTGGGCCCGTATCCACCAACTTCCGGTGCTGTTTGTCTGCGAAGACAACCGCTGGAGCGCTACCACCGCCAGCGCAGCGATGATCGCCGGCGAGGGCGCCTCGGCCCGCAGCGAAAGCCTGGGCATCGCGGCGCAGCAGGTCAATGGCAACGAGGTCTGGCGGGTCCACGCCCTGGCCGAAGAGCTCATCGCCCAGATCCGCGCAGGCGGCGGCCCGCGCCTGCTGCATGCCATCACCTACCGGCTCAAGGGCCATGTGTCGGTGGATCCAGCGGCCTACCGCGACCCCCAGGAGGTGCAGCGGGCCCAACAGCACGACCCCCTGCTCAATGCCCGGGCCTATTACCAACAACTCGGTGGCGCACTGGCCGACTTGCAGCTCATCGATACACAGTCCGCCGCCGAGGTGGCCCAAGCCATGGCCGCCGCCGATGCGGCGCCCTGGCCGCAGGCTGCGGCCGCCTACACCGACATCCAATCGAGCGGAGAGGGGCAATGGTTTTGAACACAAGCTACAGCTACAGCGGCGCCGCAGTGCGTGCGCTCGAACTTGAAATGCAGGCCGACCCGCGGGTGGTGGTGCTCGGCGAAGACGTGGGCCGTGGCGGCATCTTCGGCCAGTACAAAGGCCTGCAGCAGCAGTTCGGCGCCCAGCGCGTGATTGACACGCCCATCAGCGAGGCCGCCATCATGGGCGCCGGCGTGGGCATGGCCCTGGCCGGCCTGCGCCCAGTGGTGGAGATGCGGGTGGTCGACTTTGCCCTGTGCGGCATGGACGAAGTCATCAACCAGGCGGCCAAAAACCGCTATATGTTCGGCGGCCAAGGCCGGGTCCCGCTGGTGGCTCGCATGCCCAACGGCATCTGGGACGCTTCGGCTGCGCAGCACTCGCAGTCCCTCGAGGCCTGGTTCGCCCACATGCCCGGCCTGGTGGTGGTCTGCCCCGGCTCGGTACAAGACAACTACAGCCTGCTGCGCGCCGCCTTGCAATGTGGCGATCCGGTGGTCTATATGGAACACAAGACCCTGTGGGGCTTGCAAGGCTCGCTCGACGAATCGATACAGGTTCCGCTGGGCCGCGCCGCCTGCCTGCGCCCTGGCAGCCACCTGACCCTGGTCAGCTGGAGCCGCCAGTTGCAGGCCTGCGCCAGCGCCTGCGAGCAACTGGCGGCGCAAGGGGTGGAGGTCGAGCTGATCGATCTGCGCACCATCTGGCCCTGGGACCGAGAGACGGTGCTCAACTCCTGCGCCCGCACCGGCCACCTGCTGGTGGTGCACGAAGCCATACAAGCGGC
>JBAXEN010000490.1:0-2377 GCA_037140415.1 Betaproteobacteria bacterium | reverse complement strand
ACAGCGCCCAAGAGCTCGTGGCGATCTTCCCTGGCGATGCGACGCAGCCTCAAGACTGGGCCCGCATCGAAGCGGTGCGACAAGATTGGCTACAGGGTGCTGACGGCGTTCACCTGACCCTGGTCTCCAGCGAGCAGCTGGGCGGCGCGATGGCGGCCTTTACCGCACAGGGCCCGTCGGGCGGGCCGGAAGTGTTCGTCAACCGTCAATGGTTGTCAGGGCTGGGCACTGATGCTGACTTGCTGCGGGTCCTGGTGGAAGAACTGGGCCACAGCCTGGATGCGAGCCTGAACGGCGCCAGCGACAGCCCTGGCGACGAGGGTGAATTGTTTGCCGCTCATGTGTTGGCCCTGCCGCTGGAGCCCGCTCAGCGCCAGCGCATTGCCCTTGAAGACGACCACGCCTTGTTGTGGTGGGGCCTGTCCAGCTATGCGGTGGAGCAGGCCAACTTCAGCGCCAATGCCAACATCAGCGACGGGCGCTTGTCGGACGCCAGCAACACCATCACCGGCAATGTGAGTTTGACCTCCACCGACACCATCAATGGGGGTCGGATGCTGGTGGGTACGGGCAGTTCCACCTATGGCGACCCCAGGTCCTACCTTAATGGTGACAGCACCACTGGCAGCGACACGCTGACAATCAGAGCCACAGGCGTGGTGCGCTTTTATGCGGCTGTGGGCTTGACCGACCCGCTGGAAGGCCTGAGCATCACCTCGCCGGCAGCCGCTCCCACGAACTATCCAAGTGGGGTGATCTTCGAGCAGGATGTAGTGCTCGACGGGCCCTTGGTGATAGAGACCGATGGCGTGGTCACCTTCACAGGTTCGCTCACCATCAACAACGGCGGCTTGACCATCCGTGGCGCCTCGGAGATCTATTTCAATAACCCGGTTACCGTCAATGGCGGCGACGTTCTGCTTGAAGGTAACGAGATCGATTTCCGGGGCAACGCCTCGCTCAAGGCCACAGGCCGCGTGCTGACCTTGCGCACCACCACCGTTGGACTGGGCATGGAGGTCGGCAGTCCGAGCCAGATTGACCTGGCCAAGCTCGACATCAGCCTGGCTGACCTCGCCGCGATGGCCGGCGGCGGTTTTTCTAAGGTGGTACTCGGCCATGTGGATGGCAGTGGCCATGCGGTAGCCAACCAGGGCCAGCTGCGGTTTGCAGGCGCGCAGAGCACCAACCAATACTCCATACATGCCCCGCTGGAGGCCTATGCGGGCAGTATTCGCATAGAGGACATCGAAAACGAGTCGGACCCGGCGCTGGCGATCAAGGGCTCTGTGCTGCTCGATGCCACCGGCGACATCGAAATCCGCAACCGTCTGGTGGCCTCCACCGACCTGGGGCAGGCCAGCGCTTTGAAGAACATCACTCTGTACTCCAGCTCGGGCAAGGTGATACAGGTCGATGAAACCCGGCTGGGTTTTAGCGACGGATTGAGCAACGAACCTTTGCAAGGCGCCGACCTGTTCGTGCAGGCTGCCACCGGCATCGACCTGATCGCGACCGAGGTCGAGACGGCCAGCCTTTACAACACAGGTGCCACTGGCAATATCCGCTTGGTCGAGACCGCCGCGGGCGGCGCCTTGGCGCTCAGCAAGGCCCTGATCGGCAACGCTTCGAACACCGGTGTGGTGTCGGTGCAGACGCTGGCCAGCAGCGGCGGCAACCTGACGGTCAGCCCAGCGGCTGCCGGCGATGTGTCCTCACCCGGCTCGCTCAGCCTGCGCGCGGGAGAGACCCTGACCTTGGGGGCCAATGCCGATTTGGTGCGCTCGGGCGGCCTGGCCTTGGGCGGCACCATCGACCTCGAAGCGGGCGCCGCTGTGGTGATGACCGGCCGCACCCTGAAGGCCGCTGGCGACATCCATGTGCAGGCCGGCACCTCCTTGGCGGTGGGCCTGATGGAGGGCGCGGCCAACGTGGCCTTGCTGGCAGGCGGCGCCATCACCGACGGCGACGCCGATGTGGACATCACCGCTGTGGGCCTCCTGCTGCAGGCCGGCGCCGCTGGCGGCGTGGGCGGCGCAAGCGATGCGCTCGAGACCACGGTGAGCACGCTCACCGGTGCTGCGGGCAGCAGCGGCATGTTTGTGCTTGAAAGCAATGCACTGACCGTGGGCGCGGTCAGCGTCACGGTCAACCGCCTCAGCAGCACAGGCAGCAGCGGCACCAAAACCAGCAGCCAGTCGGATTTGCCCACCACGGCTGGCAACGGCGCCATTGTTTTGCGTACAAGCGCAGGCAGTATCACGCTGTCTGACGGCGATACCGACGGCGTCGCCATCAGCGCCAACGGCAGCGGCAACATCTTTATCCAGGCGCTGGGCGCGGCTACCGACATCACCGCCAGTGCCGACATCAGCAG
>JBAXEN010000489.1:0-2381 GCA_037140415.1 Betaproteobacteria bacterium | reverse complement strand
CACCTTTGGCGCCGAGATTGAAAAGATTCCGGTGTGGGGGCTGCTGTTGCTGATTCTGATCGTGCGCCCGCAGGGCCTGTTTGGCCACACCCGCATCGGAAAGGGGAAATTCTGATGTCTGGCTATCTCGCAGGCCTGCTGGCCATGCTCTCGATCAACATCATCGTGGCCTACTCGGTCTTTGTACCCGGCTCTGCCGGGCTGCTCAACCTGGGCGCTGCCGGCTTTGTGCTGGTGGGCGCCTATACCGCCGGCGCTTTGAGCTCCCTGTATGAGCTGCCCCTGGCGCCGGCCATTGCGCTGGGCTCGGCCATGTCGGCCCTGGTGGCCTTCTTGATTGCATTTCCCATCCTGCGCACCCGCGGCATCTATATGGTGCTGGCCACCTTTGCGTTTGCCGAGGTGGTCGGTGGGGTGTTGCTCAACATCCCTGCGCTGGGCGGCGCGGCGGGTCTGTCGGTCATGGCCTATGCCGGTTTGCCGGTGGTCGTGCCCTGCGCTGTTGCTACCGTCGCCTTTGTGGCCTGGCTGATGCGCACCCGCTTTGGGCTGTCGGTGCGCGCCATTCACGACGACGAGAGCGTGGCCCACCTGTTTGGTGTGCACCTGCGCATGACGCAGGTCATCGCCCTGACCATAGGTGGCGCCATTGGTGGCCTGGGCGGCGGCTTGCTGGTGCACCAGTTCAACTTCATCGACGTGCAATCGACCGGGGTTCAGTTCAGCATTTATGTGCTGCTGTATGTGTTGATGGGCGGCACGCAGACGGTCTGGGGGCCGCTGTTTGGTGCTTTCTTCTTCACCCTGGTGCCCGAAGGGCTGCGCAAGCTCTCAGAACTCGATCCTTCGCTCAAATTTCTGGAGGGCGGTCGCTACATCGTCTTTGGCGTGGCGGTGGTGCTCATCATGATGCTGCGCCCACAAGGCGTGATCACCCGAACCATGGTCGAGGGCTGGGGTCGTTCGGCCAAGAAAGCGCAGGTCAGCGCATGAGCACCGCACTGCAACTCGAAGGCGTGAGCAAGTCCTTTGGTGGCCTGAAGGTCATCGACGACGTCAGCTTTTCAGTGCCCACGGGCAGCCGCACCGCGCTGATCGGCCCCAACGGAGCGGGCAAGTCCACGGTGTTCAACCTGATCTCGGGGGTCTACCCGATCGACAACGGACGCATCAGCGCGCTCGGGCAGGACATCACCCACATGTCGGTGGCCCACCGGGTGGGCCACGGGCTGGCCCGCTCCTTTCAAAACATCCGCCTGATGCCCCACCTGTCGACGCTGGAAAACGTGATGCTGGGCGAACACCATCGCAGTCGGCCTTGGGAGTTGGTCAGCAGCCGCAAGGCCAGCGCCAAGGCGCGCGCGACGCTTGAGCGCGCCGGGCTGGGCACCTACCCCGGTCAGGTGGTGGCCGACTTGCCCTACGGCATTCAAAAGCGCATCGAAGTGGTGCGCGCCCTGATGGCCGAGCCGCAAATCTTGCTGCTCGACGAGCCCGCCGCCGGCCTGAACAATGTCGAGACCGATGAGCTGCGCTTGCTGCTGCAAACCGTCTCAGACAGCGGCGTCACCTTGCTGGTGGTCGAGCATGACATGCCCTTTGTGCGCCACCTGTGCAACCATGTGGTGGTGCTCAATTTCGGCCGCAAAATCTTCGAAGGCACGCCCGAGGCGGTCAAGCAAGATGCAGCCGTGCTGGAAGCTTATCTGGGCACGCCCGATGCGATGGAGAGCCGTCATGCTTGAAGCGCGCGATTTAGGGGTCAGCTACGGCCGCACACAGGCGGTGCAAGGCGTCTCCATCCGGGTCGATGCGGGAGAAATCGTCACCGTTTTGGGCGCCAATGGCGCCGGCAAGACCTCAATGCTCAAGGCCTTGCAGGGGGTGGTGCGCCCGGCCCGCGGCGATGTGCTGTTCAAAGGCCGCTCGATTCTGGGCTACAGCGCCGCGCGGCGGGTCAGCGATGGGCTGGTGCTGGTGCCCGAGGGGCGGCAGATTTTTGTCAGCATGAGCGTGCATGACAACCTGCTGATGGGGGCCTACACCCGCAAGGACCCGCCCTTGCGCGAGATAGAGGCGATCTACCAGCGCTTTCCCAACCTGGCCCAGCGCCGCGACATGCCCGCCTCGGTGCTCTCCGGCGGCGAGCAGCAAATGCTGGCCATAGGGCGAGCCCTGCTCAGCCGTCCCTCGCTGATGATGCTCGACGAGCCTTCGCTGGGGCTGAGCCCGCTGCTGGTCAAAGCATTGTTCAGTCTGATCACCGAGCTCAACCGCGATGGCCTGGCCATCTTGCTGGTTGAGCAAAACACACACATGGCCCTGGCTACCGCCCACAGGGCCTATGTGCTTGAACTTGGGCGGCTGGTTCTGGAAGGCAA
>JBAXEN010000488.1:0-2389 GCA_037140415.1 Betaproteobacteria bacterium | reverse complement strand
TCGCCAAGGGTGAAGCCATCACCCAGGACACCTCCACCCTGGAGAACCCGGCGATCTTGGAGCAGCTGGCGCAGAACAACTGAGGATCCTCTGCATCGCGCTTGACCAGAGCCCGATCCCCCTGAGGGCGTGGGAGCCGCGCCCTCGCGGCGATGCGGTCTTTGAGGCGGGCGGTGTTTCATCAGTTGCCCCATCGCGCCGAGGGCGGCGCTCCTACAAAGACGGTAAGCCCATCGTGCTGGGCGCGTTAGCCAGTGCAGGCGTGGAGCCGCACCCTCGCGGCGATGCGGGTTTAAAAAACCAGGCTCAATCAAACCCGTCGAGCAGCGCCACCTGCTGCAGTCCCTGGCGCTGGGCGGTGCTCAGGGCATGGGCAACCGCCGAGTACGGTACCTGCCGGTGGGCACGGATGTGCAGCACCTGCGGGGTGCTCTGGCGGGCGGCTTCGGCCATCTGGGTCTGCAGGTCGTCGTTACCGGCCAGTGCTTGGCCATTCCAACGCAGGCCATTGCCCGGCAGGATCTCGAGCACGATCACCTGGGGTTTGATCTCTGGCGGCTTGGCGCTCGGTGCCGGCAGGCCCATATTGACCGCATGCCACTGCGGCGGGATGCTCAGGATCAGCATCACCAGCAGCACCAGCAGCACATCAATCAGTGGCGTGGTGTTGAGCTCGACCATCAACTCGTCGTCGCCGGCACCATCAGGAAGCATCATGGCCATGGTGGGGTCCTTCAGGGGGCAGCCGGTTCGGTGACGAAACTGACCTGCCGCATGCCGGCCTTGCGCAGGGCCTGCAGGGCCGGCTCGACCTTGCCGTAGGGCGCGTCCATATCGGCCAGCAGGTGGACGGGCCTGTCCGGATCGCCCAGGGCCTGTAGCTGCCTGCCCAGCTCTGCGGCATCGGCCACCGGGACCTGCCCCAAATACAGCCGCCCCTGGCGGTCCACGCTGATGTTGAGCGTCTTGGGCGTGACCTGACGCTGCTCAGTGCGCTCCTTGGGCAGTTGCACCGACATCGACGCGGTTGCCACTGGCACGGTGATGAGGAAAATAATCAAGAGCACCAGCATCACATCGACCAGCGGCGTGGTGTTGATGGTGCTGATCACCTCTTGCTCGGCCGGCGCGCTTTGCAGCGCCATCGAGCGGCGGTGTGCGCGGGTGCCGATCATGGGCGGGGGCTGGCCAGCAGCACCGCGTGCAGGTCCGAGGCAAAGGATTGCAACTCGTCGCTCAAGGCCTTGTTGCGCCGCACCAGCCAGTTGTAGCCCAGCACCGCCGGTACCGCGACGGCCAGGCCAATGGCGGTCATGATCAGCGACTCACCCACCGGCCCGGCCACCTTGTCGATCGAGGCCTGTCCACTGATGCCGATTTTGACCAGCGCGTTGTAGATGCCCCAAACCGTGCCGAACAGGCCCACAAACGGCGCGGTCGAGCCGACCGTGGCCAGCAAGGCCAGGCCGCGCTGCAGCCGAGCTTGCACCACGCTGAGCGCGCGCTGCAGGTTCATGGCCAGCCACTCATGAAAGTCGATCTGGCCGACCATGCCCTGGTGCTTGTGCGCACTGTCCAGGCCTTTTTGCGCAATAAAGCGCAGCGAGCTGGTTTCGCTCAGACTCTTGATGCCCTCGGCCACCGAGGGCGCCTGCCAAAAGCCCTCCTGCACCTGCTTGAGCTGCTGGCCGACCTGCCTTTGCTCCTGCAGCTTGAGCAGCGTGACATACCAGGAGGCCAGGCTCATCAGCAACAAGATCAGCAGGGTGATCTTGGCCACTGCATCGCCTTGTGCCCACAGAGAGGCCAGGCCGTAGGGGTTGGTCTCGGCGGCGCTCGTGCCTTGCGCCCAGACCGCAGGCGCCGATGCAGCGGCCAGTGCGGCCAGCCAGGACAGGGGTTTGGAAATCATGGAGGGGTCCTTGTGAAATCGTGGGGGTTCAATCGATGCGCCAGGTATACGGGATGAGCGCCCAGGCTTGCTGCGGCTTGCCGTTGACGGTGGCGGGCTCAAAGGTGCAGGCCGCCAGGCCCGCGCGGGCCGCTTCGTCCAGGCGCTTGTAGCCCGAGCTTTTTTCGACCTCGGCCTGCAGCACCTTGCCGTCGGGGCCGACCAGAAAGCGCAGCATCACCGTGCCCTCTTCTTGCATGCGTTTGGACATGGCCGGGTAGCCCGGCGCGGGGCAGCTGCCCGGACGCAGCGCGCCAACGGCGCGCGCTGGCACGGCCGGTGGGCTGGGCGCGGCAGCCGGAGCTGCAGGCGGCGCAGCCACTGGGGCCGGCGCAGGCCTGGCCGCTACCGGGGGCGCAGCAATCATCGCCGGCGCGGGGGCTGGCGCGGGGGCCGGTGATGGGGCCGGTGATGGGGCCGGTGATGGGGCCGGTGCAG
>JBAXEN010000487.1:0-2395 GCA_037140415.1 Betaproteobacteria bacterium | reverse complement strand
GCCTTGAAGGTATCGATCGCCGACTTCTCATCGGCCAGGGTCTTGGCGATCTGCATGTCGGCGGCCTCACGGGCCACGGCGCGCAATTCGGTCTGCTGGGCGGGTGTGAGCTTGTCAAAGGCCGGCTTGGCCATGGCAAGGAACACCGGCTGCACCAGGTGGCGAGTCAAGACCACCTGTTTGGTGACCTCGTGAAACTTCCAGTCGCGCGTCATATTGGTGGGGTTGTCCTGGGCATCGATCTGCCCGGTCTTCAGGCCCAGATACACCTCGGTAATAGGCATGGCCACCGGGGTCGCGCCCAAGGCCTTGGCCAGCACCTGGAAGGAGGCACCGGGCGGCATGCGCATCTTGGTGCCGGCCAGGTCGCTGGGCTTGTCAATCTTCTTGTCGTTGTTCAAGTTGATGGTGCGGGTGCCCAGGTAGGCGGTCTCCAAAATCACCAGGCCCACCTTGTTGGCGACATCGGCGTAGTACTCGCGGCCAATGTCGCTGCGAAAGGTCTTGATCAGGTGGTCGGCATCGCGAAACAGATAAGCGGCGCTGAACACGCCGTACTCGGGCAGCTGCGCCTCGATCTCGAAGGTCACCGGGCTGGCCATCTCCAGGTTGCCCCGCTGCATGGCCGGCAACTCGGTGCCCTGGCGAAACAAGGCGCTGGCGGTGTGCACCGTGACCTTGACCGCGCCGGGGAACTTGGCCTCCATGCGCTGTTTGATCATGCGAAACGCGTCGGACAGCGGCGAGTTGTCGGGCGCGGCGGTCGAGACACGGATTTCAGTTTCTGCCTGGGCCAGCGGGGCGACCAGCAATGCGGCCAGCGCGGTAGCGGCTGCGATAGCGAGTTTTTTCATGGCGTTCTCCTAGGGTGATATTGGGGACAATGAAAAGATCGGCTCGAAGCCTTCAGCGCGAAGGCTGTATGGTCACGCTCAGGCGACCTATGCCTTCGATCTCGGCATCGACCTGGTCGCCCACGCTCAAGAAGGTCTTCCTGGGCGCGCCCACACCGGCGGGTGTGCCCGTGAGCAGCACATCACCCGGGTCCAGTGTCATGATGCGTGAGGCTGTGGCAATTTGTTCGGCCAGCGAAAAAATCATCTGGCTCGAGTGACCGTCCTGCTTGAGCTGTCCATTGACCCACAGCTTGAGGCCAAGGTTTTGCGGGTCTGCGATCGCTGCGGCTGGGACCAGCTGCGGGCCCAGCGGGCAGCAGGTGTCATGCCCCTTGCCCGCCACCCAGTCGAGCTTGTAGAAAGTCTCGGGCGCACGGTTGTGGTCGCGCGCCGAAAAATCGATGGCCACGGTATAGGCCGCCACATGGCTCAGTGCATCTTGCACTGACACATTGCGCGCCGTCTTGCCGATCACCGCGGCGAGCTCAATCTCCCAGTCAAAGGCCTGGGTGCCGATGGGCATGTGGACGGTGGCGCCGGGGCCAACCACCGCATTGCGCGGTGGCTTCATGAAGAAAAACAGGCGCTGGTCTTCCTTCTTGGCGTCGGGCATGCCCATCTCGGCCAGGTGGTCGAAGTAATTGGCGCCTGCGCACAAAATCTTGCCCGGGTACTGCAAAGGCGCCTCTACCCGCACTTCGGTCGGGGCCAGACCGCCGCTGGTGCAACGCTCGGCCAGGCGGTCGATGGTTGCTGCATGGGCCGGCCAGGCCTCGTAAATCGCGCTCAGGCTGCTGGGCAGCGCGGCGTCCAGGCTGCGCAGGGGAAAGTAGCGCCCCTGAACCAGCAGGCAGGCCAGCGAGCGGCCCTGGTGTTCGACAGTGGCCAGTGCGTAGGTCATGGCATTCGAAGGAAGTAGAACTGGGTTCATTGTGTGAGCACAAATTCAGGCCGTCAATATAATTTTTGGTTGACGATATAAATTTTTTGTGTTGTCATCAAACCCGCTCCTGTCTTCGCAAGACCGCTCAAAACCGCCATGGCCACCGCCGCCGACATCGCCACCGAACCCAAGACGCTCGCGCGTCAGGCTCAGAACCTCCTGCGCCACGACATTCTGGGCGGGCAACTGCGGCCGGGTGAGCGCCTGCGCACCAAAGAACTGCAGGCCCGCTACGGCCTGGGTCTGAGCCCGCTGCGCGAGTCGCTGCAAAGGCTGTCGGCCGAAGGCTTGGTTGTTATCGACGAGCAACGCGGCTTTTCGGTGGCGCCCGTCTCGCTGGACGAGCTCAAAGACCTGACCCTGGCGCGCACCTCGCTGGAAGCCATCATGCTGCCCATGGCCCTGGCCCAAGGCGATGCCGACTGGGAGGCCAACATCCTGGCCGCCTTTCACCGCCTGAGCCGCACGCCCCTGCCCACCGGCGCCGATGCCAATGAGGCTGCACGCCTGTGGGAGCAGCGTCACCGCGCTTTCCATGACGCGCTGGTCATCGGCT
>JBAXEN010000486.1:0-2403 GCA_037140415.1 Betaproteobacteria bacterium | reverse complement strand
TCGATCTGCTGATGCAGGGCCGCACGCAACTGGCCGGCCGGGTGCTGGAGATCGGTACCGGCTGTGGCTATCAGGCGGCGGTGCTGGCGCAATTGGCCAGCGAGGTATACAGCATGGAGCGCCTGCGCGGCCTGCACGAGAAGGCGCGCGAGAACCTGCGGCAGTTGCGTTTGCCTAATTTGCACCTGCTCTTGGGCGACGGCATGCTGGGCTATGCCAAGGGCGCGCCGTATTCCGCCATCATTGCCGCTGCTGGTGGACAGGCGGTGCCTGTGGCCTGGACGGATCAGCTGGCGGTCGGCGGTCGGCTGGTGGCACCGGTGGTCACGGCAGCTGGTACGCAGGCCCTGCTTGTGATTGATAAACAGGCCGACGGATTGCGACAAATTGTGCTCGAGCCTGTGCACTTCGTCCCCCTAAAATCCGGCGTCGATTGATGCCGAGGAACCGGGTTTGAACAAGTCATCACGTCTGCTTTTGCTGTTGGCGGTGCTCGTGCTGGCGGCATGCTCTTCGCGCCCCCCGGCGCGCGCGCCGGTGGAAGACCGCAGTGCGGGGCGCGCACCAGCATCGACCGCGGCGCCGGCTGCCAGTACCGCACCGTCCGCACCCACGGCCGCGCCGGCTCGAACCACGCCCTCTGCCCCCGTCGCATCCAATGCATCCCTTGCAGAATTGGGCAAGCCTTTGCGCGGCCTTGAAAATGCCGGCAAGCCCGGCCATTACACCGTTCAGCGTGGCGATACCTTGGTGCGCATTGCCCTGGACCATGGGCAGAACTGGCGAGACCTGGCGCGCTGGAATCAACTTGACAACCCGAACCTGATCGAGGTCGGTGAGGTGATGCGGGTGATCCCGCCTGGCGAGGCGGTGGTGGCCCGACCCATGGTCCCTGGCACGGCGCAGCCCCAGGTCCTGCCGCCGCTGGGCCGGTCGGTGCCGCCGGCGAGTACGGCGGCAGTGCCGCCCCCGGCAGCATCCGCGTCTGTACCGCCGGCCAGTCCGGCCGCCTCAGCAGACGACCTGGTGTGGGCCTGGCCCGCGCAAGGACAGACGGTCGCTGGTTTTGACGAAGCCAAAAACAAGGGCCTGGACATTGCCGGTACTGCGGGTGAGCCGGTGCTCGCAGCGGCCGACGGCCGGGTGGTTTACGCCGACTCTGGCCTGCGCGGCTATGGCAAGCTCATCATCGTCAAGCACAACAACACGTACCTGACGGCCTATGCCCACAACCAAACTTTGTTGGTGAAGGAAGACCAGCCGGTGCGTCAGGGCCAGAAGATCGCGGAGATGGGCAGCACCGATACCGATCGGGTCAAGCTGCACTTTGAGATTCGCCGTCAGGGCAAGCCGGTCGATCCGCTTAAATTCCTGCCGCCGCGTTGAGTCGCCGCTTCTTCAATCCGGCTTGACCTTGGCAGTGCGGATGATGTTGGCCCATTTGTCGATGTCGTTCTTGATGGTCACGCCAAAGGCGGCCGGTGTGCTGCCTTGCACCATCATGCCCTGGTCGGCATAGACCTTGCGCCATTCGGGGCTGGCCAGCAGCTTGCTGATTTCGGCGCCCAGGCGCTCGACAGCCACCCGGGGCGTGCCGGCTGGCGCCATCATGCCCACCCACGCGTCTTCATTGAAGCCCGGCACCGCGTCGGCAATCGGTGGCACATTGGGCAGGTGCGGATGGCGGCTGGTGCCGCCAACGCCGAGGGCGCGCACCCGGCCCGATTCAATAAAGGGCTTCATGGTGGCCACACCGTCGATCATCAAGTCAACTTGGCCGCTGATCACATCGGTGCGCGCCACCGCGCTGGATTTGTAGGGCACATGGGTCATCTGGCTGCCGGCCAGGAACTTGAACTGCTCGGTGACCAGGTGGTAGACGGTGCCGCTGCCCGAGGAGGCGTAATTGAGCTTACCGGGATTGGCCTTGTCATGGGCCAGCAGTTCCTGGGTTGTTTTGAAGGGCAGGTTGGGGTTGACCACCAGCACCAAGGGCAGTGAGGCCATGTAGGTCACCGGCACGAAGTCCTTCAAGGTGCTGTAACCCAGATTGGGCTGCAGGGTCTCGATGATGGCGTGGGTGTTGGAGATCATCACAAAGGTGTGGCCGTCGGTGGGCACCCGAATGGCCGCCCGCATGCCCAGAGCGCCGCCGGCGCCAGGAATGTTTTCCAGCACCACCTGCTGACCCAAAGCCTCTGCCAGTTTTTGCGAGATGGGGCGCATCACCGTGTCGCCGCCGCCGCCGGCGGCAAAGGGCAGGATGATCTTGACCGGCTTGGTTGGCCAGGCTTGCGCCCAGGCGGTGCCAGCCAGCAGGCCGGCGCCCAGCAGCCCCAGCGTGCTGTAAAACAGACGGCGTGAAAAACGGCGGGTCATAGGTTTGTCTCCTTGGGATTTTTT
>JBAXEN010000485.1:0-2418 GCA_037140415.1 Betaproteobacteria bacterium | reverse complement strand
TTCGCGCGGCAGGTATTTCATGCCGCAGTCGGGCGCCAAAATCACCTGCTCGGGCTGTATGTACTGCAGCGCCCGCTTGACGCGCGCCGCCACCACCACCGGCGACTCGATGGATGGATCCTCCAGGTTCAAGCAGCCGACCATGATCTGCTTGCCCGGCAGGCTTTGCAGCACCGCGCAGTCCAGATTGGATTGGGCCGTCTCGATGGAGATTTGCTGGCAGCTGCAGGCAGCAAGCTCAGGCAGGAAGTTGTAGCCATTGGGCCGGGCATGAATGATGGCGGCGTAACCAAAGCAGATGTGTACCGCTGTCTTGCCGCTGACGCCTTCCAAAGCCCGGTTGAGTGCGCGTATGCCGTACTCGCGGGCCTTTTCAGGCCGCGCCTGCATATAGGGCTCGTCGATCTGCACCACATCGGCACCGTGGGCAAACAGGTCCTTGATTTCCTCGTTGATGGCCACCGCATAGTCCATCGCAGCTTCTTCTTCCGAGGCGTAAAAGTCGTTTTGCGCCTGCTGCAGCATGGTGAAAGGGCCGGGCACGGTGATCTTCACCTGGCGCGTGGTGTGCTTCTTCAGAAACAGCAGGTCTTCCACCTCAATCGGCCGCACCCGCCGCACCTTGCCGACGATGCGCGGCACCGGGTTGGGGTGGCCCGAGCGGTCCAGGGCGGTGCCGGGGTTGTCGATGTCGACCCCTTCGAGGGCAGTGGCGATGCGGTTGGAGTAGCTCTCGCGGCGAATCTCGCCGTCGGTGATGATGTCCAGGCCCGCATCTTCTTGCGCCCGGATGGCCAGCACCGTGGCGTCGTCCATCGCCTGCTGCAGATACGGTTCGGCCACCCGCCACAGCTCCTTGGCCCGTACCCGGGGCGGAAAGCGGCCGGCCAGCTTGACGCGGTCAATCAGCCAGTCGGGTTGGGGGTAGCTGCCGACGATGGTGGTGGGGAACAGCATGAAAACTCCGTGATGGGTTGCAAACAGGGGCATTTTCACCCATGTCTGCATAAGCCATTTAGGAGCGGCTCATTGAGGAGTGACTTGTGTGGAAGCGCCGCCCTCGGCGCGATGCAGCCCCTGTTCAAGCGCTGCCGCCCGCTCGAGCGCGCTTCGCCGCGAGGGTGCGGCTTCCACAGGTTCTAGCTCCCACAGAGTCCAGGCTGCGGATCAGGGGTAGAGCCCCCGCAACTCTCGGGTGTGCAGGATGCGCCGGCAGGCCACGATGAAGGCGGCGGTGCGCAGGCTCACGCGGCGCTCGCCTGCGACTTCCCAGACCGCGTTGAAGGCCTCGGTCATCACCCGCACCAGTCGGCGGTTGATTTCGTCTTCGTCCCAAAAGAAGCTGGAGAAGTCCTGCACCCACTCAAAATAGCTCACCGTCACGCCGCCCGCGTTGGCGATCACATCGGGCACCACCAGGATGTTGCGCTCGGCCAGGATGTCGTCGGCGCTCGGTATGGTCGGGCCATTGGCGCCCTCCAGGATCAGCCGGGTCTGAAGGTGCAGGGCCCGCTCGGGCGTGATCTGCTGCTCGAGTGCGGCGGGGATCAGGATGTCAGATTCGACCTGCCAGAAGGCCTCGTCCGCCAGGGACTGCGCTGGCGCAAAGCCGGCCACCCCGCCATAGGCTTGTACATGGGCCAGCAGGTCCGAGATGTCCAGGCCGGGGTCGTTGTAGACGGTGCCGCTGTGGTCCTGCACCGCCACCACCCGCGCGCCGGCTTGCGCAAACAAGCGCGCTGCCACGCCGCCCACATTGCCCAGGCCCTGCACCGCCACGCGCGCGCCGGCCACACTCAGGCCCAGGTGCTGGCAGGCCAGTTGGCCGACGGTATAAACCCCGCGGCCGGTGGCCTCCCTGCGGCCGAGCGAGCCGCCGAGGTCGACCGGCTTGCCGGTGACCACACCGGTGGTGGTGGCCCCCACATTCATGGAGTAGGTATCCATCATCCAGGCCATGGTCTGCTCATTGGTGTTGACATCGGGCGCCGGGATGTCCTGATTGGGGCCGATGATGATGCCGATTTCACTGGTGTAGCGGCGCGTCACCCGCTCGAGCTCGCTTTTGGACAGGGTGCGTGGATCAACCCGCACGCCGCCCTTGGCGCCACCATAAGGCACGTTCACCGCTGCGTTTTTGATCGACATCCAGGCCGCCAGCGCCATCACTTCCGACAGCGTCACATCCTGGTGAAAGCGCACACCCCCTTTGCCGGGGCCACGCGAGACGTTGTGCTGCACCCGGTAGCCTTCAAAATGGGCCACTGTGCCGTTGTCGAGCTGAATCGGAACATCGACGATCAGGATGCGCTTGGGCCGCTTGAGCGTTTCTACCCAGCGTGAAAGTTCGCCAAGGTGCGGCACAACACGGTCGACTTGTTGCAGATAGTTGCCCCAAGGCCCCAACTGATCGGGGTG
>JBAXEN010000484.1:0-2426 GCA_037140415.1 Betaproteobacteria bacterium | reverse complement strand
CACGTCCGCGTTTGGCCATGCGGCTGCCAAAAGCAGCGCAGACGGCTGAGGTGCCGCGCAAATTGATTTCAAACACCCGGTTATACTGCTCCCAGGGGACTTGATCGGGCGGCACCGCCGCGCCCTGAATGATGCCGGCGGCACTGATCAGCAGGTCTACCGGCCCGTGCTCGGCCTCGATGCGCTCGGCCAGTGCCTGAACCTCGCCGACATCGGCCACATCAATTTCGTAGGCTTGGCCACCCAGGCGCTGTGCTGCGGCCTGCGCAGCATCGATCTGCCGGTCCAACAGCAGTACCTTCGCACCGCGCTCTGCCAGCAGCTCGGCGCAGGCCAGACCGATGCCGCTAGCACCGCCCGTGATGACCGCCAGTTGCTGTTCAAAAGGCCGTGCAGTCATACGGATGCTCCTGCGCTCGACAAAATGAAGCCCTCATAGCCTTTGTCGGCCACCTCTTGGCACTCGCGGCGATAGACACCGATCTTGGCCGCATAGGGCATGAACACCCTGGGCTTGCCGGGTATGTTGGCGCCCAGAAACCAGGAATTGGCCAAAGGCAGCAGGGTGCGGTTGGCCGCTGCGTTCACATGCTCAACCCAGCGGTCTTCGGCCGGTACTGAGGCCTCAATGGTCGATATGCTGCGCTCTTGCAGGTACTTCAGACAATCGGCAATCCACTGCACATGGTGCTCAATGCCGACAACCATATTGACCAGCACCGAGGGACTGCCAGCGCCGGTAATGATGAAGAGGTTGGGAAAGCCCGCCGTCATCAAACCGAGCAGGGTGCGCGGGCCCTGCGCCCATTTGTCGCGCAGGCGCAAATCGCCACGGCCACGGATGTCGATAGCCATGACCGCACCGGTCAAGGCGTCATAGCCGGTGGCACAGACCAACGCGTCCAGAGCAATCTCTTCCCCCGCCACCTTGACGCCATGGCTCTCAAAACGATCGATCGGGGTCTTCTTCAGATCAACCAGCCTCACATGGGGCAGGTTGTAGGTTTCAAAATAACCGGTGTCCACGCAGATGCGCTTGGTGCCCAGCGGATGGTCGGTGGGGCAGAGCGAATCGGCCACGGCCGGATCCTTGACGGTGCGGCGTATGCGCTCCCGCACAAATTCGGCAATGGTGTCGTTGGCCGCCTTGTTGGTCGACAGGTCATTGAAGGAGTGAACGAAGTTGACGCCGCCCTTGTTCCAGCGCCGCTCGAACTCGCGCTCACGCTCGGCCTCGCTCACATCGAAAGCGCCTTTGTCGCTGAACTCATAAAGCGTTCCAACCTCGCGGGCGCGTGCGCGGTGCTCACGATAGACGGCCTTGAAGGCCTGCTGCTCCTCGTCGTCCAAAGGCCGATTCCAGGCCGGAATCGAAAAGTTGGCCGTGCGCTGAAACACGGTGAGCGCTGCCGCTTGCTTGGCCAGCTGCGGAATCGCCTGTATGCCGGAAGATCCGGTGCCAATCACACCGACGCGCTGCCCCGAGAAATCGACGCCCTCGTGGGGCCATTGCCCAGTGTGGTGTATGGCCCCTTTGAAGTCGCCGATACCAGGAATATCGGGCAGGCGCGGCACCGACAGGGCGCCGGTGGCCATGATGCAGTAAGGCGCGGCAAACTGAAGACCGTCCTCAGTGCTCAGGAGCCAGAACTGGCCAGCTTCATCAAAGACCGCCGAGGCCACTCGGGTGTTCAGCCGCAGATCGCGCCGCAGGTCAAAACGGTCGGCCACATGCTGGATGTAGCGCAGGATTTCAGGCTGAGCAGCGTAGCGCTCGCTCCACCGCCACTCCTGCTCCAACTGCTCGTCAAAGGAATAGGAGTATTGAAGGCTCTCCACATCGCAGCGCGCGCCGGGGTAGCGGTTCCAGTACCAGACACCCCCTACATCGGCTGCCGCGTCGATGACGGCCACCTTGCGCCCCATTCGGCGCAAGGTATGCAAGGCATGCAGCCCTGCGAAGCCGGCACCGATGACCAGCACATCAAAACGCTCTGCAGCCTGGCTCACAAGGCGCATCCCCCGTCGACCGCCAACTCCGAGCCCGTCATATAGCGCGCCTCGTCGCTGAGCAAAAAGCACACGACATTGGCCACTTCGTCGGGGCTACCCAAGCGCCCCATGGGGATCTGGTTGATACGGGCCTGGTTTTGCTCGGGCGTACGCACGCTGAGCATATCGGTGTCGATCGGGCCGGGGTGTACCGAATTGACCCTGATCTTGCGTCCGACCAATTCCAGGGCGGCCGCCTTGGTCATGCCCCGAACTGCCCATTTGGTGGCGGTATAGGCGATCGCATTGGGCGCGCTGCGCAGACCCACGGTCGAGGAGATATTGACGATAGCGCCCTCGCCGGTGCGCTCGAGCGCCGGCACCACGCTGCGCATGCCCAAAAACACGCCGGTCTGGTTGATGCGCACATGCCG
>JBAXEN010000483.1:0-2435 GCA_037140415.1 Betaproteobacteria bacterium | reverse complement strand
GCTGCGCGAAGGCCTGCCGGCGCTGCTCAAGCATCGCCTGCTGGCCTGGCAGCACGGTGAGCAGACGGGCTGAGAGCGCATCGGCCACCGGCAGCAGGTTGCGCGGATCGAGGTGCAGGTGCGGATTGCCGTGGGCATGCACATCACCCGCCCAAGGGCTGCCCACTGCGCCGGGCTGGGGATCCATCAGCTTGACATGCTCGGCTGCGAAAAAAACATCTTGCGCCCTTGGATTGCCTGCGCGCTGCTGCAGCACCGGCAGCCAGCCGGCTTCCAGCTCGCCCCCAGTACACACCACCAGATCAGCCTGTCGCAGCTGCGCGATCAGCGCCGGCCGGGCCTCGATATGGTGCGGATCCTGCCCGACATGGGTGGCCACATGCACTTTTGCTTCGGGCCAGAGGACACGGGTCAGCGCGGCCCATTCGGGCTCGCAGGCAAACACGGTGAGCGCCGCGGCCGGGCCGGCTGCAGCAAGCGCAGCCCCAAAAGCCAGGGCGGCCAAACAACGGCGCCACCTAGTAAGCATGGGCCGGATGGGCGCCAAAGCCCAGCACATATTGGAGCTGCAGCGCATGGCGCACCGGGTTGTCAAAGCCCTGCGCCTTCAGCTGGGTGGTGTATTGCAGTCGCAGCGTCTGCAAGTGGCTGGGCTTGTAGGCCAGCATGAGCGAGCGCTCCTGCAGCCGCGCCCGCTCGAGCTCGCCTTCATGGACCACACGCGCCCGCAAGGCATCGAGGCGGGCACCCACCTCCCACTGGCTGTGCCAGCGCCACACCAAGGCCAGCGCTTGAGCGCCGTGGCGCGCGCCGGGATCGTCAGCGCCTGCAATGCCACTGATCTGCGCTGCCTCCAGGCCCAGGCGCAGCTGCCGATTGCGGCCGTCGCCATCGGGTGCCCATTTCCAGGTCAGGTCCAACAGTGACATGCGGCGTCCGCTCAAGCGCGCGCCATGGTGCTGGTGTGCCGCATGGGCGCCCTCTTCGTCGGCGTGGTCTTCCACCACAGCCTGGCGCCGGTTGTACAGCTGCGACCAGCCCAGCTGCCAGCTGTTGGAGCGATCGAAATCAGCGCCGAGTTTGATCGACACGGTGCGGGCGCCCACGCGCGGGGCCGCCTCCTGGGCCTGATCGACCAAACGCTTGCCACCAAAGGCTTCGGCGCCCAGCATCAGGTAAAACGGTGTCGGCGCGGTCCAGTTCAAACGCAGTCCGTCGTCGTTCCAATGCCCGCCCAGAAAGCTGCGGTAGAGCAAAGGACGCTCGACAAAATCATCGGCATGGGGATGCTGCTGATTGAGATAGCCGATCTGCGAGGCAAAGCGCCCGGCGCGCAGCTGCAGCCCAGCGGGCAGGCGGGTGGTTTCCACCCAAGCCTCTTCAAAACTCTTCTCCAGAGAGCCTTCATGGGTGGCAAAAACGGCCGATAACTGCGCCTTGAGCTGAGAGCCCAGCGGGCCACTGGCCATCAGGTCGCTGTGGCCGAGCTGCAGGCCGCGGTCGCGCCCCCCCTCGGCCAGGGTATGGGTGCTGTGCGTCACATCCAGCACCGCGCCCCACTGCCAGCCCGCGCCCGATTGGGCGGAGGCGGCAGCAGCCACACTCAGGCACAAGACGCCAGCGGCCAAACGCACTGATGTTGCGGCCAAGCGGCGGGTCGGCGCCAGCGCGGCAGAATGAAGAGAAGGCATCACCAGAACATCAGTCGGGGGTGTTTGGGGGGGTGATGGTCGAGCGACCAAACGTCGATATTGATAAAGCATTATCATACACAGATCGTCGACTTTGCCCAGCCCCCATGGAACGAAACACCCGCCAGCGCAGCGCCATCCGAGACGCGATCGCTCGGGCCGAACGCCCCTTGCTGCCCCAAGAGGTGCTCGATGCAGCTCAAGCCAACGTGCCCGGCCTGGGCATTGCCACGGTCTACCGCAACATCCGCAGCCTGACCGATGAAGGTGAGCTCAGCGAGGTCAAGCTGCCGGGCGAGAACCCCCGCTTTGAGCTGGCGGGCCATCAGCACCACCACCATTTTCAATGCCGCTTATGCCAAAGGGTGTTTGACGTGCACGCCTGCCCGGGTGACCTCTCGCGGCTGGCGCCGCAAGGCTTTACCGTTGAGAACCACGACCTGACCCTGTACGGGCGCTGCAAGGATTGCACCGCGCCTGAGGTGGCACTGTCAGCGCGGCGCCGACCGGCAGCGCGGGGCGCGGCCTGAGCGCCCAGGTCGCAGCGTCCTGTCTCCGGCTAGCGCCGACCCAGGTACAGACTGGCCACCCGCTCGTCGCCGATCAGGCGTGAGGCCTGGTCCTGCATGCGCAAGCTGCCCAGCTCCATCACGCCGCCGCGGTCGGAAATCGACAAGGCCTTGCGCACGTTTTGCTCGACCATCAGGATGGCCTTGCCCTGCTCCCGCAGCAGCCGCACGTTGT
>JBAXEN010000482.1:0-2457 GCA_037140415.1 Betaproteobacteria bacterium | reverse complement strand
TGACCCGTGCGCTGACCCGGACCGAGTCCACCCAGACCATCTTGTTTTACATGCCGTCCATGGTCTTCCTCAGCGCCATGGCCCAGGCCTGGCTGGACTGGCGGCCCTTGAACGCTACTGATGGTGCCTACCTGCTGGTCTTTGCAGTCGTCGGGACCCTGGCCAGCTGGGCCCATGTGGACGCCTACCGCCGGGCCCGGCCCTCGCTCCTGGCCCCCGTGACCTACTTCCGGCTGGCCACCGGCCTGGCTGCCGGTGCCTGGTTCTTCGATGACCCCATCACCATGGCCATGGCCTTGGGCGTAGGGCTGATTTTGATGGGGGCTTGGTATTCGCGCTGGCCGTGAGCGTCCCTGTAAAGTACGGCCATATAGGCTGGAAGAGGCCCACTTGAGCAGATGCCGCGCTGATGGGCACTGGCATGACCAGCCCTAGCACATAGTCAGCGATGACAGCACCCTGGCTTGGCCGCTTTACCTTTCACTTCAGAAAGTACCGCCGTGACAACAGACCTCTGCAAACGCCACCTCAGCAGCCTGACGATCGCCGCCTTGGCAGCGATCTCGATCCCCCAAATGGCCTGGGCGCAGGCCTGGCCGACCAAGCCGGTGCGCGTCATTGTTCCCGCGCCGGCCGGTAGCTCGCTCGATGTCATCGTGCGCGGCATGGGCGAGACCCTGAAAACGCGCTGGGGCCAGCCTCTGGTGGTCGAAAACAAGGCAGGCGCAGGCGGCACCATCGGCATGGATGCGGTGGCCAAAGCAGCCCCTGACGGCTACACCCTGGGCATAGGCTTTAACGGCCCGATCGCCTTTGGCCCCTTCATGTTCAAGAAGATGCCCTACGACCCAGCCAAGGACCTTGTTGCGGTGGTTCTGACCACCTCCCAGCCCAATGTGGTGGCGGTGCCGGCCAGCCACCCGGCCAGCAATCTGCGCGAGTGGGTCAGCTGGGCCAAAACGCAAGCGGGCAAGGCCAGCTACGCCTCGGTCGGCAATGGCAGTTCCTCCCACCTGTCGATGGAGCTTTTGAAAGCCACGGCCGGATTTGAGGCTGCCCATGTGCCTTTCAATGGCTCACCGCCGGCGGCACTGTCGGTGGCCCAGGGTGAGACGCAGGCGCTGATGGCGGTCGAGCCGGCGCTGCTATCCCTGGTGCAGGGCGGGCGCCTGAAGCTGCTGGCGGTGACCAGCCCGCAGCGGCTGCCCGCCCGTCCCGACCTGCCGACCGTGGCCGAGTCTGGCTTTCCAGGCTTTGAGGCCCTGGCCTGGAACGGCCTGTTCGCCCCCGCGGGCACCCCGCCGGAGTTGGTTCAGCGCATCAATGCAGATGTGCAGGCCGCCATGGCCGACCCTGGGTTTCGGCAAAACATGGCCAAGCAGGGCCTGATCGTCGGCGGCGGCTCGCCGGCGAGCTTTAAGAGCTTCATCGAGCAGGAATCACGCAAGTGGGGCGAGATCATCACCAAGGTGGGCATCAAGCTTGATTGACCGAGGCGGGACGGGGCGGGGCCGGCGTAGCGACAGCCTGCCAGGGCCCCTGGGGCGGCAGGCGGCGCAGGCCCTGAGGTATCTGGCCCAAACCGCCAGCCCATGAAAAAGGGCCCGGATGTGTTCCGGGCCCTGGTATTTGGTGGTGATAGGTGGATTTGAACCACCGACATCAGCATTATGAATGCTGCGCTCTAACCAACTGAGCTATATCACCGCAGGGCGCAAATTATAGCGACTTTGTTCAGCGGTGCTTGAAGTTGGCCGGGCGCTTGTTGACGAAGGCGTCCATGCCCTCTTTTTGGTCTTCGGTGGAAAACAGGCCGTGGAAGAGGCGGCGCTCGAAGGTCAGGCCTTCGCTGAGCGGGCTTTCGAAGGCCCGGTTGACCGATTCCTTGGTGGCCATCACTGCCAGGCGGCCGAACTGGGCAATTTGCAGGGCTGCGCCCAGGGCCTCGTCCATCAGCTTGTCCAAAGGCACCACGCGGCTGACCAGCCCAGCGCGTTCGGCCTCGGCGGCATCCATCATGCGGCCAGTCAGGGCCAGGTCCATGGCCTTGGATTTACCCACCGCGCGCGGCAGACGCTGGGTACCGCCTGCGCCGGGGATGATGCCCAGCTTGATTTCGGGCTGGCCGAAGCGGGCGTTGTCGGCGGCAATGATGAAGTCGCACATCATGGCCAACTCACAGCCGCCGCCCAGGGCAAAGCCGCTGACGGCGGCAATCACCGGTTTGCGCACATCGCCGATTTTTTCCCAGTTGCGGCTGATGAAGTTGCGGCCGTAAGCCTGGGCAAAGGTCATTGAGGCCATGGCGCCGATGTCGGCGCCAGCGGCAAAAGCTTTTTCACTGCCGGTGACGATCATGCAGCCTATGCCATCGTCGGCTTCGAAGGCGTGCAGGGCTACGCCGAGCTCGTCCATCAACTGGTCGTTCAGGGCGTTGAGTTGCTTGGGGCGGTTCAG
>JBAXEN010000481.1:0-2473 GCA_037140415.1 Betaproteobacteria bacterium | reverse complement strand
AGATCCGCGACGTGATCGGCAAGGGCGGCGCGGTCATCCGTGCGCTGACCGAGGAGACCGGCTGCCAGATCAACATCGAGGAAGACGGCACCATCACCATCGCAGCCACCGAGGCGGCCAAGGCCGACGAGGCCAAGCGCCGCATCGAGGAAATCACCGCGGAGGTTGAAATCGGTAAGGTCTATGAAGGCCCGATTACCAAGCTGCTCGACTTCGGCGCCCTGGTCAACCTCTTGCCGGGTAAGGACGGTCTGCTGCACATCAGCCAAATCGCCCATGAGCGCGTCGAAAAAGTCACCGACTACCTCTCCGAAGGTCAGGTCGTGCGCGTCAAGGTGCTCGAGACCGACGAGAAGGGTCGCGTCAAGCTGTCGATGAAGGCGCTGATCGAAAGGCCAGCCCAGGGCTGATGCCCCAGGCCCCGGCTTGACGCCGGGGCCGCTGAGATGCTGCTATGAAAGCTGTCGAGATCTCTGCTTACGGCGCGCCTGAGGTGCTGCGCCTGACCGAACGCCCTGACGCCCAAGCTGGCGTTGGGGAAGTGCTCATCCGTGTTGCTGCCAGCGGGGTGAACAGGCCCGATGTGCTGCAGCGCACGGGCAACTATCCGATGCCACCGGGCACCTCCGATATTCCGGGGCTGGAAGTGGCCGGCGAGGTGATTGGCGGTGATGCCCAGGCCATGGCCGCTCGCGGCTTGCGGCTGGGGCAGCGGGTTTGTGCGCTGGTCGCTGGCGGTGGCTACGCGCAGTTGTGCACCGCGCCGGTGGGTCAGTGCCTGCCAGTGCCCGAGGGCCTGAGCGATGTGCAGGCCGCTTCTTTGCCCGAAACATTTTTCACCGTCTGGAGCAATCTGTTTGACCGCAGCGCGCTCAAAGCTGGCGAGACCCTGTTAGTGCAGGGCGGCTCCAGCGGCATCGGGGTGACGGCCATCCAAATGGCCAGGGCCGCAGGCGTCAAGGTCATCGTGACCGTGGGCAATGAGGACAAGGTCAAGGCCTGCCTGGCGCTCGGCGCCGATCATGCGATCAATTACAAGACCCAGGATTTCGTGGCCGAGGTCCGGCGGATCACCGAGGGTCGCGGCGTTGACGTCATTTTGGACATGGTCGCTGGCAGTTATGTTGCCCGTGAAATCGAGTGTCTGGCCGACGACGGTCGACTGGCCATCATCGCGGTGCAAGGTGGCATCCAGTCGGAGATCAATTCGGGTCTGGTGCTGCGCCGGCGTCTGAGCATTTATGGCTCAACCCTGCGCCCCCGGTCGGTGGCTTTCAAGACCGCCATTGCCGACAACTTGCGCCAGCAGGTCTGGCCTCAGATAGAGTCTGGCGCCATAGCCCCGGTGATCTTCAAGACCTTTGAGGCCGCTCAGGCAGCCCAGGCCCATGCGCTGATGGAATCGAACCAGCACATCGGCAAGATGGTTCTGACCTGGTGAACCTGCGAGCCATGACCTCCTTGATTGCTGGCAACTGGAAGATGAATGGCGCCCTGGCCGCCAATGAGGCTTTGCTCAGTGGCCTGGCTGCAGGCCTGAGCCCGCAGACAGTGGCGCAGGTGGCCGTCTGCGTGCCGGCGCCTTACTGGGCGCAGTTTCGCGCCTTGGCACAGCAGCATCCGGGCCTCCACGCGGTGGCTTTGGGCGCCCAGGACGTGTCGGCCCATGCGTCGGGCGCCTACACCGGCGAGTTGAGCGCGGCCATGCTCAAGGATTTTGGCTGCCGCTATGCCATCGTTGGCCATTCGGAGCGGCGGCAGTACCACGGCGAGACCGATGCGGTGGTGGCTGCCAAGGCCCAGCAGGCCCTGGCCCACGGCATTACCCCCATCGTCTGCCTGGGCGAAACTCTGGAGCAGCGCGAGGCGGGCCAGACCTTCGAGGTGGTCAAGCGCCAGCTCGCGGCGGTGATTCATCTCAATGGGCACTGCATCAGCGAGATCGCTGTCGCCTACGAGCCCGTGTGGGCCATAGGCACCGGCAAGACCGCATCGAGCGAACAGGCTCAGGAGGTGCATGCGCGCCTGCGCGAGCAGCTCATGGCGGCCTCCGAACAGGCCGCGCGCATCAAGATTCTTTACGGCGGCAGCATGAATGCGGGCAATGCCGCAGCCTTGCTGACCCAGCCCGACATCGACGGCGGTCTGATTGGCGGTGCCTCGCTGAAGGCCGCTGACTTTCTGGCCATCATCGGCGCTGCGCGCTGAACTTTCTACCGAAAAGCATTTGGAGCTGAGCATGAACATTGTCTTGACCGTCTTGTTGTCTGTGCAGATTCTTTCGGCCCTGGCCATGATCGGGCTGATCCTGATCCAGCATGGCAAGGGCGCTGACATGGGCGCGGCCTTCGGCAGTGGCACCTCGGGCAGCTTGTGTGGCGCCTCGGGCAGCGCCAACTTTCTTTCGCGCTCCACCTCGGCGCTGGCTGCTGTGTTTTTTGTGAGCACCTTGGCCCTGGCCTATTTTGGAAGC
>JBAXEN010000480.1:0-2478 GCA_037140415.1 Betaproteobacteria bacterium | reverse complement strand
GCAGGGCTCGATCCAGGGCGATGCGGTGCGGGTCAGCGGCGCCAAGCGCGACGATCTGCAAAGCGCAATGGCGCTGATTCGCGCCGAGGTCAAGGACCTGCCGCTGAGCTTTAACAACTTCAGGGACTGACGCTCTGCGCTAGCCTTTGGCGCCGATCTTGGACTCCTGGCCGGCCAGGAGCTTGGCGATGTTCTGCCGGTGCCGCCAGATCAGCAGCGCGCTCATGATCACCAGCATCAGAGCCACCCAGCGGTCGGCGTACCAAAGCCCCCGATCGCCAACCCAATAAACCAGCGGCGCGGCCAGCGCGCTGATGAGCGCCGACAGCGACGAATAGCGGCTGAAATACGCCACCAGCAGCCAGCTCAGCAGCACCGTCAGGCCCAGGGCCCAGTGCACCCCGAAAAGCACACCGGCTGCAGTGGCCACGCCTTTACCGCCGGCAAACCTGAAAAACACCGGAAACAGATGGCCCGAGAACGCGGCCAGCCCGACCAGCGCCACCGCCGCATCGTCCAGGCCATAGGCCGCGCCGTACCACTGCACCCAGGCCACCGGCAGCCAGCCCTTGACCGCATCGAGCAGCAAGGTCAACACTGCCGCCGCCTTGTTGCCCGAGCGCAGCACATTCGTCGCGCCCGGGTTCTTGCTGCCGTAGCTGCGCGGATCGTTCAGGCCCATGAGTCGGCTGACGATCACCGCAAACGACAGCGATCCGATCAGGTAGGCGGCCACGGTGGCCAAAAGCAGATAGACAGGGGTCACAGCTCAACTCTATTTGTCAATGGCACACTGAACAGGCTGGGCGCCGAGCAAACGAACACACACCTGCGGATCGATGCCCACCAAAAACCCACGCCGCCCGCCATTGATCGCGATTTTAGGCAGACCGAGGATGGACGCCTCAATGTAGACCGGCATGGCACGCCGGGTGGCAAACGGCGAGGTACCGCCCACCAGATAGCCGCTGTGGCGCTGCGCCACCTCCACGGCGCAGGGCTCAACCCGCTTGGCGCCGATCTGGCGCGCCAGGTTCTTGGTCGAGACCTGCCGATTGCCGTGCATCAACACGAGCAGCGGCGCGCCGTCCTGGTCCTGCATCACCAAGGTTTTAACCACGCTCAAGGGGTCCAAGCCCAGCACCGCCGCACTGTGCTCAGCGCCGCCGTGCTCCAGGTATTCATAGGGGTGCTCGGTATAGGCCACGCCGTGCTCACGCAGCCACTGCGTGGCCGGTGTCTGGCTGGTGGCGGCGGCCTTGCCCATGATCGCTGGCCTCGGCCTTACACCGCCGGGTCGCGCAACTCCCAGCGGATCTCGTCGATGGCCTTGAGCAAGTCGGGCGAGAGCGTGGTGCTCCAGGCGGCGCAGTCTTCTTCAAGCTGGGCCAGCGAGGTCACGCCAATGATGGTGCTGCCCACCAGATGGCGGTGGTAGCAAAACGCCAGCGCCATCTGGGTCGGCGTCAAGCCATGCTTGCGCGCCAGCGCGTTGTAACGTCGCGCCGCCTGCAAGGCCGCTGGCCGACCCCAGCGCTGCTGGCGCACCGAATCGTACTTGGCGATGCGCGCCTGCTTGGGGGCTTGGGCGGTGTCGGTGCCGCTCTCGTCGTACTTGCCGGTGAGCAGCCCAAAGGCCAGCGGCGAATAGGCCAGCAGTGACACATTCAGCCGGTACAAGGTTTCGTCGAGTGCGTTTTCCACCGTGCGATTGACCAGGCAATAGGGGTTTTGCACGGTGGCCACCCGGGGCAGGCCATGCTGCTCGGCCAGGCGCACGAATTCATGCACACCGTAGGGCGTCTCGTTAGACAGGCCGATGGCCCGCACCTTGCCGGCCTTGACCAACTCGCCCAAGGCCTGCAACTGCTCCAGGATGGGCGTGACCGGCAGGTCCTTGCTGCGGTCGAAGTACATCAGACCGAAGGCGGGCACATGGCGCACCGGCCAGTGGATTTGATAGAGGTCGATAACGTCGGTGCGCAGGCGCTGCAAGCTGGCGTTGCAGGCGGCGATCATGTCCTCGCCGCTCAGATCAGGCTTGCCGCCGCGCACCCAGGCCATGCGGGCCGGCCCCGCCACCTTGGTCGCGATCACCAGGCGCTGGCGGGCCGCCGGATTGCGCGCCAGCCAGTTGCCTATGTAGGTTTCAGTGCGGGTATAGGTTTCGGCTTTGGTTGGCACCGAGTACATCTCGGCGGTGTCCAGGAAGTTGATGCCCAGCGCCAAACTGCGGTCAAGGATGGCATGCGAGGTTGGCTCATCGACCTGCTCGCCAAAGGTCATGGTGCCCAAGCAGATCGGGGTCACCTTCAGGTCGCTGTTGCCCAGGGGAATCAGGTTCATGGATGTCTCGTCAGTTGTATTGTCGGTGGGGCAGTTTAAAGCCGGGCGGGGATGGCTGCGGCGCCCGCAGCCACCCAAGGGCGTGCGGGTGGGCGCTGCGAAGCGAGGTCAAGGAGGAGCCGAGGCGCCAGC
>JBAXEN010000479.1:0-2478 GCA_037140415.1 Betaproteobacteria bacterium | reverse complement strand
CCCCTGAGCCTTCTGCCGGCATCGGCGCAATCCCAGACCTCATCCACTGAGGCCCCCTGGGCGCGGCTGCAGTGGTCGAGCAGCGCCGCTGCCAGCCGCTACAGCGAGCCCAACCTGGGCGTGAAGATCGCCGGGCCCGAGTTGGGCCTGCATCTGCGCCTGAGCGATCTGCGCGGTCTGCCCCGCCTGCAACTGGAGGCCGACGGCCTGCTCGGCGCGCAGGACTACAGCAGCCGCGACGGCCAACTCAGTGATCGCAGAACCCTCGATCTGCGCGCCCGGGGGCTGTATCAGCTGATGCCCACCACCGCTGAGCGCGGCCTGTATGCAGGCCTGGCTATTCAAAGCAGTTACAGCGACCTGCGCGGCACGGTCAGACCCGGCTCGAGCTCGACCCGCGCGGTCGAGGGCTACGAGCGCTTGAACCAATCGGTCTGGCTGGCGCTCCAGTGGCGCGACAGCCTGAACTGGGACGTGCTGCCCAAGGTGCAGGGCTACCAGCTCGACCTGGGCCATTTGCTCGACGGTCGCCAACGCTCCTACCTCTCGCAGGTGGGTGGCGCCTGGCGCGACACCACCAATAAGCAGTCCTCCGGCTGGTACCTGCAACTGCAAGGCAGCTGGGTGGCCGAGCGAGGCCTGACCCTGGAGCCCTTCCTGCGCTACACCCAGGTGAGCGGATCTGACACGGTCGACGCTGGTGGCGGCCGGGTCACCGAGCCGCCCAACAACCGTTGGCAGTTCGGGCTCAAGGCCACCTGGCCCCCCCATTGAGCGGGCGCCTTGCCATGTCCTGGCCGTCCAGCGTGCCGCGCACGCTGACCCATCTTGCCCTTGCGTTTTTCGCGCTGCTCCTGCTGGCGCCCGCCCACAGCCAGAGCGTGCAAGCGGCGCTCGGCGGCAAGGCGTCTGCTTCGGCGGTGGTCACCACCGAGCAGGTGCGCGCCGAGCTGCTGGCCCATGCGCCCCAAGGCATAGGCCCGGGCCGCGCGATCTGGCTGGGTCTGCGGCTGGCGCATCAGGACGGCTGGCACACCTACTGGAAGAACCCAGGCGACTCGGGCCTGCCGACCACGCTGCAGTGGGCACTGCCAGCCGGCGTGCAGGCCGGCGAGATCGCCTGGCCCACCCCCAAGAAAATCCCCCTGGGCGATCTGGCCAACTACGGCTATGAAGGCACGGTGCTGCTGCCGGTGCCGCTGAATGTGGATGCCAGCTTCAAGGCCGAGCGGCTGGAGCTGCGCCTACAAGCGAGCTGGCTGGTGTGCCGGCGCGAATGCATCCCGCAAGACGGGCAGTTTGTACTGAGCCTGCCCACGCAAAGCTCGAGCGCCAGCCATGGCCCCGCCTTTGAAGCCGCGCTGGCCGCGCAGCCGCGTGCGCTGGCCGCTGGCGAGAGCCGCATTGAGGTGCGCGAGCAAACCCTGCAAATCGTCCTGGCGGGCCTGCCGGCCGAAGCCCGAGGCCGCACGCTGGAGTTGTTTGCCGAAACAGCAGCCATCATCGAACCGGCCGCGGCCTGGCAGCAAACCTGGGAGGGGCCGCTGTGGAAAGCGCAGGTAGCGCTGTCCAAGCTGCGCAGCGATGGACCCCGCCAACTGCCGCTGGTGCTGGCGCTGCCGGGCGGCCGCGCCTGGCGCATCGATGCACCGGTCAGCGGTAGCTGGCCGCCGCCGGCGGCAGCCGCCACACTGCCACCGGCGCTCGATGCCGCCCTGAAGGCGGCTGCGCAGGAAGCCGCCCAACGCAGTCCCAAGAACGAGGCCGCGGGCACCGGCTGGCTGCTGGCCCTGCTCGGCGCGCTGCTCGGAGGCATGATCCTCAACCTGATGCCCTGCGTGTTTCCGGTGCTGGCCATCAAGGCGCTGGGCTTTTCCCAGCAGCGCGGCGACCGGCTGCAGCAAGGCCTGGCCTATACCGCCGGGGTGCTGCTGTCTTTCGTGGCGCTCGGCGCCCTGCTGCTGGCGCTGCGCGCCGGCGGGGAGCAGCTGGGCTGGGGTTTTCAGCTGCAAAACCCGGCCATCGTGGCCGCACTGGCGATCTTGTTCACCTTGATCGGCCTGAACCTGGCCGGCCTGTTTGAATTTACCCAATTGGCCCCCGGCCGGCTGGCTGCGCTGCAGTGGCGCCATCCGGCGGCCGACGCGGCCCTGTCGGGCGTGTTGGCGGTGGCGATCGCCTCGCCCTGCACCGCCCCCTTCATGGGCGCCTCATTGGGCGCTGCGCTAAGCCTGCCGGCCTGGCAGGGCCTGGCCATCTTTGCGGCGCTGGGGCTGGGCATGGCCCTGCCCTATTTGCTGATCAGCGCGGTGCCCGCACTCGGCCGCGCACTGCCGCGGCCCGGCCCATGGATGCTGCGCCTCAAACAGGTGATGGCCTTCCCGATGCTGGCCACCGTGATCTGGCTGCTGTGGGTGCTGGGCCAGCAAAGCGGCATCGACGGCGTCGCCGCCCTGATGGTGGTGCTGCTGCTGATGG
>JBAXEN010000478.1:0-2480 GCA_037140415.1 Betaproteobacteria bacterium | reverse complement strand
AAAGCGGACAAACATGGAGGCGAACGATTGAGGCGAACGCCGGATCAGGCTGCCTGGAGCAGGAACTCGACCTTGACCGCTTGATACGGAAACTCGATGCCCCCCGAAGCACTGCGATCGAGAACACCGGCATTGAGCAAAGCGGTCACATCGCCATGAACCGTCTTCACATCGCGGCCGACGCGCCGGGCTGCTTCCCGAATCGAGATGGGGCCTGCACCACACAAGGCCTTCAGAAGCTCCCAACGCCGAGCCGTCAGGACTTTCCACAAGAGTTCAGGGGTTTCAAAGCTGATCCGCGCCGTCTTCTGAGCACGCCCGCTTTCCCAGGCATGCACGAAATCATCCGCGGCCTGCTGCCGAGACGCCACGTCAAGAATCACTGTTTTCACGGTTCCACCTCTTGATATCCGCTTCAAAATCTACGAGCAACTGGCGAGGATCCGAAAACACATTGGGCTCTTCTTTTCCATTCCAGTGCCGGTGATCGCCTTTGCCGCGTTCGTTGTCATAACGAATCACGCACGCCTCGCCCACAACGTAGGCCAACCTGTACTTGAATCGATGAAGCGATGGCGGCAGCGCCTGAGGCAGCAGCCAAACAACATACTCGGCGAATCCGCCATCTTCATCGGCCACACGCCGACGCAAGAGTTGCACTGCCTTCATGTTGGCAATTGTGCCAACAGCTGGCCACCTGGGTCAAGCTCTGCCTGAGGCATTCGCTGCCACATACTTGCCTCACAAAAGTTCAGGCACCAGGTCAGTACAGTCACAGACAGTCCGTGCGCACCTCAACCCAAGCGCGGCAGCGCCACCCAGCGCCCGTCGAGCGGGTGTATGGCGATGCGCTGATCGAACACCGCCTCGATGGCCCTTTGAGCAGCAGCATCGGCGCAGGGGCCGTGGTGCAGCACGCGGCCGGATTGCATCACCACCACCTCGTCGGCCTGCAGGGCCATGCCCACATCGTGCAGCACGGCCAGCACGGTCTTGCCTTCGGCTTTGAGGCACTGCACCTGCTCGAGCCAGTCGACCTGGTGCGGCGGGTCCAGGTGGGCCAGCGGCTCGTCCATCAGCACCAGGGGCGCATCGACCGCCAGCGCACGAGCCAGCAGCACGCGCTGGCGTTCGCCGCCAGAGAGCTGGCCCATCAGACGATCGCGCCAGGGCCAGGCGCCGGTGGCCTGCAAGGCGGTTTCGACCACCTGGCGGTCCCGCGCACTGGGCGCAGACCACCAGCCTTGGTGCGGCAGGCGGCCGAGCATCACCACATCGGCCACCGGCAGATCTTCAGGCGCGGGCTCGCCCTGACCCAACCAGGACAGCCGGCGCGCGCGCTCACGCGGGCCGAGCGCAGCCAGTGGCTGCCCCTGCCAGTGAACCTGCCCCTCATGAGGCAACAAGCCAGCCAGGGCCCTGAGCAAGGTGGACTTGCCCGCGCCGTTGGGCCCGACCACGCAGGTCCAGCGGCCCTGCGCGATGCTCAGATCGACGCCCTGCAGCACCGGCCGGTCGGCCAGGTGCACCGTCAGGCCTGCGGCTTGCAGCGCGGCCTTCATGCGCGCCCTCCAACATCCGAAGAGGCCGAGCGGGCAGAGACGCCCGCCATGCGCGACATGCGCAGCAGCAGGTAGCCGCCGCCGATGACCGCGGTCAGCACCCCCACCGGCATGTCTTGCGGCGCCATCAGCACCCGCGCCAGCAGGTCGGCCCACAGCAACAGGGCCGCGCCCATCAGCGTGGCCAGGGGCAGTTGCCAGCGGTGACCTGCCGGCGCCAGCGCACGCACCAGATGCGGCGCCGCCAGCCCCACGAACGCCACCAGGCCCACCTGCGCCACCGCCGCACCGGTGGCCAGCGCAAAGGCGGTCAGCAGCAGCCAGCGGGCCTGCGACAGCGGCATGCCCAGGCTGCGGGCGGTGTCTTCACCCAGGCTGAGCGCATCGAGCACCCGGGCCAGCGGCCAGGTCAAGGCGCTCGCCACCACCAGGGCCAGCGCCATGGCCAGGCAGGCCGGCCAGCCCACAAAAGCGGTGCTGCCCAGCAAAAAGCCCTGCATGGCCTGCAGCACATCGGGGCGCAGCAGGCCCAGCCAGTTGCTCAAAGCGCCCAGCACCACGCCGACGATCACGCCAGCCAGCAGCAGGCGCAGGCTGTGCTGCACGCCCCGAGAGAGCGCGACGGTCAGCAGCACAGCGCCCAAGGCGCCTGCGAAAGCGGCGCCGGTCAGTCCCAGCAGCGAGTGCGCCGCCAGCGCGCCGCCGCCGGCCAGGCTGAGCCAGACACAGACCGCCAGCGAGGCGCCGGAAGCGCTGCCCAATAAAAACGGGTCGGCCAGGGGATTGCGAAACAGGCCCTGGGCCAGCGCGCCGGCCAGTCCGAGCAAAGCGCCAGCCAACCAAGCGCCGGCCGAGCGCGGCAAGCGGATGTCGCGCACGATCTGCCAGGCGGCGTCATCCCCCCAGGCCAGGCCCAGG
>JBAXEN010000477.1:0-2486 GCA_037140415.1 Betaproteobacteria bacterium | reverse complement strand
CGACCACGCCTTCCTTGCCGATGGAGGCGTTGGGCCCGGTCAGCGAGAGGATGGAGCCGATCTTGAGCACCTTGGCGCCTTGGGCCAGGGCCATGGGCGCGGACAGGCACAGGGCCAGGGCGGCGCCGGCAACAGCCAGGCGTCGGCTCAGATTGACAGGGTTGGATTTGCGCATGAGGTGGTCTCCTTTTAGGGGGTTGGCTTGCTGAGAAATTGGCGCAGCTCGCGCCTGAGAATTTTTCCGGTCGGGCCCTTGGGCAGTTCGGGCAGGATGGCGACCGCGTCGGGCACTTTGAAGTAGGCCAGATCGGCCTTGCAGTGGGCCAGCAGGGTCGCGCTGTCGGTGTGGGCGCCCGGCTTGAGCGCCACAAAAGCGGTCGGTACCTCGCCCAGCGATTCGTCGGGCCGGGCCACCACGGCCGCTTCGGCCACCGCCGGGTGGCGGTACAGAGCCTCCTCGATGTCGGCCGGATAGATGTTTTGGCCGCCGCGAATGATGAGGTCTTTCTTGCGGTCGACGATGGTGTAGTAGCCATCACTGTCGCGGGTGCCCAGGTCACCGGTGCGCAGCCAGCCGCGCACCAGGGCGTCGGCGCTGGCCTCGGGCATCTTGTAGTAGCCCTTCATCACGCAGGGGCCTTTGACGCAGATCTCGCCCACGGTGCCGTCGGGCACCGGCTCGCAGGCCTCGTCCCAGATGGCCATTTCGATGCCCGGCAGCGGCAGGCCGATGGACTTGGCGCGGATCAGCTCGCCGTCGGGGCCGGCCTTGACCTCGTGCGTGGCCACGATGGCGGTGGCCTCTGTCAGGCCGTAGCCGGTGAGCACCCGCGCCTGCGGACCGATGCGTTCATGCAGGCGCGCCAGCAGCGGCGCAGGTACAGGCGCTGCGCCCACACAAAAACGCCGCAGGCTGCTCAGGTCGTAGTTTTCCACCTCGGGGTGGTAGAGCACCCGCTGCAGCATGGTGGGCACCGCCGGGAAGAAGGTGCAGCGGTGTTGCGCAATGGCCTGCATGCAGGCCAGCGGGTCAAAACGCGGCAGCATCACCATCGTGGCGGCCAGGCTGATGCTGGCATTGATGCACTGGTTCAGCGCGAAGGTGTTGTAAAGAGGCAGCGGGCACAGCAGCACATCGTCATGGCTGAGCAGCAGCCACGAGGGCGAGGCATCGTAGTTGGCCTCCAGATTGCCCACCGTCAGCATCACGCCCTTGGCCTTGCCGGTGGTGGCGCTGGTGTAGAGCATCATCGGCACCGCATCGGCCGGCAGGTCCTCGGGCGGCGGCGCTTGATCGGCGCTGCCCAGCAACTCTTCGGCTGGCAGCAGCAGCGCTTTTTGGGATTCCTCGATCGGACCGAAGACTCGGATCTGGCGCAGTGTGGGGCAGCGCGCCGTGATGTCTGACTTCAGACGCTGAGCAAATTCACTGTCGAGCACCAGGTGGTCGGCCTCGCAGACCGACAGCGCATGCTCGATCTCATGGCCCTGGTAGAACACATTGAGCGGCAAGATGGTACCGCCCAGAATAAAGACTGCATACTGCAGCGCGATGAAGTCGGGCCGGCTGGCCAGCATCAGGCCGAGCTTGTCGCCGCGCTCAAAGCCTGAGCGCTTGAGCCCAGCCGCATAAGCTTGGCTGCGCGCCAGCAGATCGGCGAAGGTCCAGGTCTGGCCTTCAAAAATCACAGCCGCCTTGCTGCCATATTCTGTCGCCGCCCGGTACAAGGCATCGGCCCGGTTGCTCATGTGCTTGCCTCTCCCAGGTACATGTCACGTACCGCCATGTCATGAAGTAGTTCTTGGCCGCTGCCCTGACGCACCACCTGCCCGGTGGCCATCACATAGGCCCGATGGGCCAGCTTCAGGGCCATGCGGGCGTTTTGTTCGACCAGCAAAATGGTGGTGCCATCCTGGTTGAGCGAGCGGATGATGCGTCCGAGCTGCTGCACGATGGTCGGCGCCAGCCCCAGCGAGGGCTCGTCGAGCAGCAACAGCTTAGGCCGGCTCATCAGCGCGCGGCCCAGGGCCAGCATCTGCTGCTGGCCGCCACTGAGCAGGCCGCCGTTTTGCGACAGCCGTTCGCGCAAAATCGGAAAGAGATCGAGCACCCGCTCCAGGTCCTGGCGCATTTGTACGGTGTCGCGGCGGTAGTAGGCGCCCAGGTCGAGGTTTTCGCGCACGGTCAGTTCTGGAAACACATGGCGGCCTTCGGGCACCAGCGCCACGCCGCGGCGGATCATCTCGGGCGAGGAGTCGCGGGTGACGTCCTGCCCCGCCAGCTCAATGCGCCCAGCCGCAGGCCGCAGCACCCCGCAGATGGTGCGCAGCAAGGTGGATTTGCCCGCTCCGTTGGCGCCGATGATGGTGACAATTTCGCCCTGCGAGACGGACACGCTGACGCCGTGCAGCGCTTCGACCGCGCCGTAGTTGACCTTGAGCCCCTGGACTTCAAGCATCGTCCTCGACCCCCAAATAGGCCTGGA
>JBAXEN010000476.1:0-2499 GCA_037140415.1 Betaproteobacteria bacterium | reverse complement strand
AGCGCTTCAAATGCAAGGGGTGCGGCGCTCATGCATTCATCTCCAGATCAGGGTTTGACGGTTGATCAGCAGCAGCTCGCCGGCCTCGGTGCGGAACTCGGTCTCGATGTCGACCAGCAGCATCTGGCCGCTCTTGCCTTCTTTGAGCACCACATTGGCATAGCGCGCCTGTGCGGTGCACAGCTCGCCCACGGCCAGGCAGCGAAAGAATTCAATCTCGTTGCCGCCGTTGAGCAGGCGCTTGAAGGGCGACTCGATCGGCTCGAGCCCGAAGTACACGCCATCGTTGCCGTAGGTGCCGTCGGCGTTGGGGTCTTGCTGCACCGAAACCAGGTTGTCGGGGCTGCCGGCCGGCGGGCGAAAGGCATGCACCGGGTAGAGGGCGGGCGCGACCACCTGGCCGTAGCGCGTGCCGGCGGCATGGCCGGCGTCAAAGTGCAGCGGGTCGGCGTCCATGGTGGCCTGCACGAAGCGGCGCAAGGTGTCGGCTTCCATCGGTGCATGCGCGGGCTTGACCGGCCCTCGCATGCCCACGTAGCGGTCGAAGTCGGCTTGGCTGACCATCGCGTTCAGGCCTGTGCGGCGGCAGCGGCGCGCCGGTAGCTGTCCAGGTGGCCGCCGCGCATGACCTTGCCTGGCAGCGGGTGGCCGACGATCTGCTCGGCCTCGCGCGCCACCTCCAGCAACCTCTCCAGGTCCACGCCCGTCTCTACACCGATCTCCTGACACAGGTGCACCAGGTCCTCGGTGGCGATGTTGCCGGGTGCATCCTTGAAGCCGGCATAGGGACAGCCGCCCAGGCCGGCGACGGCCGAGTCAAAGTCGTCCACGCCCATTTCCATGGCGGCCAGCGCATTGGCCAGGCCCAGGCCCCGGGTATCGTGCAGGTGCAGGTTGATGCGGTGATCGGGCCACTTGTCGCGGATTTTTCCCACCATGCGCCGGATCGCCAGCGGATTGGCCCAGCCCATGGTGTCGGCCAACTGGATCAGCTCGATGGCCATGCCGTGGTCGGCGGCCATCTGGATCAGGCGCTGCACCAGGCCCACCACATGGTCGGGATCGATGTCGCTCTGGTAGTTGCAACCAAAGGCGGCCATCACGCTGACCTCTTTGGCCTTGACATTGAAGCGCTGGAAGCCCTCGATGCGCTTTTCGGTCTCCAGCAGGGTTTCTTCGATGCTGCGGTTGGTGTTCTTGCGCGAAAACGCCTCGCTGGCGGTGATGCTCAGGCTGCCGTGTACGTCGAGCTTGCCGGTCATGACCGCACGCTGCAGGCCCTGGGTATTGAGGTAGACGCAGGTGTACTCGGTGCCGGGATGGCGCTTGAAGCCAGCGACCACCTCCTCAGCGTCGGCCATCTGCGGCACCCACTTGGGGCTGACGAAGGAGGTGACTTCAATCTCGGGGAAGTGGCATTCAGACAGCATGTCTACCAGCCGGATCTTCTCGGAGGTGGCCACGGGGTTTTTCTCGATCTGCATGCCCTCGCGGGGGCCGAGTTCATGCAAGGTGATGCGCTTGGGCAGGCTCATGGGGGGACTCCAGTCAAAAGCTCAGCGGTTCAGTCCGTAGAAAGACAGCACCTGGTTGACGCGTTCGCGCGCCGGTTGTTCGTTCATCCAGCCGTGCCGGCTCTGGCCCAGGCCGGTGCTGCGGCGCAGCGCGATCTGCATCTCGGTCATCTTGAGCGTCACGGCGATACCGTCCATGATGGGCGCGCCGTCGACCTCGGTGATGCCATGGGTGGCCAGCAGGATGTTGAGCGGCATTTCGCCGGGCACGATCACATCTGCGCCTTGGGCCAGCAGGGCACGCGCTGAGGTCTTGAAGCGCTCGATCAGCGCCGATGGATCGTCCCAGGCCTTGGCCACGTCGTGGAAGGTAAAGCCCACCGGCTGCACCCCGGTGCAGCGCGAGCTCAGGCCGTACAGCCCGATCTGCTCCTGGTACAGCGGCACCATGCGGTCGATGAAGATCAGCAGGCCAAAGCGGTGGCCGAGCTGGCAGGCCATGTGGAAGGAGGCCTCGCCGTAGCCCACCACCGGAATGTCCAGCAGGCTGCGGATCTCGCGGATGTAGGGATTGGGCAGCGTGCACATGGCGTAGGCGTCAAAGCCCTCGTCCTGGGCTTTGAGGCCCTGGGTGATCCATTGCGTCGCGTGCAGCGCAAACAGGGAGGAGTAGCCGATGTCTGTGCCGGGATAGTTGGTCGGGTAGGTGCCCGGCCGCACGCCGTGCAACACCACCTCGGTGCCGGGTTGGACGACTTTTTGGATGTGCTGCTCGATGGCCTGCCGGTAGGCCGGCAGCACGTCGAGTTCGGTGAAGCTTTGGTGCCAGATTTTCATGAGGGGCGGTGAGGGCAGGGCGGCGCGCGCCGCCCTGGGGTTGGAGGAAAAAGCCGTTCAGTCGATGCGAATTTTGGAGTCGCGGATGGTCTTGCCCCAGCGCTCGAATTCAACATCCAGGGTGCGGGCAAAGTCCTGCGGCGATCCG
>JBAXEN010000475.1:0-2505 GCA_037140415.1 Betaproteobacteria bacterium | reverse complement strand
GCCGACGGCGCCAGCGACTCCATCACCATCACCTTCGACAGCGTGCTCAAGGCCGAACAACTGCCAGCAACTTCGGCCTTCCAGATCAGCCAGGGCAATGCAACGCTCACTGCAGGCACGCTGAGCCTGAGCAGCAATGTACTGACCCTCAGCGGCATTACCGGTCTGAACTCTGGCCCCTTCAATCTGGTCTACACCCCGCCGCAGGGTCAGGCACGGCTGCAAGACTTGCGCGGCAATGCGGTGGCACCCGTCGTGCAGCTTATCGTCGCCGACGGCTACATCCGCGGAGCCAAGATCTATATCGACGCCAACAACGACGGCATCGCGCAAGACAGCGAATTCACTGGCGTGAGCACCGGCTTAGACGGCAGCGTTGTCATGCCCGCTGGCTTGGCAAGAGGGGCCATTTTGGCGGTCGGTGGCATCAACAACGACACCGGCATCGCCAACACCATGACGCTGGCGGCACCGGCGGGCTCCCTGATGATCAACCCGCTGACCACCCTGGTGCAGCAAGTGGCACGCAATAGCGGCAGTGACGCCAGCGCCGCTCGTGTGAAGGTCGCTCGCGCACTCGGTCTGGATGAAACCCTGGACCTGACCCGCTTCGACCCATTGGCCAACCCCGACAGTGCCAGCGCTCTGGCGGTGCAAAAAGCCTCGGCCAAAGTCGCCACCCTGGCTGCCAGCGTAGGCGACGCGCAGGCCGATTTGGTGCAAGCCCTGGCGCAGACCATTGTGCAGTTGGCCTCGCAGCCCAGCCCCACAGTGCTGCAACTGAACGAGCCAGCCACCCTGCAAAGCCTGCTTGGCAAAGCCGGCCTGAGCGTCAGTAGCGAGCAGTTGCAAAGCCTGCAGACCGATCTGGGCACCATCGCCAGCGCCCAGAACCTCGGCCAAATCAGCCAGGCCCAGTCGGTCGCGTTGGACGCGGTAGCGCCAGCTGCGCCTGTCATCAAGATGGTCTTGCCCAGCAGCATGGGCGAGCCAGCCAGCGCCACCGTCTGCCTGCCGCTCAGTGCCAAGGACGGCAGCGCGGCCACCGCAGGCGACGTGCTTACCCTGAGCCTGGCAGGCGGCGCCAGCATCGACCACACACTGACCCAGGCCGACATCCAGGCAGGCCATGTCAGCCTGGTTTTGCCGGCCAGCATGATGGGTGCCGAAGGCAGCAACCTGTCAGCCCGTTTGACCGACCAAGCCGGCCACCAGGGCCCATCGGCCACCCTGGCCGACGCCGGCTCGGGCACGCTGAACCTGGCCAACACCCTAGGCCCGACCATGAAGATGGCCCTGCAGTCGCTGGCCAGCCAGAACCTGCCGGTGGTCGGCTCGCTCGAGGAAATGATCTCTATGCTCTGGGAGCAAATCCAGAGCGACCTGGCCGGCATACCCCTGGGCAAACTCAGCGCCATATCCAGCGGGGCCAGCGCGCGGCCAGCTGCTGGGGCAGATACCGTCAGCGACTACGGTGAAGGCTCTGACCTCTACAGCTTGATGTTCGATGAGGTTCCGGCCAGCAACAGCACCAGCGAGGTGATACCCTCCGCAGACGACCCTTTCAACGAGTTGCCCGCCCCAGACAACTCGCAAAACTACCCCACGCCGCCTGCCCCATCCACGCCGACCAGCTACAGCAAACCGCTGGTAGGGCGCAACACCGGCGCCCAGTACTACCCTGAGGACGTTCCCTTCTGGCCAAACGCGCTCTACTACAACGCACAGACCGGCGAGTTCTCCTTCAAGTATTCCAAGAGCTTCCAGGTCGCCGATCTGCCCATGCTCGGGCAGATCGGCGACGAAGGGCTGCAAGCAAAGATTGACGCCAACCTCGGTGGCTACCTGACCTTCAGCTACGACCTGGAGGGCAAGCTGGACGCTCAGAAATTCATGGTGCTCGACACCACCAAGTCCAAGGTCGAGTTCTATACCAACCTGGGGGTCTCCGAGGGCTCCATGATCGGCGGCCAGCTCGGCCCACTGACCATCATCGGCACCGATGTGGAGAGCCAATACGCCTCCAAGGACGCCAAGCGCAAGAATACCGGCGTCGAGGCCAGTGCGACGGTCTACCTCAAGGACTACGACGGCAAAGCCGACGACAGGCTCACCCTCAACGCAAAGACCCTGGGCAAATTTGGCAAGGCCATCTCAGACGGCACCTTCAGTGCCAGCGACTACTTTAATCTCGTCGTCGACGTCGAGGGACGCCTGTCGACCAAGCTGCTCGGTCAGATCGATCTGAACCTGCCGCTTGAAAAGCTTGACACCTCCGCCCTCATCGATCTGTTCGGGCTGCCCGCCTCCTGGAAAAACACCACAGGCAAGATCGATGGCTTCATCGATCAGGTCGACAGCCTGCTGGGCATCTTCAACCCGCAGGTCAGCACCGTGCTGACAGTGCCGGTCGACTATGTCTATGACTCCCGCGACTCGGCCCGCAACAAGACGGTCTACCAGACCATACACATGGACGATGTGGCGGTTGGGCTGGACACCCTG
>JBAXEN010000474.1:0-2505 GCA_037140415.1 Betaproteobacteria bacterium | reverse complement strand
AGATGCCTTCAAGCAGGGAGCGGCCAAAGACCCGCAGCGCGCTGCCCTCGGCCTGGCTCAGCTGCACCGACGGCCGCTCCGGGCTAAGGATGGCGCTGCTTTGAACGCCGGGCAGCTCAACCTTGAGCAGACCCCGGTGCAGTTGGTCCTGCGCGAACATGAGGCTGTAGCGCAGCTCGATGCGCGCGCTGGGTAGATCACGCAGGCTGGGGCACTGCACTGTCCATAAGGCGCTGAGGTAGCTACCGTCCGCACGTTCGCTGGCTTTAAGATCGGCAGCGCCCAGCGTGCAAGCCTGGCCGCTTTCGCTCAAGGCCAGACCTTGGGTCAGCCATGACTGCAGGTCCGCGGCGCGCGACTGTGCCTCGCCCCAGGTGATGCGGCCGTCGCGGTCGTCATCGAGGTCCAGCATCAGGTCGACGTCGCGCCAATGAACATCGGCGCGCAACACCAGCTTGCCCTCTGGCGCGCTCAGGCTGAGGTAGCTGTTGCTGCTGGAATGCGCCAGCGCCTGGCCGCTGGGCCAGGCCGCGGCCAAAGCGCTGAGCAAGCCCAGCAGCCAGATCACCCAGCGCCGGTGGCCTTCCTTCATGGCTTGCCCCCCATCCAGCGCGGGTGCGCCTGCATTTGCTGCAGCAGTTGGGCCAGCGCCGGCTCGGTGTAGCCGGTGGCCTTGGCCCATGCCAGCACCGGTTCGGCCGCGCGGGGCTGATCGAGCGCCAGAGCAGCTTGCACGAACAGCACCGCATCGGGCGGCTCTTTTTGCAACTTCCAGTTGTCAATGGACAGGGCCAGGCCAGTCGCCAGGTCCTTGCCGCCGCTGATGAGGTAAATCAGGCGGGGTCGCTCAATCAGTGCTTCTTGGCGCAGTGCCTGCGCCGCGTAGCGCTCCTGCAGCATCATGTCGAGGCGCTGCTCCTGTCCGTCCTTGAGGCCCCGGCTGGCCAGCAAGGCCTGCATCAGGAGCGCATCGGTCATGGGCGGGCTGCCAAGGGCTGCTTTTGCTTGGGCAAACCGTCCTTGGGCGTTGAGCAGTTCGGCCAGGGCCAGGCGCAGGGTGTGCGATGGAGGGTGCGCTTTGAGAAGCTTCTCCCAGAGCGCAGCCGCCTTGTCGGGCTGACCGGCCACCCGCAAGGCCTCGCCCAGGTGAAATCCCAGCCATTGCTGGGACGCGGGAGTTTGAAAATCGGCAGCGGCGATCTTGAGCTTGAGCACCGCGATGGCCGGCTGGGGCTGGCCTGTGCGGTAAAGCAGCACCGCGCGGTAGACCTCGGCCTCGCTGCGGCCAAACAGGCGCTCGATCTCAGCGCAATCCTGGCGGGCAGCCTCCATGTTCGCTTGCAGCAGATGCAGGGCAAAGCGCCAGGACCAGAACTCGGCGCGCTGCGGCTCGCGCGCGATGGCTGCAGTGATGTCCTGCAGGCCGGCGTCAAAATCATGAAACCCCTGTTGAACCAGCCCCCTGAGAAACAAGGCCTCAGCCGGCAAATCCTTGGCCTGCCACCAGGGCATGAGGGCCGCCTTGGCCGAGCCAAACCATCGCAGGTCACCCCCGACCAGTCCCAGCGTGAAGGCCGCCCGAGCAAAGGGCAGGGCGGCATCCATGCGCTGCGGATCGGCCCGCCAGGCTTGCTCGAGGGCGCGCAGCGAGCCTGCCCGGGTCCCCTGAGCGTGGACAGAGGCGGCGAGCATCACGCTGGCATCGGCCGGCCGAAAGCGCTCCTGCGCCGCGCAGGGCAACAAGAAGGTGCCCAGGACCGCGGCTGTGGCTACGGCCCACTGTCCGCGGGCCCTTAAATCCTTGGCTGCGACTGCAACAATACAACGGTTCAAGTGTTACCTCTTCAGGGGTGATAGTATCTGGCCGGCCTTCCTGCTTCGGCTGGCCCGAATTCTTCACCCTTCCTTCAGAGGTATTTCCATGAAATTTTTGATCGCAGCCCTGAGCACCGCATTCATGCTGGTGTCCGCTCCTTCCTTTGCCGGCAGCCATGGCGGCGGCAAGATGGACGACAAGAAAGTCGACTGCTCCAAGAAAGAAAATGAGAAAGACAAGGCCTGCGAAAAGAAGCATTGATTCTTCCCAGCCTTCGTACCAGCCCCTTTCGAGGGGCTTTTTTTTGGGCGTTTTTGGGGGAGGCACGGCCAAGCCTTGTGGGACCGATATAGCTAGGAAATACCCGCGGTCATCTTGACAGTCGCAGGGGAGCGCAGTAACTTAACGAATTCGATCTAAATGATTTCGATTGAAACGAAATCGTTTCAATGCGTTCAGTGCCCAGCGTATCGTCTTGGGTCTTTGTGAGGGTGGGAGGCTTGATGGCGTCTATCGTTGTTTCCGGTTACCAGATGGCCAACGAGACCTTGCGCATGTCCGACCTGCGCCAGGCGCTCTACGATGAAGGCGCCATCCTGATGGACAAGGTGCTGGTCAATCTGCATGGGCCGGAGCACCGCAACCGGCGCAACATCGAGACCAAGGTGTTTCGGCGCGACTTTTTCCAG
>JBAXEN010000473.1:0-2513 GCA_037140415.1 Betaproteobacteria bacterium | reverse complement strand
GGGCCTTGGAATCGTCTTTGACCGGGGTGTGGTCAGACACCAGCGCGTCGATCACGCCGTCCTTGAGCGCCTGGCTCAAGGCATCGCGGTCGCGCTGCTGGCGCAGCGGCGGATCCAGCCGCATGCGGCTGTCGAAGTAGCCGATGTCGGCGTCGGTCAGCAGCAGGTTGTTGATGCTCACATCGCAGCTGACTGGCAGGCCCTCGGCCTTGGCCGCAGCCACCAGTGCCACACCGGCCGCACTGCTGATGCGGCACACATGCAGGCGCACCCGGGTGGTGCGAACCAGCTCAAACAAGGTGTGCAGCGCCACCGTCTCGGCCACCACAGGCACGCCGCTCAATCCCAGGCGGGTGGCCAGTGCGCCGCTGGCGGCCACGCCCTTGCCCAGCCAGGGGTCGCGCGGACGCAGCCACACCGACAGGCCGAAGGTGGCGGCGTATTGCATCGAGCGCTGCAGCACCTGGGTGTCCTTGAGCGCCACTTCGGCTTGGCTGAAACCAACGCAGCCGGCCTCGGTGAGCTCCATCATTTCGGTGAGCGACTCGCCCTTGAGGCCGCGGGTGAGCGCGCCCAGGGGCAGCACGCGCGCGCCTTGCAAGCGCTCGGCGCGCGAGCGCAGCATGTCCACCAAACCGGGCTCGTCGAGCACCGGGTCGGTATCGGGCGGGCAGACCAAGCTGGTCACACCGCCGGCCAAGGCTGCTGCCAGTTCACTGGCCAGCAGGCCTTCGTGTTCATGGCCGGGCTCGCCCAGGCGGGCCGACAGATCGACCAAGCCCGGCGCAACCACCAGGGCGCTGGCGTCAATCAGGCGATCGGGCGCAAAACCGGCCGGCGCCGACCCGATGCTGAGGATGCGGCCATCGGCAATGGCCACATCGGCCTGTTGGTCACTGCCGGTGGCCGGGTTGATGACGCGACCGTTTTGAATGAGGATCTTCATGCTTCGTTCCCCGCCACCATGCTCATGACCGCCATGCGCACAGCGATGCCGAAGGTGACCTGCGGCAAGATCACGCTCTGGCGGCCATCGACCACCGCCGAGTCGATTTCAACGCCGCGGTTGATCGGCCCCGGATGCATCACGATGGCGTCGCTCTTGGCCAGTTGCAGCTTTTCCGGGCTCAGGCCAAAGCTCTTGAAATACTCTTGGCTCGAAGGCAGCAGCGCGCCGCTCATGCGCTCGTTTTGCAGCCGCAGCATGATGATGACGTCAGCGCCGCGTATGCCTTCTTCCAGGGTGTGACAGACCCGCACGCCCATGGGCGCCATGTCGGCCGGCACCAGGGTTTTGGGGCCGACCACCCGCACCTCGGGGCAGCCCAGGGTGGTCAGCGCATGAATATCCGAGCGCGCCACCCGTGAGTGCAGCACATCGCCGACGATGGCCACGGTCAGGTTGGAAAAGTCTTTCTTGTAGTGCCGGATGGTGTACATGTCCAGCAGGCCCTGGGTGGGGTGGGCATGGCGGCCGTCGCCGGCATTGATGACGTGCACATGCGGCGCCACATGCTGGGCAATCAGATAGGGTGCGCCCGACTCGCTGTGGCGCACCACAAAGATGTCGGCCGCCATCGCTGACAGGTTGGCGATGGTGTCGAGCAGCGACTCGCCCTTGGAGGCCGAGGAGCGGGCGATGTCGAGGGTATAAACATCGGCCGAGAGCCGGGTGGCGGCGATGTCAAAGGTGGTTCGGGTGCGGGTGGAGTTTTCGAAGAAGAGGTTGAACACGCTCTTGCCGCGCAGCAGGGGCACCTTTTTGACCTCGCGGTCGCTGACGCTGACAAAGTTGGCGGCGGTATCGAGGATGCGCAGCAGCATGTCGCGTGGCAGGCCTTCGATGGACAGCAGATGAATCAGCTCGCCGTTCTTATTGAGTTGGGGGTTGCGTCGGTAGAGCACGTTATGAGCCTTCCTGCACTTCGAGGCTGAACCGACCCTGCGCATCGCGTTCGAGCTGCAGCGAGCATTGGGCCGGCAGGTGGACCCGGGCCACCGCCAGGTCGGCCTGCACCGGCAGCTCGCGCCCGCCGCGGTCCACCAGCACCGCCAGCCTAACGCTGGCCGGGCGGCCGTAGTCAAACAGTTCATTGAGCACCGCGCGGACCGTGCGGCCGGTGTAGAGCACATCGTCGAGCACGATCAGGTGCGCGCCGTTGACATCAAAGGGCAGCCGGGTCTGGGCGCTGCTGGCCAGCCCGCGCTGGGCAAAATCGTCGCGGTGCATGGCCGACGAAAGCACCCCGACCGGGCCGGTGCGCTGCAAATCGCGCTGCGCCCGCTCGGCCAGCCAAACGCCGCCGGAGGCCACGCCCACCAGGTGGGCAACATCTTGTGGGCCATAGGCGGCCAGCATCTGCTGCAGGCCGCGCAGCAGGTCGGCATACAGGGCCTCGGCATCGAGCGTCAGGCTGCTCATAGGCGGGTAGATGCGCGCGGCGGCGCAAGGCGCAGAACACTCATGGCAAGCTCCGTAAAAATTGCTCAAGGATTATGCAGGCAGCACCGGC
>JBAXEN010000472.1:0-2520 GCA_037140415.1 Betaproteobacteria bacterium | reverse complement strand
TGAGCATCTCAACTCCCCAGATAGGCGGCAATCACCGCCGGGTTGGCCACCACCTGGGCGGGGCTGCCTTCGGCAATGATGCGGCCGCCATCGAGCACATACACATGCTCGCACATCTGGGTGACGAAGCGGATGTTGTGCTCGATCAGCAAGATGCCCATGCCGTGTTGCTGACTCAGCGTCTTAAAAATATCTCCGAGCTCACCGGCCTCGACATCGTTCATGCCGGCCACCGGCTCATCGAGCATCAGCAAGGCCGGCTCGGAGGCAATGGCGCGCATCATTTCAACCCGCCGCTGATGCCCATAGGCCAGGGAGGCGGCCGGAAAGTCGGCGAAATGATGCATGCCAAAACGCTTGAGCAAAGCCAGTGCCGCCTCGGTGGTGCGCGCAGTCTCGCGGCGCGAGGCAGGCAAGCCCAGCAAATTCGACAGCAGCGAGCTCGATTCACGCTGGTGAAAGCCGATCAGCAGGTTCTCCAGCACCGTGGCTTCCTTGAGCAAACGGATGTTCTGGAAGGTGCGCGCAAAACCAGCCCGGCTGATCGCATGCGCAGGCAACAGCGAAATCTCATCCTCACCAAAGCGGATGGAGCCGGAGCTCAAGGGCAGCATGCCGGTGATCAGGTTGACCAAGGTGGTCTTGCCCGCGCCGTTGGGGCCGATCAGCCCGGTTACCCGGCCAGCGGGCACCTGCATGTGGACCTCGTGCGCAGCCACCACACCGCCAAAGTTTTTACACACGCCATCGAGGATCAAGGCCTTGCTCATGCGGCCTCCTTCTCACGGGCCGCCTGCACCCGCTGGCGACGCTTGCGAAAATCGATCCAGGTATCGACGATGCCGCGCGGCATGAAGTTGATCACCAAAATCAAGAGCAGGCCATAGACCATCATCCGGTAGTCGGCCAGCGGCCGGGCCAGTTCAGGCAGCGCCACCAGCACCGCCGTTCCCACCACTGGGCCCCAGACCGAATGCCGCCCGCCCAGCACCACATAGGACAACACAGCCACCAAAAAGGGAAAGCCGAACTGATTGGGCTCGAGCGAGTAGACGTGAAAAGCCTCCAGCGCGCCGAAGTAGCCAGCCAAAGCGCCCGACAGCGCAAAGGCCAGCAGTTGATAGCGCGAAATCGTCACCCCCAGAGAGACGTGCACCGCCTCGTCTTGGCGTATGGCATCGAAGGCGCGGCCGGTGCGCGAGTTGTTGAGGCTGGCCACCAGGTAAATGGCCACGGCCACAGAGATCAGCAAAGTCCAGGTGCTCACCGCCTTGGGGATGCCCGACAGACCCATGGCACCGCCGGTGATGCCTTCGGCATAGATGTTCAGCGAAAGCACCACCTGCACAAAAGCCAGGGTGGCAATGGCTTGGTAGACGCCGCGCAGCCGGGTCAGCGGCCAGGCCAGCAGCATGGACACGAGCACCGAGGCTACGGTACCCACCAAAACCGACAGCGGCACCGGCAGACCCAGTTTGACCGTCAGTGACGCAGCGGTGTAGGCCCCGATGGCTGTCAGGCCGGCGCTGCCAATTGAAAAAGTGCCCGAGCGCAGCACCAGATACTGACCCAGCGCATAGCCGGTGTGCAGCAGGAACAGGTCGATCAGGGGCCGGTAGGCGATGAAAAAATCGATCATCAACGGCCCCGCATCAGCCCTGCTTCAGGCCGGCCGAGCAGGCCATGCGGCCGCACCAGCAGGATCAGAAACAGCAGTGAAAAAATAATCGTGTCGGTCAGACCCGAGGGCAGATAGGCGACCGAGAGGGTCTGAATCATGCCCAAAAGCAAGCCGGCCACCAAGGCGCCAGAGATGCTCCCCAGGCCACCGAGGATGATGACCACAAAGCCACGCAACAGATAGGGCTCGCCCATCATGAAATGGATGTTGTTGAAGGCCAGACCCACCATCACACCGGCGGCAGCCGCCAGCGCGCCCGACATAAAAAAGGTCTGGAAAAAAACGAAATTGGGATTGACTCCGCTCAACACGGCGGCTCGCTCATTGCCAGCCACAGCGCGGACCTGCCGGCCAGCGGCTGTCTTGGACAAATACCAGGTGATGGAGAACACCAGCAGAGCCGCCAAAAGAGCCATCACCAATTGCAGCGCCGACACCCGCAGACCCGCAAACTCATAGATCACCACCGGAAAGGTCTCAAAGGGAAAACGCATGATCTGGGTGCCAGAGATCTTCTGCGCCAGCGTGATCAAAATCAGGTTCACACCGATGGCCGAGATGATGGCGCCAAACTCTTCCTCGCCCTGCTTGCGCAGCCGGCGAAACGCGACGAACTCAATCAGCACGCTGAGGATGCCGCCGCCCATGGCGCCCAGCACAAAGCCCAGCCACAGCGGCAAGCCCGCCAGCACCGAATACAGCGCCACAAAGGCGCCGGTCATGAAGACCGCGCCATGGGCCAGATTGAGAATTTGGTGGATGCCAAAAACCAAGGTAAAGCCAATGGCAAACAGCGCATAGACGCCGCCGACGATCAAGCCATTGAGTAATTGCTGAAG
>JBAXEN010000471.1:0-2539 GCA_037140415.1 Betaproteobacteria bacterium | reverse complement strand
GGGCCGTGCGGCCACCGGTGATGATCATGGTGCCCGGCCTGGACTCGGCCAAGGAAGAGCTCGAGGCCTACGAAATTCCCTTTCTGCAGCGCGGCATCGCCACCTTGATGGTCGATGGCCCAGGCCAGGGCGAGGCCGAATATGACTTCCCCATCCAGGGCAATTACGAGGAGCCGGTGGCGGCCATGGTCGACTGGCTGCTGGCCTGCGACGAGGTCGACAACAGCCGCATTGGCCTGTGGGGGGTGAGTCTGGGTGGTTACTACGCGCCGCGTGCGGCCGCATTTGAAAAGCGCATCCAGGCCTGCATCGGCCTGGCCGGCCCGTATGACTTTGGCGCCAACTGGGACAAGATGCCCGAACTCACCCGCGAGGCCTTCCGGGTGCGTGCGCATTGCAAGACGCCCGAGGAAGCGCGCAAATACGCCGGCACACTCACGCTCAAGGACGGCGTGGCGCAGCAGATCAGTTGTCCGCTGTTCCTGCTGACCGGCAAGCAGGACCGGATCGTGCCCTGGCAGGACACGCAGCGCGTGGCCGACGAGGCCTCGGGCCCGGTCAAACTCATGATCGTGGAAGACGGCAACCACATTGCCAACAACCGGCCCTACCGCTGGCGACACCAGAGCGCCGACTGGATGGCCGAGCAACTGGGCCTGCCCCGCCAATGAACCCTTGACCGCACTTCAGGAGGACACCATGACGCACGCATCAACACTCACCCGCCGCCAATGGGTACAAGCCGCTGCCGCCGTGGCGGCCACGGGCCTGGCCAGCCCGGCCCTGGCGCAGGCCCAGGCCTTTCCCAACCGCCCGGTCAAGCTGCTGTCGGGTGCCACCGCCGGCAGCGCCTCGGACATCATCGCCCGCGCCGTGGCCGAGAAAATTCAGACCGAACTGGGCCAGCCCGTGATCGTGGAAAACCGCATGGGCGCCTCGGGCACCATCGCCGTCCAGGCCATGCTGGCCGCACCCGCTGATGGCCACACGGTCTCGGTCTACACGGCCGCGCACACCGTGGTGCCACTGCTCACCAAGGTGCCGTATGACCCGCTCAAGGACATCGCCGCTGTCATCCCGCTGGCCGTCGTCCCCAATGTGCTGGTGGTGGCGCCCAGCAAGGGCTTCAAGAGCGTGCAGGACCTGGTGGCCGCCGCCAAGGCCAAGCCCGGCTCACTCAATTACGCCTCGGTGGGCGCAGGCACCGCGACCTCCATGAGCGCCGAAAAGTTCCGCGCAGCCACCGGCATCGACGCGGTGCATGTGCCCTTCAAGGGCTCGCCTGAGGCGATCAACGAAACCCTCACCGGCCGCATCGACTTTTTCTTCGCGCCGCTGGTCTCGGCCCTGCCGATGATCAAGGCCGGTCGTCTGCAAGCCCTGGCCGTGGCGACCCAAAAACGCACGGCCCAGCTGCCCGAGGTGCCCACGCTGGCCGAAGCCGGCATCGCCAAGGCCGAATACCTGTTTTGGATCGGCATGTTGGTGCCGGTCAAGACCCCACGAGATACCGTCAACAAGCTCAACCAGGCCACCCAGCGGGCTCTGGCAACGCCCGAGGTCCGGGAGCGCCTGGCCAGCCAGGGCGCCGAGGCCCTGCCGATGAGTCCGGAGCAGTTCGACGCCATGATCCGCGAGGAAATGACGGCCAACGCGGCCATCATCAAGGCCGCAGGCATCAAGATCGATTGATCAGGCCTGCAGCACGCCGCTGTGCGCGGCGGCGTGCCCAAAAGCACTGTCGCCCAGGCTGCGGCTGTGCATCTCGGGGTCAGCAGGCACAAGCACCAGGGGCCGGCATCAGCGCAGAGCAGGGCCGCATAAAATCCCCACTTCGCCTGCCGGCGGGCTTGGCCCCGCGCCAACCGCACCTCACCCACTACTCCCATGCCCCAGCGTCGCCTGTTCGTTACCACCGCCTTGCCCTATGCCAATGGCAAGTTCCATATCGGCCACATCATGGAATACATCCAGGCCGACATCTGGGTGCGGTTCCAGCGCATGCAGGGCCATGAGGTGAGCTTTGTGTGTGCCGACGACGCGCATGGCGCGCCCATCATGATTGCCGCCGAAAAAGCCGGCAAGACGCCGCAGCAGTTCGTGGCCGACATTGCCGCTGGCCGTCCGCCCTATCTGAACGGTTTTCACATCGGTTTTGACAACTGGCACTCCACGGACGCGCCAGAAAACCACGAGCTGGCTCAGACCATCTACCTGGACCTCAAAAATGCGGGTCTGATTGAGACGCGCACCATTGAGCAGTTCTTCGACCCCGAGAAGAACATGTTTTTGCCGGACCGCTTCATCAAGGGCGAATGCCCCAAGTGCGGCGCGAAAGATCAGTACGGCGACAACTGCGAGGTCTGCGGCGCGGTCTATTCGCCCACCGAGCTGAAGAACCCCTATTCGGCACTGTCGGGCGCCAAGCCGGTGCTGAAAAACTCAGAGCATTTCTTCTTCAAACTGTCGGACCCCCGCTGCATCGAGTTTCTCAAGGCCTGGACCACCAGCGGCGCGGTGCAAAGCGAGGTGCTCAACA
>JBAXEN010000470.1:0-2562 GCA_037140415.1 Betaproteobacteria bacterium | reverse complement strand
CGCGCAGCGGGCCGACGCTGACAAAGGTGCCGGTGGCCAGCTTGAAGTCTTCGGCAATGCGCCCGTCGAATTTCAGGCCCAGGTGGATGTTGTTCGGGTCTATCCAGGCCACCGCATCGCCGGTGCAGAAAAAACCTTCTTCGTCAAAGGCTTCGGCCGTTGCCTCGGGATTGCGCCAATAGCCCGGCGTGATGTTGGGGCCGCGGTAACGGATCTCGACCTTGTCGCCCATGGGCGCGAGCTTGAGCTCGAGCCCCGCTGCGGGCAGACCCACATGGCCGGCCTGCGAATGCGGCGTGGTGACAAACAGGGCGAAGGGCGAGGACTCGGTCATGCCCAGGCCGGCCGTCATCACCACCCGCTCGCCGTACTCGCGCTCGGCATGGGCGTAGAGTGCGTCTTGAATCGGCTGCGACAGGGCAGCACCGGCATACAGCTGCTGGCGCAGCCGCGAGAAAAAATTGCGCCGCAGCTGCGCGTCGGTATCCATGGCGCGAGTTATGGCTTCATAACCCACGGGCACGTTGAAGTACCAGGTCGGCGCGATCTCGCGCAAATTGCGCAGGGTCTCGCCAATCAAGTCGGCTGTCGGCTTGCCCTCGTCAATGTAGAGCGAGCCGCCGTGATAGACCGCCATGAAAAAATCGCTGTTACCGCCGGCGGTATGGTTCCAGGGCAGCCAGTCGACCAGCACCATAGGCTCGTCGCACAGGGAAGGGCTGGACTGCACCATCTGCTGCTGGTTGGAGCAGATCATGCGCTGGGTGTTGATCACCGCCTTGGGCAGCTTGGTCGAGCCGCTGGTAAACAGAAACTTGACCACCGTGTCTGGTCCGGTGGCGCGCATGGCGGCATCGACCGTCGCCGTGGCCTGCGTGCCGAGCACTTCAGAAAAAGGCGTGACCGTGCGGCCTTGGGCGCTGCATCCGTCTAAGTCGGCCAGCACCACCTCGACCTCCGGCGGCAGCACCGCGTCGATGGAGGGGCCGTACTGCGGCCAGTTGGGCGCAAACACCAGGCCTGGCGTGAGCGTGTGCATGACATGGCGCAGCTTGTCATAGTCTTTGCTCACCAGGCTGTAGGCGGGTGAGACGGCGCAAAAAGCCACGCCGGCATACATGGCGCCCAGTGCCAGCAAGGCATGGTCTAGGCTGTTGGGGCCGAGGATGACCAGCGGCCTTTCGACCGACAGGCCGCGATTGAGCAGCGCCTGGCCGATGCGGCGCGCGCCGTCCAGGGCTTGCGAAAAGCTCAGGTGCCGCCACTGCCCGCCCACGGCCGGGTCGCGCTGCGCAAACAGCGTCGCATCAGGCCTTTGCTGGGCCCACTGCACCAGCCGGTCGCTCATGCGCTCCAGGTAGGGCTCCAGCGTCTGCTCGCAGCGCAGATAGTGGTTGCCGCCTGCCTCGTGCAGGACCGCACGGGTGACGCCGAAGGTGAAGTCGCGATAGACCGGGGCGGACGCCATCGCTGCGCTTATTTGGCGCGGACCTTGGGGCCAGTGCCGTCGAGGAAGGCCCGCACCCTGGCCTTGGCCTCGGGCGCCGATTGGGCGATGGCCGCCAGCATGGACTCGGTGAGAAAGCCATGATCGGCCGGCTGTTCGGCGATGCGTGGCAGACCGTTGAGCAAGGCATAGTTGGTCATGGGCGCATTGGTGGCCACCCGCTCGGCCAACTCAATGGCTTTGCTCAGCGCTTCGCCAGCGGGCACATGGTATTGCGCCAGTCCCAGGGCCGACCCTTCGGCGGCCTTGTAGACCCGGCCGGTGAGCATCATGTCGAGCACCCGGTGCGCGCCGATCAGCTTGGAAATCCGCACCGAGCCGCCGCCACCGACGAAGATGCCGCGCGAGCCTTCGGGCAGCGCAAAAAAAGTGCTGTCGTCAGCCACCCGGATATGACAGGCGGTGGCCAGTTCCAGCCCGCCGCCGACGACCGCGCCGTGCAAGGCCGCGATCACCGGCACCCGGCCTTGCTCGAGGTCGCGCAGGATGTAATACCAGGAGCGCGAGTGGTGCAGGCCCTCGACCGCATCGCGCTCCTTGAGCTCGCTCAGGTCCAGCCCGGCGCAAAAATGCTCGCCTTCACCGGCCAGCACCACCGCGCGTGTGCTCTCGGGCAGTTCGGCCATGCGTTGGCCCAGTGCGGCCATCACGCCGTCACTGATGGCGTTGCGCTTGTGCGGACGGCTCAAGCGGATGATGGAAATCGAGCCGCGGTGCTCGACCTGAACCTGGTCCAGGCTGGGCACGATGCCCGCCGATCCCTGTATATTGGCCATGGAAACCTTGCTATAAAGCTATAATTCATAGGTAGTTTAGAAAAGCCGCCCCGTCCTCGAATCAGTACAAACCCCAGGAAGACATGCCCATGGACCATCGGAACCTGATCGCCATCGACATCCACACCCATGCGGAAGTCAGTTGCTGGAACCCGTTTGACAACTACGGCGAGGAGTACGACCGCGCCGCTGACAAATACTTCAAGAACTCGCGCCGGCCGACCATTGCCGAGACGGTGGCCTACTACCGCGAGCGCAAGATCGGCCTGGTGATGTTCA
>JBAXEN010000469.1:0-2564 GCA_037140415.1 Betaproteobacteria bacterium | reverse complement strand
GCCAGCTGGTTCTTTCGCGGCCATGCCGATTTCGCCAGCCTGACCCTCACGCCCCTGCGGCCGGAGAACGCGGCTGAACAGCTGCGCCTGGCCCAGGCGCTGCTGCACTACTCCCCCGAACCCGTGGTGATCGAGCGCCTGCTGGACAGCGCGGCCCTGCTGGGCGATCAGGCCAAGCTGGACTTTCACAGCCAGCGCTACCGGGCCGCCTATCCGGACCAGCACGCGCAATGGCAGCAGCGGCAGCAAAAGGCCAAAGAGCTGGCACAAGTGCCTGCCAAGCCGGCCCACCGCCGCTGAGCCGCCTCAGGCCGCAGCGACTGCGCCTTCACGCCGCCGCAGTTGGGCAGGCATAGGCCACGACTTCAATGCGCATGCCCGGCACCGCCAGGGCCGACACCGCCACCGCGCTGCGGTTGGGGTAGGGCGGCATGAAGTACTCGCGGTAAATTGCATCGACGGCTGGCAAGTCAGCGATGTCGGTCAGATAGATCAGCACCTGCGCCACATCCTGCAGGCCCGCACCGGCCGCGGCAAGGGCGCGCCGCAGGTTGTCCAGCGTCAAGCGGGTTTGATCGGCCAGTGGCCCGAGTTCGATGCGGCCGTCAGGCAGCACCGGGCCATGGGTGGTGAAGACCAGACCGCCGGCGCGCACCGCCCAGCTAAAGGGCTGGGCCAAGGCCGGCAGGCCGGTGTCGATGACTTGCTTCATGGCCTCGAACGGCCCTCAGATGCTCAAACCGCCGAGCGACTTGCCGCCATCGACGAACAGCGTCTGACCGGTGATGAAGCGGGTCGAGGGCGAAGCCAGGAAGGCAATCGCATCAGCAATCACCTCGGGACTGGCCGCCTTACCGCCGGGCTCGAGCTGCTCCCAGGCGGCAAACATCTCTGGCGGGGCCGAGCGCGTCATCGGCGTATCGGTAAAGCCCGGCGCCACCGAATTGACCGCGATCTGCCGTGGACGCAGCTCCATGGCCATGGCCCGGGTCAGGCCAATGACGGCCGATTTGGAGGTGACATAGTGCGCAAAGCGGGTACCGCCGAGCGCGCCGCGCGAGGAGATGGTGACGATGCGCGCGCCGGCCTGCATGCGCCGCGCTGCCTCCTGCGCCGGGATGAAGGTGCCCATGACGTTGACTTCGAGCATCTGGCGAAAGGCGGCGTCGGTCAGCTCCAGCAAGGGCGCGTCGTTGTAGATGCCGGCGGCGCAGACCATGGCGTCAATGCGCGGCTCGCTGTCCAGGGCGGCCTGCACCGAGGCCCGGTCGCAGACGTCGCACACCGCAGCGCCCACAGCCAGACCTTGCGCGCGCAGCGCGCCCACCGCCTGCTCAAGCCGATCGGCCTGGCGGTCCATGGCGACCACGCGCCAGCCGTCGCGCGCCAAGCGCTCCACCGTGGCCAGGCCTATGCCTTGCGCCGCGCCGGTCACGAAAGCGGTCTGTCCGGAGCAATCATTTGTAGCCGAAGGCATGGGGCAACCAGAGTGTGATTGAGGGAAAGAAGATCAGCAGGAACATCACCACCGTCAGCGGGATGCAGAACTGCCAGATTTCGCGGTTGATCTCCTTCATCGGCACACCGGTCAGAGACCCCAGCACAAAGAGGATCAGGCCATAGGGCGGGGTGATCATCGCGATCATGAAGTTGAGAATCACCACCACGCCGAACTGCACCAGGTCGATGCCCAGGGCATTGACCGAAGGCAGCAGCACCGGCACAAAAACCAGCAGCATCACCGCGCCATCGAGCACCGTGCCCAGCAGCAGGAACATCACATTGACCAGGAGCATGAAGCCGATGGCCGACAGGTTCAGGCTGGCGATGTAGGCCGCCAGGTTGGTGGCGACCTGCTCGGAGGTGATGGCGTAGTTGATGATGAAGGAGCTGCCAATCAGCATCATCACCACCGCCGACTGCCGGGTCGAGACCGCAAAAATCTTGAGCAAGGCCGTCAGACCGAGGTTGCGGTACACGAACACGCCGATCAGCACCGCCCACAGGCCGGCCATGGCGGCCGACTCGGTCGGGCTGAACACCCCGGACCAAATGCCGCCGAGCAAGAGAATCGGCAAGGTCATGGGCAGGGCGGCCCGTGACAACACGCCGGGCACCTGGGCCCAGGAGATCTTCTGGCCGTAGCTGAGCCCGCGCTTTTTGGCGATCAAGGCGATCCACACCATCAAGGCCACGGCCATCAACAGACCCGGAACAATGCCCGCCAGAAACAGAGCGCCCAGGGAGGCGGTGCTGATGAGCGCGTAGATCACCATCGGGATCGAGGGCGGGATGATCGGCCCCAGGCAAGAGGCGGCCGCGGCAATCGCCACCGCCAGCCCCTTGGGGTATTTGCCCACCTTCTCCATCATGGAGATCGACACCATGCCGGGGCCGGCAGCGTCGCTCACAGCGCTGCCGCTCATGCTGGACATCACCACATTCATGAGCACGGTGACATGCCCCATGCCACCGCGCAAGCGGCCCACCAGGAGATCGGCCGCGCTCCAGATGCGCTCGCTGATGGTGGCCGCATTCATCACATTGCCGGCGAAGATGAACAT
>JBAXEN010000468.1:0-2577 GCA_037140415.1 Betaproteobacteria bacterium | reverse complement strand
TGTGCGTGACAACGCGAAGCTGCGCTTCACCGACCGCATCAGGGCTTTTGACACCTACATCGATGCGCTTGCCTTTGACACCACCTCGCTGAGTCAGATCGGCACCGCCACGGTCTACGACCAGTTCGCCTTCCAGTACAAATACTGGACCGCCTTGGAGCGTGTGCGGCCGTATTGGAATCTCAACCAGGGCGCTGGCTGGACGGGCAACGGCGCCCAGTTCTACCTGACCAACACGAGCATCAGCGACAGCGGCGCCTACGTGACGAACGCCAACACTTTCAACGCCCAGAACTCTCAGGCCTACAACCAGGTCGTCAACGGGGGCGGATTTGACATGGGCTATGCCAGCCCCAGCGGCAACCCGTCGGACTCGCGCTACGACGACATGCGTGTCAATGTGAACTACACCGACAACAGTGGCAAGAAGGGCGCCTCGAGTTTCAACACCTACGATGTTTGGGGCCGCAAGGAGATCGACAAGCTCGTTCAGGAAAACTACAACGACTACACCTACGCATGGAGCTCCAAATGGAAGCCGATCTACGACCAGCGCATCCAGCAAAGCTTCAAGATGGTGTCCATCGACACCCCCTTGTTTGAGAAACTGCCGGTCGAGCAAACCACCACCAAGCAGGTACCTAAGGTGGTCATGGAGAGCGTCACGGTCTGGGAGACCCGGCCGCTGACCGTCACCGAGACGGTGCTCAAGACGGTGGTAGATACCAGCAACGTCACTGCCAATGCCTTTGGCGAGGCCAACACCTCGCTGGGCGCCAACAACGTGGTGGTGCGTGCCGGGGGCACGGCCAGCTTGAGCGGCAAGATCCAGGCCACCTCTTCGCTGAGCCTGCAGGCCGACGATACCCTGCGCGTGCGCAGCCTGGCCACCACCTTGGTGGGCGGGGTGAGCGTGCCCATCACCTCGGCCTTGAAGGGCGAGACCATTGTGTTGTCTGCGGGCCAGCTGCTCGATGTGCACGACACAGCGCAGGTCACGGCGGTGCAGAACGCCGCTACGGTGGCGACCACCGCCTCGGTGCTGTTCGAGTCGGGCCGTGACATCCGTCTGGGCGGCGTCAGCTCGGCCGACAGCAGCACGACGCTGACCGTCTCGGCGGGCCGGGATGCCCAGATTTCCGGTAGCCTCACGGCCGGCGCCGTGGTGCTGTCTTCGGGCCAAGGCGACGCGCAGTCGGGCAGCATCACCGCTGATGCCGATACCCGCATCACGGCCACGCTCGCAGGCATCACCGCCAGTGCGGGCGCCTTGGGCGGTGACATCCGCTTGACCGACGCCACACTGACCGTGCCCACCGGCAATGCCACCTTGAGCAACCAGCTCATCACCTTGAGCTCGGCCCAGGGCAGCGTGCTGCAGACCCTGATCACCCGCATCTCTGGCGGCACGCAAAAGAGCCTTCCCAGTGGCTTGCTGGTGGCCGACCGTGTGGTGGCCAGCGCCGCCAGCGGCATCACGCTGAACACCCGCACCGCCGACGTGGACCTGCAGTTGTCCGATATCGGTGGCATCGTGCTGCACAACGAGGGCAACCTCAAGATCAGCCGGGCCGAGAGCTACGACGGCGCGATCAGCATCACCAATGCCGGCGATGTCGATGCCCGTTACCTGGTGGCCAAGGGCCTGAGCGACCGCAACGACATCTTGGTCAGTACCGAGGCGCGTGCGCCGAGTCTGACGGCCAATTTGACGGTTGGCCAGTTCAGCACCGGCAGCGGCAGCGGCACGCTGGTGCGCCGGGGCGACATCAGCTTCTTGGTGCAGGGTGCGCTCACCTTCCTCGATCCGACCAAGCCGATCCAAGCCGATGAGCTGCAGCTGTCGGTGGCAGGCGGCCTGGGCACGCAGGCTGCACCGCTCTTCACCGCGGTCAACGCGCTCAGGCTGGCGACCACGCAGGCTGGCCATGTGTATGTCAGCCAGGGCACGCAGACGCTCAAGCTCAATGAAGTGGCCATCGCCAACGGCAGCTTCACCCTGAACGCCGGCGGTAACGTCGATTTGGTCGATGTTCGCTCGCGCGCCAACACCGATGCGGCCGACATCACCGTGACCGCCGCTGGCGATGTCATGGTTCGCTATGTGTCGGCGGGCATTTATGCCCAAGACGCCAGCGATCCGGTGCTGTTCAAGGCCGATGGCATCACCCCGGTGGGTTACACCATCATCCAGTCCAAGGGCGATGTCTCGCTGACTTCGACCGGCGGGCGGGTTTACGAGGTCTTCGTCGACGACGCCGTGGATGTGGTGGCCGATGTGCTGACCGTGCGCGCCTCTACCGGCATCACGGGTCTGGAGCTTGCGCTCAACACGCTCGATGCGCAGACCAGCACGGGTGACATCACCCTGTCGGAGCAGGACAGCTTCCTTGAAAAATATCCGGTCCTCGACGGGCAGGGCAATCCGGTGCTCAATGCCCAGAACCAGCCGACCTACAAGTACCCTGGCTTGAGCGTGCTGCGTGCGCACATCATCACGCCAACGCTCAACCTGGACGATGTCAGCTTGAGCGCCCAGCGTGACCTGCGCATTGACCCCCTCGGTGTGGTCAAGGG
>JBAXEN010000467.1:0-2578 GCA_037140415.1 Betaproteobacteria bacterium | reverse complement strand
CTTGAGCAGGTGGATGGAGCTGATGCCGATGATGGCGGTGGCCAGCTTGACCTTGAGCACCGAGGCATTGACATGGCTGAGCCATTCGGGCTGGTCGGGGTGGCCTTCTAAATTCATGCGGCTGACAAAGGTCTCGTAGCCGCCGACGATGACCATGATGAGCAGGTTGGAGATCATGACCACGTCAATCAGCGCCAGCACCACCAGCATGATCACCGTCTCGTTGAGCGAGGTCAGCGGCACATCGGACTTGTAGCCTATGCTGGTGACCAGGGACTGCAGCGCCGCCTGGCTGCCGAACACCGCCTCAATCAGGTGCACCAACTCCATCAGGAAGTGGTACACATAGACGCCCTGTGCGGCGATCAGGCCCAAATACAGAGGTAGTTGCAGCCAGCGGCTGGCGAAAATCAGCCTAGACAGAGGCGGCATGCGCAGGGGGGTGGAGTGTTGGGGGTCGGACATGGCTCAAGGGCGGTTGTGTCGGCAAATTGTAGGGCCTGGCCCCCTGTGGATCCCGCCCGGTTCTGTGTAAGCTAAAGGCTTGCGTCAGTAGCGTGTAAGAGCCCTGACCGACAGTTCTGTCCGCCAAATAATGCCCCTGAGGAGACAAAGTCATGAGTTCGTCCGCCATCGAATCCGTGTTGGTTGAAAACCGCGTGTTCCCGCCGCCGCCTGCCGCCAGCCAGGGCGCCCGCATACCCAGCATGGCCGCCTACGAAGCCCTGTGCCGTCAGGCCGAATCCGACCCTGACGGGTTCTGGGGGCAGGCTGCCCGTGACCACCTGGTTTGGCACAAGCCCTTTACCCAGGTGCTCGACGAATCGAACAAGCCGTTTTACAAGTGGTTTGCCGACGGCCAGCTCAATGCCTCGCACAACTGCCTGGACCGCCATTTAGGCACCCCCACCGAGCACCGCAAGGCCATCATTTTTGAAAGCGACGACGGTCAGGTCACCAACGTCACCTTTGGTCAGTTGCACCAGCGGGTATGCCAGTTTGCCAATGCGCTCAAAGCCATGGGCATCCAAAAAGGCGACCGCGTTGTCATTTACATGCCCATGACCATCGAGGGCGTGGTGGCCATGCAGGCCTGCGCCCGCATCGGCGCCACCCATTCGGTGGTGTTCGGTGGCTTCTCCGCCAAGAGCTTGCAAGAGCGCATTCAAGACGCTGGTGCGGTGGCGGTCATCACCGCCAACTACCAAATGCGCGGCGGCAAGGAGCTGCCCCTCAAAGCCATTGTTGACGAGGCTCTGGACCTCGGCGGCTGCGACACCATCAAGAATGTGGTGGTCTACCAGCGCACCGCCAGCGCCTGCAACATGGTGGCAGGCCGCGACCGCACCCTGGCCGAGGTGCTGCAGGGTCAGCCCACCGACTGCCCGGCTGAGATGGTGGGCGCCGAGCACCCGCTGTTCATCCTCTACACCTCGGGCTCGACCGGCAAGCCCAAGGGCGTACAGCACAGCACCGGCGGCTACCTGCTGTGGACCAAGATGACCATGGACTGGACCTTTGACATCCGGCCCAGCGATGTGTTTTGGTGTACCGCCGACATCGGCTGGATCACCGGCCACAGCTATGTGGCCTACGGCCCGCTGGTGGCCGGCGCCACCCAGCTGGTGTTCGAGGGCGTGCCCACCTACCCGGATGCGGGCCGCTTCTGGCAAATGATCGAGCGCCACAAGGTCACGGTGTTCTACACCGCGCCGACGGCGATCCGCTCGCTCATCAAGGCCGCCGAGGCCGATGAGAAGGTTCACCCCAGTCGCTCGGACCTGAGCAGCCTGCGCATCCTGGGCTCGGTGGGCGAGCCCATCAACCCGGAAGCCTGGATGTGGTACCACAAGCATGTGGGCGGCGAGCGCTGCCCCATCGTCGATACCTTCTGGCAGACCGAGACCGGCGGCCACATGATCACCCCCGTGCCTGGCGCCACCCCGCTGGTGCCCGGCTCCTGCACCTTGCCCCTGCCGGGCATTGCGGCGGCCATCGTCGATGAGCAGGGCCATGACATGCCCAACGGCAGTGGCGGCATCTTGGTGGTCAAGCGGCCCTGGCCCTCGATGATCCGCACCATCTGGGGCGACCCGGAGCGCTTTAAGAAAAGCTACTTTCCCGAGGAGCTCAAGGGCTACTACCTGGCCGGCGACGGCGCGGTGCGCAGCGCCGACCGTGGCTATTTCCGCATCACCGGCCGCATCGACGATGTGCTCAACGTCTCCGGCCACCGCATGGGCACGATGGAGATCGAATCGGCCCTGGTCTCCAAGACCGACCTGGTGGCCGAAGCCGCTGTGGTGGGGCGCCCGGACGAGCTGACCGGCGAGGCCATCGTGGCCTTTGTGGTGCTCAAGCGTGCCCGCCCAACTGGCGACGAAGCCAAGGCCATTGCCAAGCAACTGCGCGACTGGGTGGGCAAGGAAATCGGACCGATTGCCAAGCCCAAGGACATCCGCTTCGGCGACAACCTGCCCAAAACCCGCTCCGGCAAGATCATGCGCCGCCTGCTGCGCGGCATCGCCAAGGGTGAAGCCATCACCCAGGACACCTCCACCCTGGAGAACCCGGCGAT
>JBAXEN010000466.1:0-2580 GCA_037140415.1 Betaproteobacteria bacterium | reverse complement strand
TTTGGAACGCCGGCAATGGCTGGCCCACCCTGGGCCATACCGCCGAGATCACGGTCGCGGCGCAAACCCCGGCCAGCGGACGGGCGCTGGCGGTGCTGGAATTCGTCGTCGGCCAGGCCCTCTTGCTCGGGCCGGTGGGGCTGGTCACCGCGCTGCTGGCCCGGCGAGCGCGCGGGGCCGGGGCCGGCCAGCGATCTGTCGATGCCGGCCGCTTTGCCCTGATCTTCGCGCTGCCTTTGCTGGCGGTGGCGCTGGCGCAGTCGGTGCATTCCCGCGCCAATATCAACTGGACCGTGCCCGCGCTGCTGGGCCTGTGCCTGTGGCTGGGCCTGTACATTGCACCCCGCCTGGGCCGACGGGCCTGGTGGATCAGCACCGCCTTGGCTTTTGCGCTGCCGGCCGGCGCCTCGCTGCTGGGCGCCCTGCCCAGCGTGCAGCAAGGCGCCATGCGGCCCGGCCCCAACCTGGACCTGTGGGCCCGCATGCGCGGCTGGCAGCCAACGCTGCAGCAGTTTGAAGCCGGGCTCAAGGCCCACCCCGGGCTGCCGGTGGCCGCCACCAGCCGCGATCTGGTGGCCCATGCCCGCTATGTGTGGCGCGACCTGGATCGCCCGGTCATGGCCTGGCCGCCCAGCGGCAAGCCCCGCCACCACTACGAGCAATTTGAGGCGCTGTGGACAGCCGGCCAACGCCCGCCAGAGCGCATCGTGCTGCTGGCCGAGGCGCCCTTGAGCAGCGACTACAAAAAACAGTACCCGCATTGGCAGCGCCTGGACGCGGCGCAATGGGGCAGCCTGCACCTTGAACTCTGGCTGGCCAGCGAACAACCATGAACAGCCCCGCACCGCAATCGCGCCTCAAAACCCGCCAACAGGAGTGGCTGGTGCTGGCTCTGCTGACGGCGCTGGCCACTATCGTCTATGAACTGTGGCCCGAGCTCGACCTGAGGGTGAGCAGCCTGTTCTTTGCGCAAGGCGCCTTCCAGGGGAGCCAGTGGGCCTGGCCCCACTGGCTCTACCTCGGCATGCCCATCGTCGGCGGCGCGCTCTCGGCCCTCGCCCTGCTGACCATCGCAGCGGCCCTGCTGGGCCGGCGGCTGGGCAAGAAATGGGTGGCGCCGGCGCATCTGCGCCGCGCCGTGTTTGGCCTGCTGGTGGTGGTGCTGGGCGTGGGCCTGCTGGTGCACACCGGCCTCAAAGACAACTGGGGCCGGGCCAGACCGGCCGATGTGCAAACCTTCGGCGGCAGCAAGACCTACAACGCGCCGCTGCGGCCGGCTGACCAATGCGCACGCAACTGCTCCTTCGTGAGCGGGCATGCCGCCGGCGGTTTTGCCGTGATGGCCATCGGCATGCTGGGCAGCCGGCGCAGCCGCTGGCGCTGGTGGAGCGCCGGCATGGTGGCCGGTGGCCTGGTGGGCCTGGCCCGCATGGTCGAGGGCCGGCATTTTCTGGGCGACATCGTCTTCGGCGGCCTGCTGATCTGGGCGGTCTGCCTGCTGCTGCGCGATGTCTGGATCCGGCTGGCGCTGCGCCAGCGCCGAGCGATCAAGCGCTAAATCGCGCCGAGGCCACACTGGCCCCACGGCCGCATCGCGCCGAGGGCGGCGCTCCCACAAAAGTCAGATCGCCCAGCTGGTGCGCGGCCGCAATTGCGGAGTGTGGCAGCTGCGCCCTCGCAGCGATGCAGCGTCCAGCCCTACAGCGCTGCGCGGCAGGGGTGAGTTGGCGCCCCGTCCCAGAACTTGTCACGGTGGCGACAAAGCCCACGGGGAAACCATTAAGGAATTGAATAGTCATACAAGCAGAATGGGTTTGGGGGTAGTCACTGTCGCTCGAAGAGTCGGGACTCAGGCGATACGGTGATTCAAGAATTTCAATAAACGGCTAACAAAGGAGAACAGCACCTATGGTGAATTTGGACATCAACGGCAGCAAAAAGGCTGTCGACGCGCCGGCAGACATGCCGCTTCTATGGGTGCTGCGAGACGAACTGGGCATGTGCGGCACCAAGTTCGGCTGCGGCGCCGGCTTGTGCGGCGCATGCACCGTGCATGTTGACGGGCAGGCGACCAAGTCCTGCGTGACGCCGGTCTCTAGCCTGGGCAACAAAAAAGTGACCACCGTTGAAGCGCTGGCCGGTGACCCGGTGGGCGCAGCGGTACAAGCCGCCTGGATCGCCGCTGGCGTTCCGCAGTGCGGCTACTGCCAGGCCGGCCAGGTCATGGCCGCCACTGCGCTGCTCAAACGCAAGCCCAACCCAAGCGATGCCGACATCGACACCGCCATGAGCGGCAACCTCTGCCGCTGCGGCACCTACAACCGCATTCGCACCGCCATCCGTCAGGTCGTGGGTCAACGTGGAGGTAAAAAGGCATGAAAAACCTCACATCAACCCACACTCAGCCGGTCGTCCTCTCGCGCCGTGGCCTGCTTCAACTGGGCGCCTCTGGGCTGGCACTGGCTGTCGGCGGCACCGGCCAGGTCTGGGCCCAAGCCCCGGCTCAGCCGGTCAAATACGGCGGCGACAACATGCCCGGCGGCACCGTCGACAACCCGCTGGTGTTTGTATCGATTGCCA
>JBAXEN010000465.1:0-2582 GCA_037140415.1 Betaproteobacteria bacterium | reverse complement strand
TGGTGGTGGCCACCAATGAAAACGATGTGCTCGACGAGTTCTTTCGCACCGGCATTTACCGGGTGCGGGGCTCGGCCGATACCCACGAGACTTCCAGCCCCTCGATGGACATTTCCAAGGCCAGCAACTTCGAGCGCTTTGTGTTCGACCTGCTTGGCCGCGATGCGGCGCTCACCCGCTCGCTGTTTGCCGATGCGCTCGGGCAGCAGGGCTTTTTTGATGTGAGCGCTCATCCAGCCTTTGCGCAGGCCGCCACCCGCTACGGCTTTGCCAGCGGCAGGAGCACCCACGCCAACCGGCTCGCGACCATTCGCGATACCGATGCCCGCTTTGGCGTGGTGATCGACACCCACACCGCCGACGGTCTGAAGGTAGCGCGCGAGCACCGGCAAGCCGGCTTGCCCATCCTGGTGCTGGAAACCGCGCTGCCGATCAAGTTTGCCGAGACCATTGAAGAAGCCTTGGGCCGCCCGCCCGTGCGCCCCAGCGGCTTTGAAGGCCTGGAGGCCAAGCCGCGCCGGGTGCAGGTGATGCCCGCCGATGTGGAGCAGGTCAAAGCCTATATCGCGGCCCATGCCCCGCTGCTGCCGGCCTGAGCTGTGACCATGACCGCGACCGTGACCACATCGCCCGCCCGCGCTGCGCTGCGTCCGCTGGATGAGGCCCTGCAGGACCTGCTGGCCCGTGCCGAGCCGGCGCTGCCCGAGGAAAGCGTCTCCACTTTTGACGCCGACGGCCGGGTGCTCACCAAGGACCTGCGCTCGCCCCTGGATGTTCCTGGGCATGACAACTCGTCGATGGACGGTTATGCCCTGCGCCTGGCCGACCTGCCGGCCGATTTGCCGGTGTCGCAACGCATCGCCGCCGGCAGCGCTGCCGCCCCTTTGCAGCCGGGATCGGTGGCGCGCATCTTCACCGGCGCCCCGGTGCCGCCGGGGGCCGATGCCATCGTCATGCAGGAAGACGCTCTGGTGCTCGAGAGCGGCCGGGTGCAGATCAAAGCCAGTCCCAGCGCCGGCCAGTGGATACGCCGGCGCGGCGAGGACGTGGCGCGCGGCGCGGTGGTGTTGCATCGAGGCCAGCGCCTGTCGCCGGCCGAATTGGGGCTGGCCGCCAGCATAGGCTTTGACCGCTTGCCGGTGGCCCGCCGGGTGCGGGTGGCCTTGCTGTCGACTGGGGATGAATTGGTCATGCCCGGCCAGGTGGCGCCTGAGGCCATGCCGCCAGGCGCGATCTACAACTCCAACCGTTTCTTTCTGCGCGCGCTCTTGCTGCGCTTGGGCTGTGAGGTGAGCGATCTGGGTATCGTGCCCGATGACCGCCAGGCCACGGTGCAGGCCTTGGGGCAGGCGGCGCAGGACCATGATCTGATCCTCACCAGCGGCGGCGTCTCGGTGGGCGAGGAAGACCACATCAAGCCCGCGGTGCAAGCCCTGGGCGAGCTGCAGCTGTGGCAGATCGCCATCAAGCCGGGCAAGCCCTTTGCCTACGGCCGCGTCAATCACGGCTCGGGTTTTGCGCACTTCATCGGCCTGCCGGGCAATCCGGTATCGAGCTTCGTGACCTTTTTGCTGCTGGTGCGGCCATTCTTGCTCCGCCTGCAAGGTGCCAGCGGCGAGCGGCCGCCCGCACTCATGCTCCCCGCCCACTTTGACTGGCCCAAGCCCGACAAGCGGCGCGAATTCCTGCGCGTGCGGCGCAATGCCCAAGGCGGGCTGGACCTGTTTGCCAACCAGAGCTCGGGCGTGCTCACCTCGGCCGTCTGGGCCGATGGGCTGCTCGATGTGGCGCCCGGCCTGCGCATCGCCCGTGGCGATCTGCTGCCCTTCATCCCCTTGGCGAGCCTGTTATGACCCAGGTGAACATCAAATACTTCGCATCACTGCGCGAGGCCCTGGGCCCCGGCGAGCGGCGCGAGACCCAGGCGCAGACGGTGGGCCAGTTGCGCGATGAGCTCATCGCCCTGGGCGCGCCCTATGCCCAGGCGCTGGACCGTCAGCGGCCGGTGCGCGCTGCGCTCAACCAGGTGATGAGCGAAGAAGACCAGCCCTTGAGCGAGGGCTGCGAGCTGGCATTTTTTCCGCCGGTGACCGGAGGCTGAGATGCAGGCCCGGGTGCGCATACAGACCGAGGACTTCGATCTCAGCGCTGAGGTGGCGGCCCTGCGCGCCGGCGATCTGCGGGTCGGCGCGGTCTGCAGCTTTGTCGGCACGGTGCGCGACCGCCATGCCCACCTGGAGCGCAGCTCCACCGTGGCCCGCGGCGAGGTGCAGTCGCTCGAACTCGAGCACTACCCCGGCATGACCGAAAAAGCCATCGAAGCCATGATAGATGCGGCGCTCGCGCGCTTCGATATTTATGCAGCGCGGGTAGTGCACCGGGTCGGACTCATGCTGCCGGCCGAGCAGATCGTGCTGGTGGCGGTGAGCTCAGCCCACCGGGGCGAGAGCTTTGCAGCCTGCGAATTCCTGATGGACTACCTCAAGACCCAGGCGCCCTTTTGGAAAAAGGAAGTCACGCCTGAGGGCGCACGTTGGGTTGATGCCCGGGTGAGTGACGATGCGGCGCTGGCGCGTTGGGGC
>JBAXEN010000464.1:0-2590 GCA_037140415.1 Betaproteobacteria bacterium | reverse complement strand
CGTAGGCTGGCTCGATGACCTTAACGCCGTGCAGCGCATAAAACTCACGCGCCTTCTGGTTGAAGACGTTGGCCAGATAAGTCAGGTGTTCTTCCGGGTAGGCCACAGGGGGCTGAACCGCTAGCCCCGGAGCCAGCCGCTCAAAGCCCGCCAGCCGGGCCGCTTCCAGGGCCTCTACGGCCTGCCTGCGCAGGAGATTGAGCTGAGAGGGCGGCACGAACCAGGGGCGGGCGAGGGCCAGTTGCACGTCGATGGGCGAAAACAGGGTCTCGCCCAGCTTGCCCAGGGCGGCGCTGAGTTTGTCATGGGCGCCCGACATGTCCTTGGGTGCCTGCCAGGGCAGGGCCAGCTGGGCCTGGCCTTCAAAGCCGGCCTCGTCGGTCAGTTGCAACAACAAGCCTTGAGCGTTTTCGCTGAGCTTCATCCACACGCCGATGCGGCGTTCCGAGGATTTCTTCTCCAGCGTGCGCACCCAGCTCATGTCGCGGTTACGGTTGACGATGGTGCCTTTGCGCAGGTCCTTGAAGCCGGTCAGCGGGTCCTTGGGAAATAGCTTCCAGCTGCCGGCCGGCGTACGCTCGGCGCGGTTGATCTGCAGGCCTATCAATTCCTTGTGCAGGTCGTAGTAGCACAGGCCGTCGCCGTTGTGCAGCTCGGTGGCGGCCTCGTCGGTGACGAGCTCGACATGGTCGGCGGCCACCTTGGCCACCCAGCCTATGGGCTGGCCAGGGTTCTTCGGGGTGTCGAAGGCGCCGATGTCTTCCTTGCGGCCCTGAACGAAGTAGTCGGTGAACTCGCGGTTGAAGTTCTGGTTCGGGTCAGGCGTGAAGCTGAAGGTGGCGCGGCCATGGGAGGCGGCAGCCAGCTCGGGGCGCTCTTCCAGGATCTCGTCGAACAGGCGCCGGTAGTGCGCGGTGATGTTCTTGACGTAGGCCATGTCTTTGTAGCGGCCTTCGATCTTGAAGCTGCGCAGGCCCACGTCGATGAGGGCGCGCAGGTTCTCGCTCTGGTTGTTGTCCTTCATCGAGAGCACATGCTTGTCGTGCGCGACGATGCGGCCCTGGCTGTCTTTGACCTCATAGGGCAGGCGGCAGGCCTGCGAGCAGTCGCCGCGGTTGGCGCTGCGCCCGGTGTGGGCATGGCTGATGTAGCACTGCCCGCTGTAGGCCACGCACAGCGCGCCGTGGATGAAAAATTCCAGCAGGCAGCGATCGCTATCAATCACATCGCGGATGGCGGCGATTTGCGGCAGCGTCAGCTCACGTGCAAGTACCAGCTGCGACAGGCCTGCGTCTTGAAGGAATTTGGCTTTTTCGGGGGTACGGATGTCGGTCTGCGTAGAGGCATGCAGCTGTATGGGCGGCAGGTCCATCTGCAAGATGCCCATGTCCTGGATGATGAGTGCGTCCACCCCCGCGTCATAAAGCTGCCAGATCAGCTGGCGGGAAGGCTCGAGCTCGTCGTCGCGCAAGATGGTGTTGACGGTGGCAAACACCCGGCCGTGAAAGCGGTGGGCGTGCTCGGCGAGACGGGCCAGATCGCTCACGCTGTTGTCGGCGGCGGTACGTGCGCCAAAGGACGGTCCGCCAATGTAGACCGCATCAGCGCCGTGATTGAAGGCCTCCATGCCGATCTCTGCACTGCGGGCCGGCGCGAGGAGCTCAAGGTGGTGTGGGCGCATGGTCGGGTTAGCGGTTTCGGAAACCCGCAATTATCGGTGTCTGACACCGATTTCAGGCCAGATAAGTGCCGGCCAATTGCAGTACCTGCCCGCCGGTGCCGATTTTGAAGCGGGCCAGGCCTGCGCTGCGCACGGTGTTAACGCCGCCCAGGTCTAGCTGCCTCACCCCGCGCGATTGCAGCTCCAGCATGGCGCGCCAGAGCAGCAGGTTGTGGGCGTTGAGATCGCGGCCTTGTTCATTGGACCAGCCCACTTGGTAGGTGGCGGCCTGGCCGTGGATGAGGAACATCATGGCCGCCACCCGCTCGCGGCCGATATCGGCGCGCAGGCTGAGCACGCATTGGGCAGGCTGTTGGCGCGAGCCGATGTAGGGCTCGTAAAAGCCCAGCGGCAGGCCGGCCAGGCCCTTGGTCTGGCGCTGTGCTTCTTCTTGGTCGAGCAACCAGCGGTATTGGCCCGGGTTGGTGCCGATGCGGTGGACTTGCAGTTCGCTGGCTTCGGCGGCCACCAGGCGGTTGCGCCATTTGCCGTCCAGCGCTGCGCGCAATTGATCGGCCTGTTGCTCCAGGTCGATCAGCACGGTGGCATAGCCACTCACCACCCGGCGCCAGGGGGGGAGGCCGTGTTCGCTATGTTGGCGGCCTTCTTCCGGCGTGGTGAGGACCCATTTCAGGCCGCTGCGCGGCAGGCTCTGGCGCAGGGCGCGGCAGGCGCCGGCTTTGTCGGCGGCCGTGAGGTCTTGCAGCCAGAGCGGCCCGCGCGAGCACAGCGACAGGCTGGCCAGCGGGCCGAAGCCGCGCACGATGAACTGGGCCAGACCGACCGGACTGCCGTCCTGTTCGATCAAGGCGCGCAGCACCGGCACGCCCAGCAGGCGCATGGTGGCGCCGTAGGCCCAGTCCTGCTGCA
>JBAXEN010000463.1:0-2612 GCA_037140415.1 Betaproteobacteria bacterium | reverse complement strand
TTCAACGGCCCGCTGATGTTCATCCCCGGCAGCCACAAAAAGGGCGTGGTCGATGCCAAGCATGACCTGACCACCACCAGCTACCCGCTGTGGACCGTCAGCAATGAGCTCATCACCCAATTGGTCGAGCGCGCCGGCGGCAAGCAAGGCGGCATCGTCAGCCCCACCGGCCCGGCCGGCTCGATGATTCTGTTTCACAGCTGCCTGGTGCACGCCTCCACCAGCAACCTCTCGCCCTGGAACCGGGTCAGCGTCTACCTGAGCCTGTGCGCAGTGTCCAACCACATTCGTCGCCACAAGCGGCCCGAATACATCGCTCACCGCGACTTCACACCCATCAGCTGCCTGCCTGACGACTGCCTGCTCAAGCCCTACCCGGTCGATCTGCCCTGGAAAAGCGGCATGCCCGGCAGCGCCCTGGTCACCTCTACCGAGCCCTTGGCCAGCACCAAGAAAGCCGCCTGATGAACCTCTACGCCAAACTCCAGCAACGCGCCGCTGCCGGCCAGCCGGTGCGCATAGGCCTGATCGGCGCCGGCAAATTCGGCTCCATGTACCTGGCCCAGGTGCCGCGCACACCCGGCGTGCAGCTGGGGGCCATTGCCGACCTCTCGCCCGAGATGGCGCGCAGCAACCTGGCCCGGGTGGGCTGGAAGAGCGAGCAGGCGCAGGCCGCCAGCATGGACGCCGCGCTGCGCAGCGGTCAGACCTGGGTCACCGAGGACTGGCAGGCCGTCGTCAGCCATCCGCACATCGATGTGGTGGTCGAATGCACCGGCAACCCGATCGCGGCGGTGGCGCACTGTCTCAAGGCCTTCGAGCACGGCAAGCATGTGGTCAATGTCACGGTGGAGGCCGATGCCTTTTGCGGCCCGCTGCTCGCGCGCAAGGCCGAGCAGGCCGGCGTGGTTTACTCCATGGCCTTTGGCGACCAGCCGGCACTGATCTGCGACCTGGTCGACTGGGCCCGTACCTGTGGCTTTCCAGTGGTGGCGGCCGGCCGTGGCCACAAATGGCTGCCGCATTTTTGCGAGTCCACCCCCGAGACGGTCTGGGGCCACTACGGCCTGACGCCCGAGCAGGCGGCGCGCGGCGGGCTCAACCCCAAGATGTTCAACAGCTTCCTCGACGGCTCCAAGCCTTCCATTGAATCGACCGCAGTCTCCAACGCCACCGGGCTGGCCGTGCCCAGCGGCGGCCTGCTCTACCCGCCGGCCAGCGTGGAAGACATCCCTTTCGTCACCCGTCCGCGCAGCGAAGGCGGAGTGCTCGAACGCAAAGGCATGGTGGAGGTCATCTCATCGCTGGAGGCCGACGGCCGCAAGATCCCCTACGACATCCGCATGGGCGTGTGGGTCACGGTCGAGGCCGAGACCGACTACATCAAGAACTGCTTTGAGGAGTACAACGCCCACACCGATCCGAGCGGGCGCTACTTCACGCTCTACAAGCGCTGGCACCTGATCGGCCTGGAAGTCGGCGTCTCGGTGGCCAGCGTCGCGCTGCGCCACGAGCCCACCGGCGTCGCCACAGGCTGGAACGCGGATGTGGTGGCCACCGCCAAGCGTGACCTGCAGCCCGGCGACATGCTCGACGGCGAAGGCGGCTATACCGTCTGGGGCAAGCTGCTGCCGGCCCAAACTTCTGCCCAGATGGGAGGCCTGCCCTTGGGCCTGGCCCACCAAGTCAAAGTGGTACGGCCGGTCAAAAAGGGCCAAAGCCTGAGCTGGGCCGATGTGGCCATGGACACCGGCACCGACGCCTACAAAGTGCGGCGCGAGATGGAATCGATGTTTGCCCCAGCGTTGGCCAAGGTGGCTTGAGGAAGGTCAAAGGATGGGTGGGAGCCGCGCCCTCGCGGCGATCCGGCGCTTCGTTCTTGGCCCCATCGGGCCGGGGGCGGCCCTCCCACGACCGTAGCGACGATTGCGATCCGAGTGGGAGCCGCGCCCATACCTGAGCAGCTGCATGCCCCTATGGTGAAGATTAGACTCCCCTCCTTTGTCTCACTACAGGAGTCTGCCCCGTGCGCATTGCCAGCTATCAATTTCAAGGACGCCGTTGGGTCGGCCAGGTTTCGGCTGACAGTCAATCGGTCACCGCATTCGCGCTCGACGAGGCGCAAGCCCAGCTCGGCGCCTTGGCGCTGATCGAGCGCAGCGCCTGGCGCAGCACGCCGCTGCAGGCGCAGGCCGTGCCCATCGCCCAGGTCAAGCTGGAAGCGCCCATTCCCAGGCCCCGCCGCAATGTGTTTTGCGTCGGCCGCAACTACCATGAGCACGCCAAAGAATTGCGCGACTCGGTGTTCAAGAACAACAACGCCAATGTGGCCGCCTGGCCCATCGTGTTCACCAAAGTGCCCGAGTGCGTGGTCGGCCCGCACGACGATGTGCAGCTGCCGCGCGGCATCAGCGAGCAAATCGACTACGAGTCGGAGCTGGCGGTGGTCATCGGCACCGGCGGCAAGAACATCGGCAAGGAAGACGCGCTGGCCCATATCTTTGGCTACACCATCGTCAACGACGTGACCGCGCGCGATGTGCAGATGCGCCACCAACAGTGGGACATGGGCAAGTCCTTTGACACCTTCTGCCCCATGGGCCCCTGGATCG
>JBAXEN010000462.1:0-2618 GCA_037140415.1 Betaproteobacteria bacterium | reverse complement strand
CAGACCCGCTACAACCTCAAAAGCCGGTTTTTTGAGGAATTGCCCGAGGGCGCGCTCAAATGGATCACGCCGCGCAACAACAGCTACGGCAGCCCGGGCGGCTATGGCGAAGAAAGTTCAGGCGGCTCCAGTCGCAGCGATTGGGCCGCACGCATGGTGGCCTCGCGCCAGGGCGGCGCTGCGTCCGCCAACCCGCCGCTGCCCGAGCGCAAGACGGCAGATGCGCATGGCTTGAAGGTGGGCGCGCAGGTGTTTCATGCCAAGTTCGGCCAGGGCCGGGTCAAGATGATCGAGGGTGCGGGCCTGGATGCGCGGGCGCAGATTGACTTTCCCCGCCATGGCGTCAAATGGCTGGCCCTGTCGGTGGCCAAGCTCACGCCGGTTCCTTGAGGCTTGGGCCCAAGCCGGCCGCTCAGGCGGGCCGGCGCAGCAGCATATTGATGCCGATATAGCTCAGAACGGCCTCGCCGCGCTGATTCACGCCCCGAAATTTCAGGTGAACCACGCCACGATCTGGCTTGGAGCTCGATGCGCGCAGTGCCACCACCTCGACCTCGGTGTGCAGGGTGTCGCCCGGGCGCACCGGCGCGAGCCAGCGCACCTCGTCCAGGCCGGGCGAGCCTATGCCCGAATGCCTGAAGATACCGGTCTGAATGAACATTCGAAAGCACAAGGAGATGGACAGCATGCCGCTGGCGATCAGTCCGCCGTAGGGTGACTGCTCGGCCGCCTGCACATCCAGATGGAAGGGCTGGGGGTCGTACTTCAGGGCGTGCTCGATGATCAGTGATTCGGTCACCGTCACGCCGGGGCTGACGAAGCACTCACCCAGCGCAAGGTCATCAAAGTAGCGGTGCTCCATAGAGGGCCTCGTTGGGAAAAGGATTCAGGCGATTTCGTCGACCCGAGGTAGGTCGGGTGGATGCAGGTCGGGCGGGGGCAAGGCCTCGAAGCTGTCACGGAAGGTGCCGTAGATCGAACTGAAGAACATCGCCGCCATCACCATCGATAGCGGCAGCATCACCGCGGCGGCCACCTCCGGGCTGCCCAGCGCCCGGGTGCTCAGCGCCACCAACAGGCCGGCGCAGATCAGCAGTGCCACCCAGCCCAAGGCATAAACGAGAAAGGCCCCCTTGTTCTTCCAGCAGGCCAGGGCGCTGAAAAACAGGCTTTTGAGCGGCTGCACCTCATGCCAGTGCACCAGCGCCGGCGCATGCCAAAACAGCATGGACATCGGCGCGTAGAGCAGGGCGGCCACCCACATGGCCAGCTGGAACTCCGGGTCGCTCACCAACTCCTCGTCAATTCGCCCGCCAAACAAATACAGCTCGGCAAAGTCGCCGCCATCGCACAAGGCCGACAGGCCCAGGACCGCTAAAAAGCACAGGGCATAGAGCCCGCCGAGCACCATCATCGCCCGCGCCCGCTGGCGGCCGGCCCGAAAGGCGGTGATCAGGATGGTGGGCATCGGGAACTTGCCCTGCTCGGCCTGCTGCGAGGCGGCCATCAGGCCCAGGGTGGCCGCCGGCAGCATCACCAGGGCCAGCAGCGAGCCGATCAGTGGGATCAGGCTGGCCACCGACAGCACCGCCATGAACATGAAGAACAGGCCAGACATGGCCAGCGGCTGGCGGAAAAACAGGCGTATGCCTTGCTTGATCCAGATCAGGCCGGTCTTGGCAGGAATGAGGTTGAGTTTCATCAGACAGGTGTGGCCACCAGGTCCAGCGGCAGGGGTCGTTCGACGCACTGACGCAGAACCCGCTCAAAATGCTCGGGGTCGTGGGCTTGCAACACCGCTGCTTGTCGCGGCAGGTGCAGGTCCCACAGGCGGGAAATCCAAAAGCGCAGCGCACCTGCGCGCTGCATCGCCGGCAGCAGGCGGCGCTCCTGCGCACTCAAGGGGCGCTGCGCATGGTAGGCGGCCACCATGGCGCTGGCCCGCTCGGTCTCGCGCGCGCCGCTGTTGAGGTCAATGCACCAGTCGTTCAGGCACACCGCCAGGTCGAACAGCCAGCTGTCGCAGCCGGCGAAGTAAAAATCAAAAAATCCGCACAGGCGGGCATCGGCCCCCTGGCCCTCAAACATCACGTTGTCGCGAAACAGGTCGGCATGGATGGGCCCGCGCGCCAGGCTCTTGAAGGCGCCGCTGTCGGCCAGCTGGTTTTGAAAGGCCAATTCGCTCAGGATCAGTGCCCGCTGAGCCTCGCTCAGGAAGGGCAGCACCACCGGCACCGTCTCGTTCCACCAGGCCAGGCCGCGCAGATTGGGCTGCGCCATCTCAAAATCGCGCCCCGCCAGGTGCATGCGGGCTAGCATGGCGCCGACCTGTGCGCAGTGATGCGCGGTGGGCGCCAGCTCGCTCTTGCCGGGCAGGCGGTTGACGAGCGCAGCCGGCTTGTCCTTGAGTCGGTGCAGGATCTGGCCCCCGCTGAGCAACTCGTTCTTGCCCTTGCGGCTGATCAGCACCGGGCTGGCCTGTGGGTCGGGCACCGGGATGCCGCGGCGGGCCAGGTGCTTCATCAGGTGCAGGTAAAACGGCAGCTGCTCGAAGCTCAGACGCTCGAACAGGGTCAGCACCCAGCGGCCCTGCTCGGTGTCGGCAAAGTAGTTGGTGT
>JBAXEN010000461.1:0-2618 GCA_037140415.1 Betaproteobacteria bacterium | reverse complement strand
CGGTGCAGGGCGCGCACCCAGTCCAGGGTTTCGGCAATGCCCGGCGTCTTGGCCAGGTCTTCGCCGCGCAGGCGCTGCACAAACTGCACCGCCTCTTCCACCAGCGCGGTATCGGCCTCGGGCAGCGCAGCCTTGACGATGGCCACCTCGCGCGCCAGCGTCGGGTAGTCCAGGTAATGGTAAAGGCAGCGTCGGCGCAGCGCATCGGAGAGCTCGCGCGTGCCGTTGCTGGTCAGCAGCACGGTGGGCACCTGGCGTGCGCGCAGCGTGCCCAGTTCGGGCACGGTGATCTGGTATTCCGAGAGCACCTCGAGCAAAAACGCTTCGAAGGCCTCGTCAGCGCGGTCGATCTCGTCGATCAGCAGCACGCAGGGCAGCTCGCTGCTGATGGCCTGCAGCAGCGGCCGCTCAAGCAGGTAGCTGCGCGAGAACAGGTCGGCCTCCTGCAGGCGCTGCTCGCTGGTTTCGGCCAACCGGATGGCCATCAGTTGGCGGCCATAGTTCCACTCATAGGCGGCCTGCGCCAGATCCAGGCCTTCGTAGCACTGCAGCCGCACCAGCTGTGCGCCCTGCGCCCGGGCCAGCGCCGCGGCCAACGCGGTCTTGCCCACACCGGCATCGCCTTCGAGCAGCAGCGGCCGCTCCAGCGTCTGCGCCAGCCAGCAGCTGGTGGCCAAGGTCTCGTCGGCCAGGTAGCCGGCGGCTTGCAGCTGCTCGCGCAAAAGGCTGACGCCGGAGGGGCTCATCGGGCGCTCAAGCCCGCTTGCCAAAAAGGCCTGCGAACCAGCTCTTGACCAGCGCCCAGAAGATGGCCAGACCGTTGAGTTCGCTGGCCACCTGGGGGGCGGCGGCCTGCACCGGCGCGGCCGCTTCTGCGCTGGCCGGAGCGCCTTCGTCAGTGCCGGCAGGCGCCGGCAGGCTGAGCGCGGTCTGGCGGAAGTTCTCGACGAACTGCGCCAGGATCATGTCCGAGACCTGCACCATCATGCGGCCGCCAAATTGGGCGAACTTGCCGTTGACGATCACCGCCGCCGAACCATGGAGCACGCAGTGCGCCAAGTTGTTGGGGTCGGGCACGATCACCGCGGTCAGGTCCATGGTGGCCGAGGAGCCGCCCTTGTCGGCGCCCTTGCCGCGCAGCACCATCTTGCGCTCGGCGACCACCGTCTCCAGCACATCGACCTGCCCGGCAAACTGGGCCACCGCTGGCCCCACCTTGACCTTGACCCCGCCTTTGTAAGAGCCTTCGCCGAGCTGCTCGGTGATTTCGGCACCGGGCATGCAGCCCGCCACCGCCTTCACATCCGAGAGCAGTTGCCAGGCTCTGCCTGCATCCACATTGAGCGGATACTGCTTATCGAGTTTGACTTCCATGGGGTGCTTTCGTCAAAGAGCCAGGTCGTGCTGCTTGAGCGTCTTCCAGAGGCGGAAGGCGCTGTGCGGCATGTCCAGATGGGTGATGCCCTTGTGAGCGAAGGCATCGACCACCGCTGCGGTGAAGGTCGGGATCGAGCCCACATGCGGCGACTCGGCCACGCCCTTGGCGCCGATCGGGTGGTGCGGGCTGGGGGTGACGGTGTGGTCGGTTTCCCAGCGCGGCGTCTCCACCGCGGTGGGCAGGAAGTAGTCCATCAGCGTGTTGCCCAGCAGATTGCCCTGCGCGTCAAACGGCATTTGCTGGCCCATGGCCACCGCAAAGCCTTCGGTCAGACCGCCATGGATCTGGCCTTCGATGATCATCGGGTTGATGCGGGTGCCGCAGTCGTCGAGCGCGTAAAAGCGCCGTATCTTGGTCTCTCCGGTGGCGCGGTCGATGTCGACCACGCACAGGTAGATGCCGAAGGGGAAGGTGAAATTGGGCGGGTCGTAGTAGTGCACCGCCTCCAGCCCGGGCTCCAGCCCGGCCGGCGGCTGGTGATAGGACTGCCAGGCCACCTCGGCCATGGTTTTGAACTTGCTGTCGTCGCCTTTGACCTTGAAGCGGTCGACCTCCCAGTCCAGGTCGGCCTCGTTGACTTCGAGCATGTGGGCGGCGATCTTGCGCGCCTTCGCGTGGATCTTGCGGGCGGCCAGAGCGATGGCCGCGCCAGCCACCGGCGTTGAGCGCGAGCCGTAGGTGCCCAGGCCATAAGGCGCGGTCGAGGTGTCGCCTTCTTCCACCTGGATCACCTCGCTGGGGATGCCCAGCTCGGTGGCGATGATCTGCGCGTAGGTGGTCTGGTGGCCCTGGCCCTGCGTGATGGTGCCCATGCGGGCAATCGCGCTGCCGGTGGGGTGGATGCGGATCTCGCAGGAGTCGAACATGCCCACGCCCAGGATGTCGCACATCTTGGACGGACCTGCGCCCACCACCTCGGTGAAGGTGACCAGGCCGATGCCCATCAGGGTGGGGCTGTTCGGGTCGGCCCGCTTGGCCGCCTGCTCGGCGCGCAGCGCCGGGTAGTCGACCGCATCGAGCACCTTCTTCAAGGCGGTGTGGTAGTCGCCCGAGTCGTATTCAAAGCCGAAGGCGCTGGTGTAGGGGAACTGCTCTTTCTTGATGAAGTTCTTCTCGCGAATCGCCGCCTTGTCCATGTTCAGCTTTTGCGCCAGCACATCGACCATGCGCTCGATCAGGT
>JBAXEN010000460.1:0-2619 GCA_037140415.1 Betaproteobacteria bacterium | reverse complement strand
GGCGGGCTTGAGCGCCAACGCTGGCGCGCTCGAAGACCGCTTTGGTTTCGGCGCCTTGATGGGCGAGGGCGGCTTCGCGCTCGGCAGCCTGCCGAGTGCTGAGTCTCATTGGCTGGTGCAGGACAACCGTTTTAAGCCCTATCCCTGTGGCTTTTTGCTGCACCCGGCGCTCAAAGCCTGCCTGACGATGGTGCAAGCGCACGGCGTAGTTAGGGCCGATGCGGTGGCGCAGATCACACTGCGGGTCGCGCCCTTGGCGGCCACCCGCGCCAACCGCCCCCACCCTGCCGACGGCATGGAGGCCAAACTCAGTTTGCAGCACGCAGTGGCCATCACGCTGCTCGAAGGCGATGCCGGCGTTCGGCGCTTCACCGATGCGGCGGTGCGCCAGAGCCAAGCGCTGCGTGAAAAGGTGCAGGTGCTGGCCGACGCGGGCTTGAGCCAACAGGAGGCAGCTATGGAGCTGCGACTGCACCAGGGCCCGCTGCTGCAGGCCCACCCTACACCGCCCGCGGGCGATGAACATCCCAGCCTGGACGATGCGGGGCTGGCCCTGAAATTTCACGACCTGCTCGGCCACGGCGCGCCGCACTGCGCGGCCGATCGGCTGCTCGAGCTGCTCGGCGCCACCGAGCAGCTGGCCGATCTGCGCTCTTTGGTGAGCCTGACCCATTCTTGAACCCCACCTTGGACACACCATGGATTTGAAGCTGAAAGACAAGCATGTACTCATTACCGGCGGCAGCAAAGGCATAGGCCTGGCCTGCGCCGCTGCGTTTTTGCAGGAGGGCGCCCGCGTCACCCTGGTGGCCCGACAGGCGGACACGCTCGAGGCCGCCCGGCGCAAGCTCTTGGACGCAGTTCCATCAGCCTCGGTACAGGTGTGGGCGGCCGACCTGACCGACGCCCATCAGGCGGCTCAGGCTCTGGCGCAGGCGCAGAGCCTGAGCGGGCCGGTTGATGTGCTGGTCAACTCCGCTGGTGCCGCCAAACGCACGCCGGCGCCCGATCTCACGCCCCAGGCCTGGCACGATGCGATGCAGTCCAAGTTCTTCAGCTATGTCCACATGATGGATCCCACGATCAAGGCCATGGCCGCGCGCGGGCAGGGCGCGATCGTCAATGTGATTGGCAACGGCGGCAAGGTCGCCAGCCCGGTCCACCTGCCCGGCGGCTCGGCCAATGCGGCCTTGATGCTGGCCACCGCCGGTTTGGCCAATGCCTATGCAGGGCAGGGGGTGCGGGTCAACGGGGTCAATCCCGGCATGACCTTGACCGAGCGGTTGGACAAGGCCATCGAAACCGATGCCCGCAACAGCCAAATCACCAAAGAGACGGCCCTGGCCCGGACGGTGGAGAAATTGCCGCTGGGGCGCATCGCCGACCCGCAGGAGGTGGCCAACGCGGTGGTGTTTCTGGCCTCGAGCCGGGCCAGCTACATCAACGGGGTCAACCTGATGATGGACGGCTCCCTGGTGCCGATGATCTGAGCCGGCTCAGGGCTTGATGTAGGCATAGCCCTGCCTGGCCTGCAGCCGCCCCACCCGCACCACGCCCGAGGGGGTGAATTCGGCGTCCATCGAGAACTGGGCCTTGCTGAGGTTGCGGTTCTTGAGGGTGATCTCGCAGACCTCGAATCGCACCCCGCGCGCCTTGAGCGCAGACACCAGAGCGCCGTAGTCGATATTGGGGTTGCTCTTGTCCTTGGCGCCTTCCATCAGGAAGTCCACGCCGTCGGCATGGGTCACCACGACGATCTGGGTCTCGGGGGCCACATCGAGGTGGTTGCGGATGTTGCGCAGACCTTTGGTGGCTTGCGCGGCGGTGTTGTCGATGTGGTAGACCACCTTATCGGCCTCTGCTTGCACGGCTGTCGGCGCGGAAGTCTGCGCGGCCGCGTTCAGGCTCAGCGCCAGGCCCAGGATCAGGGATGTGAGAAATTTCATGAAAACACTCCTTGTCTTGCGCTCAGTTTAGTCCTGCCCGCCTTGCGCCCCCTGTCGCGCTTCACAGCGAGAGCAGACCGATGCGCTCCAGAGTCCAGACCAGGCCTGCGACGGCGATGCCCAGCGATCCGCCGGTCACGATCACCCAGCGGTAGAAGGCGGTGCCGCGCATCAGCCAGGCCAAGGGCAGGAAAACCAGCACGATGGCGAGCTGGCCGATTTCCACACCCACATTGAAACCGCCCAGCGCAGCGGCCAGTGCGCTGGCCGGCAGGCCCAGGTCAAGCAGCACATTGGCAAAGCCAAAGCCGTGGACCAGACCAAACACAAAGGCCAGTCGCCAGCGCCGCAGCGCGCTCCAGCCCACCAGGTTGTTGAGCGCAGCGACCACGACCGACAGGGCGATCGCCGGCTCAATGACATCGGGCGAGGGCTCCAGCCATTTCATGACCGACAGGCCCAGCGTGATCGAGTGCGCGACCGTGAAGGCGGTGACCACCGCCAGCACGTCCATCACGACCGGCTTGGCGGTCGCGGCGCCGCGCCAGCGATGCACCGGCTGCCTGGCGGCCAGCAGCGGGGCGAGCAGCAACAGGCTGAGCAGGAAGCAGATGTGGTCAATGCCGTTCCAGATGTGCCAGATGCCTTCAAGCAGGTAGCGGCCAAAGACCCG
>JBAXEN010000459.1:0-2620 GCA_037140415.1 Betaproteobacteria bacterium | reverse complement strand
AACTGCGAGAACAAGCGGGTGCCCCGAAAAGATTCGGCCACCACCGCGCTGTTCCAGCGGTCACCCACCAGGCGGATCAGGCGCTGGGACGGCCGGGCCGGGTCGGAGCCAGGCGAAACAGCCTGGCGGGCGCGACGAAACGCCGAGGCGGCTACCGGTGACAAGGCACTGCTCGGGCTTGGCGGAACCGGCCTCGCGTCGGCCCGGGTCTCAAACGGCGACATCAGCCCCAGGCAGTGCTGGCAGCGCAGGGCCGGCCGCATGGTTTGGCCGCAGACGGTGTGGGTGAGTTGCAGGCGCGGCACATCGGGCGCCCAGGTGTCGGGGTCTTGCGCGGTGCCCCAGTCGATCTCCCACAGCCACATGGCCAAAAACAGCGACCACAGGTCCAGCCCACGCTCAGTCAGCCGGTACTCGGGGTGGCCGCCGCCAGAAACATCGCGCGACAGCACACCATGGCTGACCAGCTTGCTCAAGCGGTCGGTCAGCACCGCCCGCGACACCCCAAAGCCCTGCAGAAAATCACCGTAGCGGCGCTGACCCCGGAAGACGGACCGCAAGATGCGCAGGGTCCAAGTATCGCCAACCACCGCAATCGTGCGTTGCGCCGCGCTGGCGCCCAGCGTTGATCGGGTTTGGGTAGGGCCTAACATGGCGGATTTGGTATGTCAACGGTAGTTTACCCGGGCCATTCTCCAGCGTTGAAGGGAAGACTTGTTGCTATAGTGCATCCAATTTAGTCTGTTAATGGTAGCTATATGTCTCACGCCGTCATCATTGAAGCCCTGCGCACGCCGCGCGGCGCCGCCAAAGACACCGGCGCCCTGCACAGCGTCACGCCCATGGAACTGCTGGCCGGCGTGCTGCGCGAATTGGCGCAGCGCACGGGCGTTGACACCGGCATGGTGGCCGACGGCGTGTTCGGCTGCGTCACCCAAACCGGCGAGCAGGGTGGCAACATCGGGAAGTCGGCTTGCCTGCTGGCCGACTGGAGTCCGCACCTGAGTGCGGTCACCATCAACCGCTACTGCGCCTCGGGCCTGAGCGCGGTCAACTGGGCGGCGCAGCAGGCGCGCGATGCCAATGGCCTGGCCGTGGCCGGCGGGGTGGAGATGATGTCGCGCGTGCCCATGTTCGGCGACAAGGTGCCCTACTACACCGACCGCACGCTGGGCGGCCGCATTGGCTTTGTGCCACCGCCCTGGTCGTCTGACCTGGTAGCCACCCGCCATGGTTTCAGCCGCGAAGACTGCGACGGCTATGCTGCGCTGTCGCAGGCGCGCGCCCTGGCGGCCCGCAGCCGGGGCGCAGCCCGGTCCATGGTGCCCGTGCTGGACGCCCAAGGCCAGCTGCTGCTGGACCACGACGAAAACATTCGCGCCGGCAATACCCTAGAAAAGCTCGCCACGCTGCGCCCGGTGTACGAGGCCGGCGCGAATGGCCTGGACGACTGGGGGCTGGCGCGCGAACCCGAGCTGGCACAGATTCACCACGTGCATACCGCCGGCAATGCCCCCTGCATGGCCGACGGTGCCGCCAGCGTGCTCGTCGGCACGGCCGAGGCCGCTGCACGGCTGGGCCTGCCGGTGCGGGCCCGCATCCTGGCCCATGCCGACGCCTGCGTACCCCTGACCCAGACCGGGGCCGTGGACGCCACCCAAAAAGCCCTGGCCAAAGCCGGCCTGAGTGTGGCCGACATCGACCTGTGGGAGGTGCGCGACTCGTTTGCCGCGATCACGCTGCACTACATCCGCAGCCTGGGCATCGCGCTGGAAAAATTCAACGTCAACGGCAGCTCGATCGCCCTCGGCCACCCCATGGGCGCCACCGGCGCCATGCTGGTGAGTTGCCTGCTTGACGAGATGGAGGCGCGCGACCTGCGTTACGGCGTGGCCGCGCTGCCCGGCGCCTTTGGCGTGGCCACCGCCACCGTGTTCGAGCGTTTGCACTGACGGCATCCACCCTAACCCCTCTTACCGACCCACCTGGAGACCCCCATGCTTGAAGTCCATGCCCGCGTCAACCTGAGCTGCCTGCCCAGTGACAACCCCTACCTCAACGGCGGCCATGGCCCCACCGACACCGAATGGACGGCCAGCACGCCCGATCTGCAGGTGATCGGCGAGCTGCCCACCGACTTCAACGGTGTCTACCTGCGCAACGGCCACAACCAGATCCACGCCCCCATCGGCAAGTACCACCCCTTTGACGGCGACGGCATGATCCATGGCATGCACTTTGTCAATGGCCAGGCGACCTACCGCAACCGGTTCGTGCGCACCACGGGTTTTCTGGCCGAATCGGTGGCCGGTGAATCGCTGTGGCCCGGCATCATCGAGCCCCGCCGCGCGGTACGCCGGGGCTGGGGCTCGATCGGCGCCATGAAAGACAACGCCGGCACCGACGTCAAGGTGCATGGCGGCCGGGCTCTGGCTGCATTTCGGGCTGACGTTGTTTTATTTCGCCAAGGTCTGCGGCGTGCGGGTGTACGAGGAAGCGCCGCCGGTGGCCGCGGTGGTGAAGTTTCTCGCGGGCTTCCGCAGCGTGAACGCCTACACGCTCTATGCAAAATTCGAGGAGGTGCGCTACCACGTCGAATTCGCGGGCTCGAACGACGGCG
>JBAXEN010000458.1:0-2650 GCA_037140415.1 Betaproteobacteria bacterium | reverse complement strand
CCGGCGGCATGTCGACGATCAGGTAGTCCAGGTCCTGCCAGCGGGTCTGCATGATCAGCTGCTCGAGCGCCTGGCTGGCCATGGGGCCGCGCCAGACCATGGCCTGGTCGTCGCTGACCAGAAAGCCGATGCTGTTGATCTGCAGGCCGTACTTGAGCTTGGGCTCCATCAGCTTGCCGTCCAGGGTTTCGGGCTTGCCGCGGGTGCCGGTCATGGTCGGCTGGCTGGGGCCGTAGATGTCGGCGTCGAGCAGGCCGACCCTGGCGCCCTCGGCCGCCAGCGCCAGGGCCAGGTTGACCGCAGTGGTGCTTTTGCCCACGCCGCCCTTGCCGGAAGCCACCGCGATCACATTGCGCACCCCCTCCATCAGCTTGACGCCGCGCTGCACCGAGTGGCTGACGACCTTGCTGTGGATGTTGATAGAGACCTGGCCCACGCCTGCCACGCTGCGTGCGGCGCTTTCGAGCTGCTGGTGCAGGGCAGGAATCAGGCTTTGGGCGGGGTAGCCCAGTTCAATCTCGAACGACACATCGGCACCGACGATGAGCAAATTGCGCAGAGCTTTGCTGGAGACGAAGTCTTGCTGGGTCAGGGGGTCGATCACCCGGGCCAGAGCGTCGAGCAGATCGTGTTCGGATAGGGAAGGGGTGGACATGGGCGCCTCTGACGTGGGCCTGCAGTCTAGCCGGGCTGAAATTCCCCTGCGCGGCTGCCGTTGCTGCCTACGCCCGCTGCTGCAACTCAGCGATCGATTTGCAGCACCAGGTTGCCGGTCAAGCCGCCTTGCTCGACCTGCTCATGGGCGCTGGCGATCTCATCGAGCGTCAAGCGCTGGGCGATGTTGTGCTGCAACACCCCGCGTTCGAGCATGCGCTGGAGCACGCCTTGCGCGAGCGCGCGGTCGGCTTTGGACAGAGCGTAGACGATGAAGAATTTGAGCTGCAGATTGCGCGAGATCAGCGGGAAGGAGGGCAGTGGCATCGGCGTGATGCTGCTGCCGTAGGCCACGCACTGGCCACCCGGCCGGAGCATCTGCACATCGGCATCGGCATTGGCGCCCATGTCGACTTCGATGATGCGGTCCACGCCCTGGCCTGCGGTGAGCTCGGCCACCCGCTCGACCAGCGGCTCGGACTTGTACATCACCACCTCGTCGGCGCCGGCCGCCCGCGCCAGCTCAGCCTTGCGCGCTGTGCTGACCGAGGCAATCACCCGCGCCGCGCCCAGCTGCACAGCCATTTGCACCGCGTAGTGACCGACCGCGCCGGCGCCGCCGGCAACCAACACGGTCTGGCCGGTCACGCCGCCGTCCATCAGTACTGCGTGCAGGGCGGTCAGGGCCGGGATGCCCAGGCAGGCGCCGGCCGCATCGTCGACCCCATCGGGCAGGCGCACCGCCTGCTCCTGCGGCAGGCACACCCATTGGCAGGCGGTGCCGTGCGGCCGGCCCCAGGCGGTGTTCCACAGCCAGACCCGCTCACCCATGCGGGAGGCGGCAACACCGGCACCCACCTGGTCGATCACGCCCATGCCGTCGCTGTGCGGAATCACGGTGGGGAAGGGCATGGCGCCGCGGCGCAGACCTGCGCGCGACTTGACGTCCGAGGGGTTGACGCCCGACCACAGCATGCGCACCCGCACTTCGCCGGGCGCCGGGCTGGGATCAGGCCATTGACCCAGTTGCAGCACCTCGCGGGCAGCGCCCTGTTGTTGGTAGTAGGCGGCTTTCATCGGGGGTCTCCTTCTGACGATGGTGGGATGATTCAGGCGGTCGGGTAGGTGCCCGGCAGCAGGATCTCTCGGTTGACGGTGGCGATCTGGGTATGGCCGCAAAATGCCATGGTGATGTCCAGTTCTTTGTGGATGATTTCCAGCGCGCGGGTCACGCCCGCCTCGCCCATGGCGCCCAGTCCGTAGAGCATGGCGCGGCCGATGTAGGTGCCCTTGGCGCCCAGGGCCAGGGCGCGCAGCACGTCCTGCCCGCTGCGTATGCCGCCGTCCATGTGCACTTCAATTTTTTGGCCGACCGCATCGACGATGGCCGGCAGGGCCTCGATGCTCGACTGCGCGCCATCGAGCTGGCGCCCGCCGTGGTTGGAGACGATCAGCGCGTCGGCGCCTGAACCGACGGCCAGCTTGGCGTCTTCCACATCCTGGATGCCTTTGAGAATCAGCTTGCCGCCCCAGCGTTTTTTGATCCACTGCACATCGTCCCAGTTGAGGGCCGGGTCGAACTGGCTGGCCGTCCATTCAGACAGGCTGCTCATGTCGGCCACGCCGCTGACATGGCCGACGATGTTGCCAAACTGGCGCCGGGGTGTGCCCAGCATGCCCAGCGCCCAGCTAGGCTTGGTGGCGATGTTGATCAGGTTTTTCAGGGTGAGCTTGGGCGGCGCCGACAGCCCGTTGTGGATGTCCTTGTGCCGCTGGCCGAGGATTTGCAAATCCAGGGTCAGCACCAGCGCCGAGCAATTGGCGGCCTTGGCGCGGTCGATCAGGCGCTCGATAAAGCCGCGGTCTTTCATCACATACAGCTGGAACCAAAAGCCCTCGCCCGCATGGCGGGCCACATCCTCGATCGAGCAGATGCTCATGGTCGAGAGGGTGAAGGGGATGCCGAATTGACGCGCTGCGCGCGCTGCCAGGATCT
>JBAXEN010000457.1:0-2651 GCA_037140415.1 Betaproteobacteria bacterium | reverse complement strand
GGAGCTGCGCCCTCGCAGCGATGCAGCGCCCGATCGAGCGCCAGGGCTGACGCGAAGGCCGCATCGCGCCGGGACGACGCTCCCACACGGTCGGATCTGCTCACAGCGTCCCTCGAAATGGCTGGGCTCATTCAGCGTCTTGGGCTTGCAAGATCTCGCCGGCCAGATCGGGACTCAGCGCGGCCACGTCTTCGCGTTGCTTGAACAAAATACCGGCGGTATCGCTGGCCACCTCGGGGTCAATCGACAAAGTGTCGAGAGCCACCAGCGCCTTGGCCCATTCCACGCTCTCGGCGATGCCCGGCGCCCGCTGAAAGGCGTCCTTGAAGGGCGCATGCCGCAGGCGGCCCACAAACTGCGCGACCTGCTGGGTGAGCTGATCGCTGGCCTGAGGCACCTGGGCCCGCACAATGGCCAGTTCGCGCTCGCGGTCGGGGTAATCGAGCCAGTGGTACAGGCAGCGGCGCTTGACCGCGTCGTTGAGTTCGCGGGTGCGGTTGCTCGTCAGGATGGTCACCGGCGGGAAGGGGGCGCTGATGGTGCCCAGCTCAGGAATACTGACCTGGTATTCGCCCAAGTATTCCAGCAGGAAGGCCTCGAAAGGCTCGTCGGCGCGATCGACCTCGTCAATGAGCAGAACCGCACCCGGATCGGGCGCCTGCAGCGCCTGCAACAGGGGCCGACGAATCAGGTAGTGGCCGGTATAGACCTCGCGTTCGAGCTCATCGACCTGCGCCTTGCCCTCGGCAGCGCGCATGTGCAGCAGCTGGGCAGCGTAATTCCACTCATAGAGCGCCTCGCGCTGCTCTAGGCCGTCATAGCACTGCAAGCGTATGAGCGCACGCTGCAAGGCCACAGCGAGGGCCTTGGCCAACTCGGTTTTGCCGACGCCGGGCTCGCCTTCGAGCAGAAGCGGTCGGCCCAGGCGCAGCGCCAGAAACACAGCCGTGGCCAGCCGCCGGTCCGCAAAATAGCCGGCCTGCTGCAGAGCCAGGCTGAGCGCGTCAATCGTGGGGAAGGTGGGAGACGTCATGACCCGATTGTGTACGAGCACAGGCCGCAGAACAAACAGGGCCGGGCCATTGGCTTTGCAGGACGTTCAGCAGAAATCACGCGCGAAGCACTCTGCCTTGGCCGAGCCACTCGCCGCCATAAAAAAAGCCCGCACAGGGCGGGCCTTTACAGCGAGCGGCCCCCGTCAGGGTGCCGCATTGAGCTGTCCAAACTTGCGTTTAAGCCTTCTTGACGTAGGCCGAGCACCAGCCGGTGGCCGACACTTGTTTGCCCGGGAAGATCGAGCAGGCGCCAGATTTGGCGCCGGCAGCGCCGCCGAACAGCTGGCAGTTGCCACATTTTTGCGTTGCAGCGTGTTTTGGAAACTTTTTGGCATCAACCTTGGTCGAATCAGCCGCATAGCCCAGGGAAACGGCTTGCGCGTCTTTTTCGTTGACCATGGCTTGGGCCGAAGCCGAAGCAGCTGCGGCCAGGGCGGTACCACCGGCGGCCACTTGCATCATGAAGACGCGGCGATTTGTCGATTTCATAGGAGTCCTGTCAGAGAGGTTGCGAACGGTCCGCATGCTAGCACTGCAGCATTACCCGACCACATTAGTCATGGATAACACTCGGATACCCGAGCCGAAGACCTGCGGTTCGAGTACTCGGTTGGAACAGGGGGCTGAGGCTATCATGCGCCACCATGGAAACTGCCGCTTTGAATGAATTTCGCCCCCGACTGAGCGGCAGCATATTGCGGATCGACACCGCTGCCGGGCCGGTGGCTGTCCATACCGCTGGCTCGGGCCCTCCCCTGTTGCTGGTGCACAGCGTCAATGCAGCCGCATCGGCCGCTGAGGTGCGGCCCTTGCACGAACACTACGCCGCCACCCACACCGTGTTTTCGCCCGATCTGCCCGGATATGGCGCCACGGCCAGGCCGAAAAAACTTTACACACCACGCCTGATGACCGATGCCTTGCACGGCGTGACCCGGCATATCCGCAGCCAATTTGAAAATCAGGCTGTCGATGCACTGGCGCTGTCGCTGTCCTGTGAATTCCTGGCCAGAGCGGCCCTTGAAACGCCCGCTGACTACCGCAGCCTGGCCCTGGTCAGCCCGACCGGACTGAGCGGAAGCCGACCCCGGCGTGGGCCAAGCGGCAGCACTGCGGCCATGCCCCGTCTGCACAGCGCGCTGCAACGGTTCGGCCCCGGGCTGTTTGCCCTGCTGACGCGCCCTGCCGTGATTCGCTTTTTCCTGCGCAAGACCTGGGGCGGGCCTGATATTGACCCTGGGATGTTTGAGCAAGCGGTGGCTACCGCGCGGGTCAACGGGGCCGAACACGCGCCTCTAAGCTTTCTATCGGGGGCGCTCTTTAGCCGAGACATCCTGAGCGTCTATGAGAGCCTGCGCCTGCCGGTCTGGCTGTGCCACGGCGTGCGCGGTGACTTCACCGACTATCGCCAAAAGGCCTTGCTGGCGCAAAGCGCGAACTGGCGCATGACGGTGTTTCCCACCGGCGCGCTGCCGCACTTCGAATGCCTGCCCGAATTCTGCGCCGCGCTCGATCAGCATCTGGCTGCCTGCCATGCGCCAGCGCCGACCTGCCCGCCCGCAGCGCAGTGAACCCAGCCATCGCACGCCCTCAGTC
>JBAXEN010000456.1:0-2659 GCA_037140415.1 Betaproteobacteria bacterium | reverse complement strand
GGCCGATCCGCCTGCTCGACGGCGAGTGCGAGGTCAATGAGGTCTGGTTCGACAAGGTGGAGGTACCTGCCGAGAACCTGATCGGCGAGGAAAACCAGGGCTGGACCTATGCGAAACACCTGCTCAGCCACGAGCGCACCAACATTGCCGACGTCAACCGCGCCAAGCGCGAACTGGAACGGCTCAAGCGCATCGCCCGGGCCGAGGGCCTGTGGGACGACCTGCGCTTTCGCGACCAGATCGCGCTGCTGGAGGTCGACATCGTGGCGCTGGAAATGCTGGTCCTGCGCGTGCTCTCGGCCATGCGCTCGGGCAAGAATGCGCTGGACATTGCCGGCCTGCTCAAGATTCGCGGCAGCGAGATCCAGCAGCGCTACACCGAATTGATGATGCTGGCCGCCGGACCCTTTGCGCTGCCGCTCATTGCCGAGGCCATGGACGCCGGCTGGCAGGGCGACCAGCCCTTCCCCGGCGGCGCCCTGCACTGTGCGCCGCTGGCCTCGAATTACTTCAACATGCGCAAGACCACCATTTATGGCGGCAGCAACGAAGTACAGCGCAACATCGTGGCCCAGACCCTGCTCGGCTGAAAGGACAAGAACCCATGGATTTCGATTTTTCAGACGACCAGTTGCAACTGCGCGAAGCCGTGGCCCGCTGGGTCGAAAAAGCCTACACCTTCGAACGCCGCCGTGGCATCGAGGCCGCCGGTGGCTTTTCACGCGAGATCTGGGGCGAGCTGGCCGAGCTGGGCCTGACCGGCCTGGCCGTGCCCGAGGACCAGGGCGGCATGGGCATGGGCCCGGTGGAGGCCATGGTGGTGATGGAAGAGCTCGGCCGCGGCTTGGTGCTCGAGCCCCTGGGGCAGGCGCTGATCTGCGGCCGCCTGTTGAGTCAGCTGGCGCCTCAGTCGCCCTGGCTGGCCAAGCTGGCTGCGGGCCAGGCTGTGCTCAGTCTGGCCTGGCAGGAGCGTGGCGGCCGCTACCGGGCCGCGCACTGCCAGACCCAGGCTGAGGGCGAGCGTCTGAGCGGCACCAAGAGCCTGGTGGCCGCCGGCGACCAAGCTGACGCCTTCATCGTCTCGGCGCGGCGCGGTGGGCTGATCGCGCTTTACTTGGTCGAGGCGGATGCGGCCGGACTGAGCCGGCACGGCTACGGCGCCCAGGACGGCAGCCGCGCGGCCGAGCTGCACCTCAAAGACACCCCTGCCCAGCTGCTGGCGGCCGACGGCCTGGCCGCGCTGGAGGAGGCGCTGGACATGGGCGCGGCCTGCGCCTGCGCCGAAGGCGTGGGGGCGATGGACAAGAGCCTGGCCATCACCGCCGACTACATGAACCAGCGCAAGCAGTTTGGCGTGGCCATTGCAAGCTTTCAGGCCTTGCGCCACCGCCTGGCCGACATGAAGATGCAACTCGAACTCAGCCGCTCCATGAGCTATTACGCCTGGCTCAAGCTGCTTGCGCCAGCACAAGAGCGTGCGCAGGCGGTGGCCCGCGCCAAGGTGCAACTGGGCCAGTCCATGCGCTTTGTGGGCCAGCAAAGCGTGCAGTTGCATGGCGGCATCGGCGTGACCGACGAGTACATCATCAGCCATTACTTCAAGAAACTCACCGCGCTTGAGCTGAGCTTTGGAGATACCTTGCACCACCTGGGGCAAGTGTCCGAGCGCATGCAGGAGACGGCCGGCGTTTTTGCGTGAGGCTTGGGTCTGTGGCTTCGCTGCCCTCACTCACTGCGCTGCCCTGCTTGGCAGCGCTGCTGCTGTCGGCCTGCGCCCAGCCCATGGCACCAGCCGGTCCCGCGCCCGTGGCGCCGCCTCCTGCTTTCAACCCCACACCTGCGGCACTGCGCCCGATCGACACGCAAGTGGTCCAGCGCCTCAAGACCAGCTTGGCGACTTGGCAAGCCCTGCGCGACAGCGTGAGCGCCTACCACTACCAGGTGGTGTTTGAGAGCTACACCGGCTTTCGCAGCGTCACCACCGTGCAGGTTCGCGGCCACCAAGTGGTCGAGCGCAGGCTTCAGACCCAGGCCGGGCGCGCAAGCGGCCTGACGCTGCAGTGGGTAGAAACCGGAGCGGAGCTGGGCCGGCACCCTGGTGCCGCTGCACCAATGACCTTGGACCAGCTCTACGACCTGGCGATGGCGCTCTTGGAGGCGCCGCTCAAGCCGCACGAACAGTTCTCCCTGGGGATTGACAGCAAAGGACTGCTGCAGCACTGCTACATCGCCGACCGACGAATCGCCGACGATGCGCCAAAAGCTGGCGTACCCCGGCTGGAGCTTGAACTCAACCCGACCTGAACAGCTCAGCCCGACGGGCGGCTGTTGTGCTAAATCAGCAGGCGCGAGTGGCGGGGCACATGCGCCATCAAAAACTCCATCTGGTCGGCCAAGATGCGCCGGTTGCGCAAAATGAAGTCCTCCCACAGGCTGGGCACGTAGGGCGCGTACAGCAGCGGCATGCGGGCCTGCTCCGGGGTGCGGCTGCTTTTTCGGTGATTGCAGGTGCGGCAGGCGGTGACCACATTCATCCAGTTATCCACCCCGTTTTGGGCGAAAGGAATGATGTGCTCGCGCGTCAGCTCGGTTTCATGGAAGTGACCGCCGCAATAAGCGCAGACATTGCGGTCGCGGGCAAACAGCTTGCTGTTGGTCA
>JBAXEN010000455.1:0-2674 GCA_037140415.1 Betaproteobacteria bacterium | reverse complement strand
CACGGCCTGCGGGCTTTGGCCGACGCCCTGCCCTGGCCCGCCCTCATGCTTGGCGTGGCCGCCCTGGCCGCCGGAGGCGGGCTGCTGATCTTGGCCCTGGGCGAAGCACCCCGCGCGCCCAGCCGGGTCAGCACGCTGCAATGGCAGGCCCTGGGCACGCTGTGGACCGATGCGCGGGTGCGCAGCTCGGTGCTGGGCTATTTCGGGCACATGTGGGAGCTCTACACCGTCTGGGTCTTGATGCCGCTGATCCTGGCCACCCGCCTGAGCGGCGTGCAGCTGTCGTGGGCGGCCTTCGTGATTCTGGGCAGCGGGGCGCTGGGCTGTGTGGTCGGCGGCTATGCGGCGCGCCGCTGGGGCAGCGCCCGGGTGGCCGCACTGCAGTTGAGCGTCAGTGGCCTGTGCTGCCTGCTGGCGCCCTGGCTGATGAGCGCGCCGACGGCGGCCTTTTACGGCTGGCTGCTGCTGTGGGGCATCACCGTGGCAGGCGACTCGCCGCAGTTCTCGACCCTGACCGCCCGCAACGCGCCGCCGCAGGCGGTGGGCAGCGTGCTGACCCTGACCAACAGCTTGGGCTTTGCCATCAGCATTGGCAGCATTTTGCTGTTCGTCGCGCTCACCGACCACCTGCCTTTGGGCTGGCTGCTCACCGGCCTGGCTGTGGGCCCTGCGCTGGGCTTGTGGGCACTGTGGCCTTTGATGCGCGAACGCGCCTGAGCCTGAGGACCGGCCCCGATACAAGCGGGGTCGGTTAAGCGATGCGCGGCAGGCTGGCGCGCACATCGGCGCACTGGGCCCGGTGCTGCAGCACATGCTCCATCACCACCAGGGCCAGCATCGCCTCCAGGATGGGGGTGGCACGAATGCCGACGCAGGGGTCATGGCGACCCTTGGTCACCACCTCGGTGGCCTGACCCTGCCGGTCGATGGACGGGCGCGGCGTGAGGATGGACGAGGTCGGCTTGATCGCCACCGACACCTCCAGGTCCTGCCCGGTGGAAATGCCGCCCAAAACACCGCCGGCCTTGTTGCCGACAAAGCCGGCGGGCGTGAGCGCGTCGCCGTGGACGCTGCCGCGCTGGCTCACGCTGGCAAAGCCGGCGCCGATCTCCACCCCCTTGACCGCGTTGACCCCCATCATCGCGTAAGCGATGTCGGCATCGAGCTTGTCAAACAGGGGCTGGCCCAGACCCACCGGCATGCCAGTGGCCACCACCCGCAGGCGGGCACCGCAGGAGTCGCCCGACTTGCGCAGCGCGTCCATATAGGCCTCCAGCGCAGTCACATCGGCCAGCGGCGCAAAAAACGGATTGCGGTTGACGTGCTCCCAGGACTCGAAGGCCATCGGCAGGTCGCCCAGCTGCGTCATGCAGCCTTTGAAGCTGATACCGTGGTTCAGTTGCAGCCACTTCTTGGCCACCGCACCGGCCGCGACCATGGGCGCGGTCAGCCGCGCCGACGAACGACCGCCGCCGCGCGGGTCGCGCACGCCGTATTTGTGGGCATAGGTGTAGTCGGCATGACCGGGGCGAAAGGTATCGAGCAGGTTGCCGTAATCCTTGCTGCGCTGGTCCGTGTTGCGGATCAGCAGCGCGATCGGGGTGCCTGTGGTCTGGCCTTCGTAGACGCCCGAGAGGATCTCCACCGCATCGGGCTCGTTGCGCTGGGTCACATGGCGGCTGGTACCGGGGCGGCGGCGGTCCAGGTCGGGCTGAATGTCGGCCTCGCTGAGCGCGAGCCCCGGCGGGCAGCCATCGATCACGCAGCCGACGGCTGGCCCATGCGATTCACCGAAATTGGTGACCGCGAAAAGTTGTCCAAAAGTATTGCCGCTCATGGCCGGGATTATCCCCGAGCCGGCGGCGGGCCTGCCGGACCTGATTTACTGGGAGGCGCTGGCTTGGTCTTCGCCCGGCCAGTCGCGGATGTAGGCCTTGAGCAACTTGTTTTCAAAGTTCTGGCTGTCGACCACCGCCTTGGCCACGTCATAAAAGCTGATCACGCCCATCAAGGTGCTGCGATCCATCACCGGCATATAGCGGGCATGGCGCTCCAGCATCATGCGCCGCACTTCATCCAGATCGGTCTCCAGGGTGCAGGTCAGGGGGTGGTCGTCCATGGCGCTGCGCACCAGGGTGCTGCCCAAGCTGCCGCCGTTTTTGACCAGGCTGAGCATGACCTCCCGAAAAGTCAGCATGCCCACCAAATCGCCATGCTCCATGACGACCAGCGAGCCGATGTCTTTGTCGGCCATGATGTTGGTGGCCTCGGCCAGTGGCTGATCGGGCCTGACGGTGAACAAGGTGCCACCCTTGACCCTGAGTATGTCTGAGACCTTCATGACCGCTCCTCCTTGACTGATGCTTGAAGCCGGGCAGCGAGGCCGGCAGTTCTGGCAATATAGCCCACAATTGGTGCCTTGCCAGTCCTGCCCAGCACAAGCGAAGGAGCTCAACAAGCCATGCCCGGCTACCTCGACCCTGGTTTTGACACCCTGGCGCTGCATGCCGGCGCCGCCCCCGACCCCACCACCGGCGCGCGGGCGGTGCCCATCCACCTGAGCACCTCCTTCGTCTTTGAATCGAGCGAGCAAGCGGCCAGCCTGTTCAATCTGGAGCGGGCCGGCCATGTGTATTCGCGCATCAGCAACCCCACCAATGCGGTGCTGGAGCAA
>JBAXEN010000454.1:0-2679 GCA_037140415.1 Betaproteobacteria bacterium | reverse complement strand
TGGCGCCTTCGCGAAAGATGCTCAGGCGCAGCGGCAGGCCCAGCACCCGCTCACCCTGCTCGGTCTGCTCGCGCCGCGCCGGGAAATCGCGCAGCAAGCGGCCGATGTCGGGCGCGCTGCCATTGACCGCCATGCGCACATACTTGCCGAAGCGGCAACGCGCACTTTCCAGGTCCCAGATCTGCGCGATCTTGAAACGAAAACCGCCGGCGAACCGGTCGGGCTGCAGCGTGCCCTGCACCACCATCAATTCGTCATCTTTGATCAGGTGCTTGTGGGCGTTGTAGAAAGCCTCGTCCACCGAGGCCTCGACCGCGGCCGACTTGTCGTCGAGCTTGAACAAAGCCACCTTGCCGCGCTGGCCATTGATCAGCTTGAAGTCGCAGACCACCGCAGCAATGAGCTGCGGATCGCGCGAGTCGCCCAGATCTGCGATGCGCCGCTTGCAAAACTGCCGCACTTCCAACTCGACCTCGTCAAACAAATGACCCGAGAGGAAAAACCCCAGGGCCAGCTTCTCGAAGCCCAGCCGGGTGCGCACACCCCAGGGCGTGGCCTGCACCAACGGCGGCTCCTGGTCGCTGGCGGCCTGCGGGTCCATGTCAAACAGGCCGCCCTGGTTGGCGTTGGCCTGGGCCGCGTTGGCAAACTCAAAAGCCAGATCGATCGAGGCCAGCAAGCTGGCGCGATTGCGCTGCAGCAGGTCAAAAGCGCCGGCCTTGATCAGCGCCTCGACGGTGCGCTTGTTGAGACGGCTGCGGTCGACCCGAACACAAAAATCAAACAGCGACTTGAACGCCCCGCCAGACTCGCGCGCCGCCACGATGGCCGCAATCGCCTGCTCGCCGGTGCCCTTGATCGCGCCCAGCCCATAGCGGATCAGCTTGTCGCTGACCGGCTCGAAACGGTGGCGGCCGCGATTGATGTCGGGCGCCTCGAAGGCAATGCCCATGCGCAGCGCATCGGCATACAAGACCTTGAGCTTGTCGGTGTTGTCCATCTCCACCGTCATGTTGGCGCAGAAGAACTCGGCGGTGTAATGCACCTTGAGCCAGGCGGTGTGATAAGCCAGCAGCGAATAGGCAGCGGCGTGGGACTTGTTGAAGCCATAGCCGGCAAACTTTTCCATCAGGTCGAAGACCTCGTCAGCCGTCTTCTCGTTGATGCCTTTGTCGGCCGCGCCCTTCCTGAAGATGATGCGATGCTCGGCCATCTCTTCGGCCTTTTTCTTACCCATGGCGCGGCGCAGCAGATCGGCGCCGCCCAGGCTGTAGCCGCCGAGGACCTGCGCGGTCTGCATCACCTGCTCCTGGTAGACCATGATGCCGTAGGTCTCAGACAGCACCGGCTCGACCAGCGGATGCGGATACTGCACCTCCTCGCGCCCGTGCTTGCGCGCCACGAAGCTGGGAATCAGGTCCATCGGGCCGGGCCGATACAGAGCGTTCAGTGCGATCAGGTCTTCCAGGCGGGTGGGTTTGGCATCCTTGAGCATGCGCTGCATGCCCGGACTTTCAAACTGGAACACCGCCTCGGTCTGACCGCGGCTGAACAGGTCGTAGGTGGCGGCGTCGCCCAAGGCGATGGCCTCGTAAGAAAATTCGGCCTGACCCGGATGGCGCCGCACGATGAGTTCGCGCGCGATCTCCAGAATCGTCAGTGTGGCCAGACCCAGAAAGTCGAACTTGACCAGGCCTATGGCCTCCACGTCGTCCTTGTCAAACTGACTGACCGCCGCATCGCTGCCCGGCTGCGCATAGAGAGGACAAAAATCAGTGAGCTTGCCCGGGGCGATCAGCACGCCGCCGGCATGCATGCCGACGTTGCGGGTCACGCCTTCGAGCTTTTGCGCCAGCTCGATCAGGGTGCGGACATCGTCTTCCCGGCTGATGCGTTCGGCCAGCACCGGTTCGGCCTCGGTGGCGTAAATCGTCTTATCGCCCTCAGGCTTGGGGTCGGGCGGGTATTGCAGGGTGACCGAGGTGCCCGGCTTGTTGGGTATCAGCTTGGACAGGCCGTCGCAAAAACCGTAGGACAGATCGAGCACCCGACCCACATCGCGAATGGCCGCGCGCGCCGCCATGGTCCCAAAGGTAACGATCTGGCTGACCGCCGCGTGGCCATATTTGGCCTTGACATAGTCAATCACCCGGTCACGGTTGGCCTGGCAAAAGTCAATATCGAAGTCGGGCATGGACACCCGCTCTGGATTGAGAAAGCGCTCAAACAGCAGCTTGTATTGCAGCGGGTCCAGATCGGTGATCTTCAAGGCATAGGCCACCAGCGAGCCGGCACCCGAACCCCGCCCCGGCCCGACTGGGCAGCCATTGTTCTTGGCCCAGTTGATGAAGTCCCCGACGATGAGAAAGTAGCCGGGAAAACCCATCTTGAGAATGACCTCGATCTCGAAGTCCAGCCGCTGCACGTACTCGGGGCGCTTTTGCTCGCGCAGCGCCGCATCCGGGTAGAGCTTGAGCAGGCGCTCTTGCAGGCCCTCGTGGGAAGCCTGGCGGAAATACTGATCAATCGGCAGCGGCACGCCGTCCACCACCGGCGTCGGATAGTCGGGCAGGCGCGGCTTGCCCAGCTGCAAGCTCAGGTTGCAGCGTTTGGCGATTTCGACCGAGTTGGCCAAGGCCGACGGCAGATCGGCAAACAGCGCCGCCATCTCAGCTTGTT
>JBAXEN010000453.1:0-2681 GCA_037140415.1 Betaproteobacteria bacterium | reverse complement strand
CCGCCGGTGATCTCGTTGCGCAGCTCGTCGAGCGTGTAGCCGATGGCCAGCTTGGCCGCCACCTTGGCGATCGGAAAGCCGGTGGCCTTGGAGGCCAGCGCCGAGGAGCGAGACACCCGCGGGTTCATCTCGATAACGATCATGCGCCCGTCTTTGGGGTTGATCGAGAACTGCACATTGGAGCCGCCGGTATCGACGCCGATCTCGCGCAGCACCGCCAGCGAGGCGTTGCGCATGATCTGGTATTCCTTGTCGGTCAGGGTCTGCGCTGGCGCGACCGTGATGGAATCGCCGGTGTGCACACCCATCGGGTCCAGATTCTCGATCGAGCAGACGATGATGCAGTTGTCTTTCTTGTCGCGCACCACCTCCATCTCGTACTCTTTCCACCCCAGCAGAGATTCTTCAATCAGCAACTCATGGGTGGGCGAGGCCTCCAGGCCGCGCTTGCAGATGGTCTCGAACTCTTCGGCGTTGTAGGCAATCCCGCCGCCGGTGCCGCCGAGCGTAAAGCTCGGGCGAATCACGGTGGGAAAGCCCACCTGCTTTTGGACGCCCCAAGCCTCCTCCATGCTGTGGGCGATGCCCGAGCGCGCCGAGCCCAGACCAATCTTGGTCATGGCGTCCTTGAACTTGAGGCGGTCTTCAGCCTTGTCAATGGCCTCGGGCGTGGCGCCGATCAGCTCGACCTTGTATTGATCGAGCACGCCATGGTGCCAAAGGTCCAAAGCGCAGTTCAGCGCAGTTTGCCCGCCCATGGTCGGCAAGATCGCGTCGGGCCGCTCCTTGGCGATGATCTTTTCGACCGTCTGCCAGGTGATGGGCTCGATATAGGTGACGTCGGCCGTGGCCGGGTCGGTCATGATGGTGGCCGGGTTGCTGTTGATCAGGATGACCTTGTAGCCTTCCTCGCGCAAGGCCTTGCAGGCCTGCACCCCGGAGTAGTCAAACTCGCAGGCCTGACCAATGATGATCGGGCCGGCGCCGATGATGAGGATGCTCTTGATGTCTGTGCGCTTAGGCATGCGCTTTCTCCTTGGCCTGCTCCATCAGCGCGGTGAAACGGTCGAACAGGTAGCCGATATCTTGGGGGCCGGGCGAGGCCTCGGGATGGCCCTGGAAGCAAAACGCAGGCTTGTCGGTGCGCTCCAGGCCCTGCAAGGTGCCGTCAAACAGGCTGATATGGGTGGCCCGCAGGTGGGTGGGCAGGGTTTTCTCGTCGACCGCAAAGCCATGGTTCTGGCTGGTGATCGAGACGCGGCCACTGTCCAAGTCCTTGACCGGGTGATTGGCGCCATGGTGGCCGAACTTCATCTTGAAGGTGCTCGCGCCGGAGGCCAGTGCCATGATCTGGTGGCCCAGGCAGATGCCGAAGGTGGGAAGACCGGACTCGATCAACTGGCTGGCCGCTGCGATCGCATAGTCGCAAGGCTGTGGGTCGCCGGGGCCGTTGGAGAGAAAAATACCATCCGGACGCAAGGCCAGCGCGGCGCTGGCCGGCGTTTGCGCCGGCACCACGGTGACCCGGCAGCCGCGTTGGGCCAGCATGCGCAAGATGTTTTTCTTCACGCCAAAGTCGTAGGCCACCACGTGAAATTGAGGTGCGCTCTGCTCGCCATAACCCTGACCCAGCGCCCATTCGGTCTGCGTCCATTCATAGCTTGAGGCGCTGCTGACCACCTTGGCCAAATCCAGCCCGGCCATGCTGGGCGCGGCTTGGGCCGCTGCCACTGCTTTTTCGATGAGCGCGTCGCTGACGACCTGATCGGACGCCAGCGCCATGATGCAGCCGTTTTGCGCGCCCTGGGTGCGCAAATGACGGGTCAACTGGCGTGTGTCGAGGCCAGCAATGGCCACCGTTCCTTGAGAGACCAGGTACTGGCTCAGGCTCTGGCTTTGCCGAAAGTTGCTGGACAGCAGGGGCAGGTCTTTAATGACCAGGCCTGCGGCATGCACCTTGTCTGCCTCGACGTCTTCGGCATTGATGCCGTAGTTGCCGATGTGCGGATAGGTCAGGGTGACGATCTGCTGGCAGTAGCTCGGATCGGTGAGGATTTCCTGGTAGCCGGTCATCGAGGTGTTGAACACCACTTCACCGACGGTCGAGCCAGGTGCTCCGATCGACTTGCCGATAAACACTGAGCCGTCGGCAAGAGCCAGGATGGCGGGGGGGTGACTTCCCTGAAGGGACAAAAGCACTGGGTTCTCCGTTGGGTTGACGGTTCGCCCGGTCGCACGCGCACGAGGGGACTGGCATCCCACTGGCGCTGGCTGGTGCTTGTGTAAAAAGTCGGCTTTTGCTGCGCCCGGGCGAGGCTGATTCTGAAAAGCCTCTGATTATAGTCTGGCTCGATCAAGGCCTGCACTTTGGCCGATGGACGATGCCGCACTGGCATGCAGGCAGATGGCTGCGGCCGCAGCCACATTGAGCGACTCCTGGCCGCCCGGCTGGATGATGCGTACCGCCTGCGTGGCCCGGGCCAGCAGGTCCTGGGACACCCCCTGCCCTTCGTGGCCGAAGACCCAGGCACAGGGCCAGGGAAGAAAATGCTCATGCAGTGCCAGTCCGCCGTGGGAGCTGGTGGCCAGAAGCGGCAGCGCCAAGGACTGTAGTTCCTCGGCCTGCACCCCTTCAAACAGTTGCAAGCCAAAATGCGCGCCCATGCCGGCGCGCAGCCCCT
>JBAXEN010000452.1:0-2693 GCA_037140415.1 Betaproteobacteria bacterium | reverse complement strand
AAGACGCGCCCTTCAGCCCGCTCGACCGCATCGGCCAGCTGACCATGCGCAACCTCGACATCACCGACACCCGGGCCAAGCTGGGCATCTACGCCCACAGTGGCCTGCTGTCCAGCGGCGAAGGTCCGCACATTTACAAGCTCGAGGGCAGCGGCAAGAACTGAGGCCCGGCCCTCCCGAAAAAACGGCCTGCGGGCCGTTTTTTCATGGTGCGCGATCTCCTGGATCTTGGCCTTAATCGGTGTCTGACCCCAATTATTCCTGACCCCAATTATTCCAATTATTCGACCCCAATTATTCTGTTAATCGGTGTCTGACCCCAATTATTTGTTTGACCCCGATTATTTGAATGACTTCATGAACGCACGTCGGCCACTGGCTGCTGGCCAAAGTCCGGCCTGGCCAAGAAGGCCAGCAGCCGCTCGGCGGCGTCGTCGGGCGTGCTGAGCATGCCTTGCTGGTACAGGCCTTCGAAGCCCTGCCGGTCGGGGAAGTCGGGGTCCGGTGCGCCGCGCAGCTGCATCTGCATCTCGGTATCGATCACGCCAGGCGCCAGTGAACACACCCGGGCGCCATTGGGCATGCGGGCCTCATCGAGCGCCAAGCAGCGGGTGAAGTGGTCCATGCCGGCCTTGGCTGCGCAATAAGCCGACTGCGAGGCCATGGGCCTGCGCCCCAGCCCGGACGAGATATTCAGGATGCGCCGCTGCGCCGGCCAGTTAGCGGTGGCCGCCAGGACAACCGCACACAACTGCATCGGCGTTTCCAGATCCACGCGCAGCGCCCGCGCCAGATCCTCAGGCTGCGAGCGTGACAGAGGCACGATGGCCGGGATCAGCCCGGCATTGTTGATCAGGGTCACACGGCGCCAGGGCAAAGCCGCCTGCCCTTCAAGCCAGCTTTGCAGGCGCCGCGCCACCTCTGGACCGTCGGCCAAATCCGCCTGCCATTCGATCAACTCGCCCGCCGCACCGGCCGCAGGAGCCAGGCCTTGGGCCCGCCCCCGAGATATGCCCAGCAGCAAGTGGCCTTGGGACAGCAAGCGCTGCGCCATGGCGCGGCCCATGCCGCGAGAATGGCCGGTGAGTATGGTCAGCTCGGTATGCACAACGTCATCTCCTTCCAAGGCGAGATCCCTCAAAACCTGAAAAAGCCCTGCTCACAGCACCACCGGCTCGGGCTCCAGCCGCAGGCCAAAGCGCTCATAGACGCTGGTCTGTATCGCGCGGGCCAGGGTCATGACCTCACCACCGGTCACCGGGTCGCTGGACCCGCCCCGATTGACCAGCACCAGGGCCTGCTTCTCATAGACGCCGGCCCGGCCCACGCTCTTGCCCTTCCAGCCGCAGGCGTCAATCAGCCAGCCGGCGGCCAATTTGATGCTGCCGTCGGCCATGGGATAGTGAACCACCTTGGGGTCGCGGGCAATGATGTCGGCGCACTGCTCTGGGCTGACCGTCGGGTTTTTGAAAAAACTGCCGGCATTGCCCAGCACGGCGGGGTCGGGCAGCTTGGCGCGGCGGATCTCGCAAATCCAGTTGAACAACTGCACCGGCGTGACCTCGGCCGGGCTCAAGCCGTCCAGGGCCATGCGCCGCTCCAGATCGGCGTAGCCGAGCACCGGCTTCCAGCGCTTGGGCAGGGCAAAGCGCACCCGCAGGATCAGGGCCCGACCGGCCAAGCCCATGCCGCGCACGCCGGCCCCGCCGCTGCTGTTCGGCGGCGGCGCATGCTTGAACACCGAGTCGCGGTAGCCAAATGCGCATTGCGACGCATCCAGGGTAAACAGCTGGCCGGTGTGCAGATCGACCGCATCGAGCGAGTCAAACCGGTCCTGCAACTCCACCCCATAAGCGCCGATGTTCTGCACCGGCGATGCGCCCACGGTGCCGGGAATCAGGGCCATGTTTTCCAGGCCGGGCCAGCCCTGGGCCAGGGTCCAGGCCACCAGATCGTGCCAGTTTTCACCAGCACCGGCCTCAACAATCGAATGCCGCGCCGTCTCGCCCACCCATCGGCGGCCGGCGACCTCGACCTTGAGCACCAAGGGCTTGACGTCGCCCGTCAGCACGATGTTGCTGCCGCCGCCCAGCACAAACTTGGGCCGCCCACGCAGCACCGGGTCGGCCAGCACCGCCTGAACATCGTCCAAACCACGTACCCGCACCAGCTCCTGAGCCTTGGCAGCGATGCCAAAGGTGTTGTGGGGCTGCAGCGCAAGCTGTTTCTCGACTAACATTTACAGATTGTCGCATCGCGATATTTCTGCCGACGAGACTTTTATGCCCTCATTCGATACTGTCCTGGAAGCCGATTTGGTCAAACTCAAGAATGCGGTGGAGAACTGCGCCAAGGAAATCGGCACCCGCTTTGACTTCAAGGGCACAGCGGCCGCCATTGAGATCAAGGACAAAGACATCACCCTGATCGGTGACGGTGACTTTCAGATCGATCAGATCAACGACATTCTGCGCAGCAAGCTGGCCAAGGCCGGGGTGGATGTGCGCTTTCTCGATCTGGGCAAGATCGAGAAAATCGGCGGCGACAAGGTCAAGCAGGTCAGCAAGGTACGCAACGGCATCGCCGGCGACGACGCCAAAAAGATTCAGCAGCTCATCAAGGGCAGCAAACTCAAGGTGCAGGGCTCGATCCAGGGCGATGCGGTGCGGGTCAGCGGCGCCAAGCGCGACGAT
>JBAXEN010000451.1:0-2700 GCA_037140415.1 Betaproteobacteria bacterium | reverse complement strand
TTTTATGGGGATTTGACGGTCGAGGGCCTGCTCAGCCCGGGCTATTCGCCCGGCGTGCAGAACGTGGGCACCTTGACCTTGGGGTCTGGCTCGGCCACCTTGTTCGAGATTGCCGGTGACACCGCGGGCACGGGTGCTCACCATTACGACCAGATCAATGTCAGCGGCCTGGCCTCCCTGGACGGGCAAATTCAGGTCGATCTGCTCGATGGCTACCGGCCCACCGACGGGCAGGTGTTCAACGTGCTCACCTACGGCAGCGTCAGCGGCGGCTTTGCCAGCGGCAGCGGCCTGATTGATGCAGGCGAGGGGGTGTACTTTGAGGTGCTCAGCGCCTCCAATGGACTGAGCCTCAAAGCCCATGTGCTGGACGCCAGCACCGCCCAGCTGGTCAGCGCCCTGCGCTCTGTGGTGCAGGCCGATGACCAAGCCCTGCAAGACCGCGTCGGCCAGTGGCTCAACTTTGACTACTTTCGCAACAACAGCAGCTACAGCTTTACCGGCAGCATTGCCCTGGGCGAGGGCTTTAGCCTGAGCGGTTCGGCCACCCTGGGCTTTACCAACAATGTGGTGATTGCCGGCCAGACGGTGGACGTGTTCACCCTGGGCCTGGAAAACGCCAGCGGCTATCTGGGGCTGGACGCCACCAGCGCCTCCGCGCCTGGCCTGCGCTTTACCGACGCTGACTTGGGCGTGCTCTGGCTGCGCAGCGAAAACCTGGCCAATGACGGCGGCTGGCTGTGGGCTGAAGGCACGGTGTCTGGCTTGTCCATGGTGGGCTCCAGCAATGTGTCGCTCACCGCCTCATCGCTCACCCTGGACTTTGCGCAAGGCTTGGGCACCACGGGCGGGGCCACCAACAACACCCTGCTCGACCTTTCGGCCGCTCCGCGCAGCCTGGTGGTGGGCAGCACCACTTACACCTTCGACAGCGCCACCACCACCGAGCGCGCCGCCCTGTCGGGCACCGCCGCGCTGGACGTGGCGGGGCTGGTGAGCGTCTCGGGTACCTTGGGCTTTGCCTCATCGGTCAGCGGCTTGCTGGCCGCAGGCACCGGCATCAGCGCCCGCATGAATGCGGGCGGCGTGTCTTTGGGCTTGGACAGCGCCAGCTTTGGCCTGGCGATTTACAGCGACAACACCTATCAGCTCGAAGGCAGCGGCAGCTTTTACGTCAACGGCGGCGGATTTGCCTCTGTCAGCGCCACCAGTGCGCTGCTGCGCCTGAACACCACGGGCGTCACCCAGGCCGAGAAAATCCTGCAGGTCGGCGGTCTGAGCCACACCTTGTCGGCCATGGGCGCCACGGCCGATCCGGTGCTCAATGTCACCGGGCTGCAAGCGCGCATAGGCGAGAGCCTGCAGGTCTCGGGCAATCTGTCGTTTGAGCGTGACTCTGCCACCGGCAATCTGGAGGTCGTGGCCAGCAATGCCAGTGCCTCGGTGCGGGTGGGCGACATGCGCGCCGGCGTCAAGCAGGCCAGCCTGGCCCTGGTCATCCGCGATGCGGCGCAAAGCAACCCCGGCATGTTGGTCGAGGCCTCGGGCGCGGCCGACATGTCCCTGGGCGACTCCATCGCGCTGTCGGCGACCTCCGCCACCGTGCGCTGGAACAGCACCGACCTCGATGCGTCGAGCCGCGCCATCAACGTGGCCGGCACCGACTACACCTTTGGCAGCCTGAACGCGGGTGTGAAGGCTGTGGGCGTGAGTGGCGCCAACTTGGTGCTGGGTGACTTCTTCCGGGTCAACGGCAACTTTGCCTTCCTGGCCGACAGCACCACCGTCAAACTGGCCACGGACACCGCTGGCACCGCAGTCAACGAAGCGAGCACCGGCGTCGAAGTCAGTCTGCTGACTCTGGGCGGCAAAGACCTCAACGCCCAGCTCGGCGCCGCCGGCGGCCCGCAAGTGGCCTTGACCGGCGTGGAGTTCGGCTTGGCACTCATGAGCGCCAAGTCCGACGCCAGCCGCCGCTGGACCAGCGCGCAAGCCAGCGCCACAGGCGCCTCGCTGAGCGGCCTGAGCGGCGTCACCCTGAGCGGCCAAAGCCTGGCCTTCCAATTGAACCAGGCCGAGGGTGCGGGCGACGCGGTGGTGAACTACGCCACCGGAAAAACCACGCTGGCCGTGGCCACGGGCGTAGCCACCAGCTTGAACCTGTCCATGGACGGGGCGCAGGGCAAGTTGCTCAAGGCGTCCGGCAATCTGACGGTCGATGCCTTTGGCTTCTTGCGCCTGAGCGGCGACTTGAATTTGACCAAGAGCACGGGCAGCGTCAAGCTCGCTGACCTGGCCAGCACCACGGGTGTGGACGAATCGGCCACCCCTGTAGCGGTGGACCAACTGCTCATTGGTGGCAACGGCCTGTCGGCGTTTGCCGGCATCAACGGCGGCAGCGCAGACCCCACCGGCCTGAACCTCACAGGGGTGAACTTCGCGCTGGCGGTGCAGACTGAAAAGACCCCCGCACAAGGCCAGACGGCCCGCGAATGGACGGCGGTCAAGGCCTCGGCCACTGGCGCTAATTTCGTGGGCGTGACCGGCCTGAGCGCCACATCAAGCGCGATCAACGTCGAGATCACCCGCCAGGCAGCGGACACCTCGCTGGTGAACTATGCCGCGCAGAACCTTACGGTTCAAACCGGCACCTTCTCAGCGCCCAGCAGCATCACCTTGGATCTTGGTGCGAATCTGGGT
>JBAXEN010000450.1:0-2702 GCA_037140415.1 Betaproteobacteria bacterium | reverse complement strand
GCGAACCTCATGAAATCCATCGCAGTCATTGGTGGCGGCATCACCGGCGTGACCACCGCCTACAGCCTGGCCCGTCGCGGCTTTGCCGTGACCTTGTTCGAGCGGCACCGCTACGCCGCCATGGACACCTCGTTTGCCAACGGCGGCCAGCTCTCGGCCTCCAACGCCGAAACCTGGACCCACCCGTCGACCCTGATCAAGGGCCTCAAATGGATGCTGCGCAAAGACGCGCCGCTGCTGCTCAACCCCAAGCCGAGCTGGCACAAGCTGTCCTGGTTTGCCGAGTTCATGGCCAGCATTCCCAAGTACGAAAGCAACACCATCGAGACCGCGCGCCTGGCCATTGCCGCACGCCAGCACCTGTTTGCCTGGGCCGATGCCGAAGGCATCCACTTTGACCTGAAGAAGCAAGGCATCTTGCACGTCTACCGCGACCGCAAAGGCTTCGAGCATGCGGGCCGGGTCTCCAAGCTGCTCGCGCAAGGGGGCCTGCCGCGCCGCGCCGTGACCCCGGCCGAGATGAAAGCCATCGAGCCCACCCTGGCGGGCAGCTATTACGGCGGCTACTACACCGAGAGCGATTCCACCGGCGACATCCACAAGTTCACCCAAGGGCTGGCCGCCGCCTGCGAGCGCCTGGGCGTGCGCATCCTCTATGGCCAGGAAGTCAATGCCCTGCGCAGCGACGGCCAGCAGGCGCGGGTGAGCGCCAGCTGTGAAGGCCAGATGCAGGAGCACAGCTTTGACGCTCTGGTGGTGTGCGCCGGCGTGGGCAGCCGCAGCCTGGCGGCGCAGCTGGGCGACCGCATCAACATTTATCCTGTCAAGGGCTACTCCATCACCGTCAACCTGCTGGACGCGGCCAGCCAGGCCGGAGCGCCCACGGTGAGCCTGCTCGACGACGAAACCAAGCTGGTGACCAGCCGCTTAGGGGTAGACCGATTCAGGGTGGCGGGCACCGCCGAATTCAACGGCTACAACCGCGACATCCGCGCCGACCGCATCCGCCCGCTGGTGGACTGGGTCAATCAGTGCTTCCCTGGCGTGAGCACCCGCCAGGTGGTGCCCTGGGCCGGCCTGCGGCCCATGATGCCGGACATGATGCCGCGGGTGGGCGCCGGCAAGCAGGCCAATGTGTTCTACAACACCGGCCACGGCCACCTGGGCTGGACCCTGAGCGCAGCCACGGCAGACGCCGTGGCCGCGCTGGTGGCGGACCGCAGCCGCAGCCAGCGCGTCTTCGGCGTGCAGCCGGCGGCGGCTTAGGCTGGGTGAGGGCATGAGGGGCTGATCATCAGCTCCTCATGACGGGACGCAGAAGCATCAGCGAAGCTCAGCCATCAAACCCACAGGCCTTGCGCAGCTCGGCCTGCGCTGGCGCGCTCAGCAGCTCAACCATGACGGCGGCAGCCTCGGCTTGCTGGCTGCTGCGGGTGACGGCGGCCCAGTAGGGCGTGGCCAGTTCGAACTGTTTGGGCAGCAGGCCGACCAGTTGGACGCCGGGGGTGTTGAGGATTTCTGTGATCTGGGTGCAGCCGATCAGCGGTCCGGTGGCGGTCTGGCTGTCACTTGCCATGGTGGCCATGGCGGTCTGGCCGTTGGGGAAGCCCTTCAGGCGCGGCCCCAGGCTTTGGTCCAGGCCCAGCTCGCGCAACACCTTCATGAAATGGATGCCGGCGGTGGACTTGACCGGGTCGGCCATGTACACCCCGCTGGCCTGCGCCAGGGCCTGCGCCAGTTGCTCGGCATTGTTCAGCGGCGGCACGCTTTGGCCTGCAGGCAGGCCCAGGCCGGTCTGCACCCCGCCCACCCTGTGGGCGCTGGCGCTGTCGAGGTGGCCGCTGGCGACCAGCTCTTGAACCATGGCCTCGGTGAGGATGACCAGGTCGCAGGGCTGGCCGGCCAGCAGCGCTTCTTTCATTTGGCCGACCGCACTGAAAGTGCCAGCCACCTCCAACCCGGTGCGCTGCTGAAACTGCGCTTGCAGCTTGTTGACCAGGCCGTTGGCGGCGCCGCCGCTGAGGATGTGCAAGGAGCTCATGCTTTGGGGCTCAGTCGAGTTTGATGTTGGCGGTTTTGATGACGGTGGCCCATTTGTTCACATCGTCATTGAGGTATTTGGTGAAGACCGCCGGACTCATGACCATGGGCACCGCACCCTGTTTGCTCCAGGCCTGCTTGACATCCGGGGCGCCGACGATCTTGCTGATGGTCTCGTTGAGCTTATCGACCACGGCCTGCGGCGTGCCGCGCGGGGCCATCAGGCCCAGCCAGATGGTGGCTTCATAGCCGGCCACGCCGGCTTCGGTCAGGGTCGGCACCTCGGGCATCACGTCGGAGCGGGCCCGGCCGGTGGTGGCCAGGGCCTTGACCTTGCCGGCTTTGACTTGTTCGGTCATGGTGGTGACCGCGTCGAACATCATTTCAACCTGGCCGCCGATCACGTCGGTGCGCGCGCCCGAGCTGCCCTTATAGGGCACATGAACCATGTTGATGCGGGCCATGCTCTTGAGCAGCTCGCCGGCCATGTGATAGGGCGTGCCCGGCCCGGACGAGGCGAAGTTGAGTTTGCCCGGCTCGGCCTGGGCGCGCTTGATCAGATCGCCCAGGGTGTTGATGCCCTTGGAGGGGTGCACCACCAGCACCAGGTCGGAGTAGTTGATCGGCGCCACGCCGACGAAGTCCTTCATCAGCGCAAAGGG
>JBAXEN010000449.1:0-2703 GCA_037140415.1 Betaproteobacteria bacterium | reverse complement strand
TGGAAAGCCCCCGCATGAAAGAAGCCGTCATCGTCTCGACCGCGCGCACCGGCATCGGCCGCGCCTACAAAGGTTCGCTCAACCACACCCCCTCGCCCAGCCTGCTCGGGCATGTCATTGGCCATGCGGTCCAACGCGCTGGACTCGAGGGCGGCGAGGTTGACGATGTGGTGATCGGCACGGTGCTGGCAAGCGGCACCGCCGGCATGAACGTCGCCCGCAACGGCATGCTCGCAGCAGGGCTGCCGGCTTCGGTCGCGGCCCAAACCATGGACCGGCAATGCGCATCAGGGCTGATGGCGATCGCCACCGCCGCCAAGCAGGTGATGGTCGACGGCATGCAGATCGTCGTGGCCGGCGGTCAGGAAAACATCACCGCGGTGCAAAAGCCCTACTTCGACGCCGTCACCGCCAGCCGTGACCCGGCGCTTGAGCATCTGGCACCGACTGCCTATATGCCGATGCTGCAGACCGCGGAATTCGTCGCCCGCAAGTACGGCATCAGCCGCCAGGCCCAGGACGCTTACGCCTTGGAGTCTCAGCGCCGCACCGCACAGGCGCAGGCTTTGGGGCGCTTTGAGCGCGAAATCGTGCCGATCACCACCACCATGGCGGTGACCGACAAAGCCACCGGCGCGGTCAGCCTGCGCCAAGTGACGCTCGAGCGTGACGAGAGCAACCGCGCCGACACCACGCTCGAGGGCTTGACGTCCTTAAAGCCAGTGATCGAAGGCGGCGTGGTGACCGCCGGCAATGCCAGCCAACTCTCCGACGGCGCCTCGGCCTGCGTCATCATGGACGCGGGCTTGGCCTCACGCCGCGGCCTGGCGCCTTTGGGCATCTACCGCGGCATGGCGGTGGCCGGCTGCGCGCCCGAGGAAATGGGCATAGGGCCGATCTACGCGATCCCCAAGCTGCTCAAACAGCATGGCCTGCGCGTCGAAGACATCGGCCTGTGGGAACTCAACGAGGCCTTTGCCTGCCAGGCCCTGTATTGCCGCGACCATCTGGGCATAGACCCCGATCGCTACAACGTCAACGGCGGCGGCATTTCCATCGGCCACCCCTATGGCATGACCGGCGCACGTTTGGTCGGCCATGCGCTGATCGAGGGCCAGCGCCGCGGGGTGAAATATGTGGTGGTGACCATGTGCGTAGGCGGCGGCATGGGGGCGGCGGGGCTGTTTGAAGTGGCCTGACCGGGCGCTGCGGTCCGCATCCCACCAAGGGCTCAGCGATTGGCCTGCAGCAAACGCACACTCCAGGGCTGGGCGCTGCCGGGCTCCACCCCCACTCGCACGGCACGCATGTCCGTGGCGCCAGGCACGACCAGGCGAAACAGATTGGCGATCGGAGCCCGGTTCAGACTAAAGGGCTGATCGAAACGAAACACATGGCTGTCGCCGTGTAGGAGCAAAACGGGAATACCGGCAGCGGCCGCCAGCGGCAGCAGGGTTTGACCGATGCTGACTCTGAAGCCCGAATGCGTCGGGAAATCCTCCCTGACGGTCCTGGACTCAAACACATCGCCATGGATGGCAAAAACCAAGGCTTGGGCCCCACTTTGGCGTGCCTGGGCAAAGGCAGCTTGTATCCAGGCCACGTTGGCCAAGTCGCGCTCGATGAATTCGGCCACAGCCTTGGCGTCGCGCACCTCGAAGTTGTTGTTGCTGCCGACAATGTGAACCGTCGCAAACAGAACCCTCTGGTGTTGCCAGCGCAGGTTTTCCACGAACTTGCTGTGGCCGGGGCTCAGGCCGGCCTGGCTTTGCACCGCCAGCGGCAGCCGGCCCAGTGACTTGCCCTCCGGGAAAAATTGGCTGCGCAGCGCAGCCAGTCGCTCGAGCGGGTCATGGGCGCCGTTATTGGCCCGATGGCAATCCGTCCACTCGTTGTCCCCAGGCGTGTAAATCAGTGGCGCGTCAAACAAGCCAAAGTGCTTGAGTTGGGTCTGAAACTCCTCATTGCTGCAGGCGGTGGAGCCCGATTTGAAATCGCCGACATGAATTGAAAACGCAGGCTGCACACGGTTGATGCTGTCAATCAGAGCGCGGTAGGGTGCGCCGACTTTTGCGGGGTCGCCATAGGGCAGGTCGCCCAAGGCGACAAACTCGAAGGCCTGCGCCCTGGCTGAGAGCGCGGCGCCAAAAAGGATCAGCGCGGTAGCGCAGCGCAAGATCCCGGTCGCGAAACCGGTGACAAGGCGCAAGGTCAGGGTCGGGCGTTTGTGCATAGCCTGCAGGCTAGCGGTGTGCCATGACAGGGCGATGGCAAGCGGTGCCCGGGCTGGTGCAGCCCGCGCGCGAGATGGCAATAGCCCGGCGTCCAAGCGCTAAGGGTCATGAATGTCATGAATTTTTCACGGGCCGGACATAAAGTGGGGCCGCAAGAACGAGGGACAGGCGCCGCCTCGCGAGTCGTTCTAGTGCTGCGGTTCGGTCATCTCCCCACGGGCGCCCATGTTCAAAGGCTCAACAATTGCGTTTGCGCGCCTTGCGCTGTTGCTGACGGTCAGCTGGCTCTCCGCTTGCACGCCGAGCCAGCTGCTGATCCATCGGGCCGCTGATCTCTGGACAGCCCAGGGCCAGGCTGAGGAAGAGGACATCGGCCTGGCCCGGGAAGCAAGCGCGTTTTATCTCAAAGCCTCCGAGGCTTTGCTGCGCCAGACGCCCGGACACCTGCCACTGGCCGAGTCGGTGGCTG
>JBAXEN010000448.1:0-2733 GCA_037140415.1 Betaproteobacteria bacterium | reverse complement strand
CGGGGACCCGGCATCCCTGCTTGGGGTAGCCCACCACCAGCAGGATCACCGGCTTTTCCGAAGCCGGCCGGCCACACAACTTGTTCAGGAAGCTCATCGGGTTGGGCGTGTGCGTCAGCGTGGCCAGGCCGGCGTGGTGCAGCGCGGCAATAAGGAAACCCGATGAAATGCCAACCGATTCGGGCACGTAGTAGTGGCTGAAGCGCGAGCCGTCGGGACGCACACCGTACTTCTGCGCGAAGATGGCGATGAGCACCGGCGCCTCTTCCAGGAAAGGCTTGTTCCAGTCGGTGCCCAGCGGGGCCAGCGCGTCCAACCACTCCTGTGGCGCACGCTCCTGGTAGAAGCTGCGCTCTTCGGCCTCCGCCGCTTCGCGCACGCGCCGCTTGTGCGTGGGCTTGGTGATGACGCTGAAGAACCAAGGTTGCTGGTTGGCGCCTGATGGCGCCGTGCCGGCAGCCCGCAGGCAGGCTTCGATCACCTCGCGCGGAACGGGTCGGGGGTCGAAGTCGCGCACCGTGCGGCGACGCCTCATATCGGCGAGGAAGCCCTCCGCTCGGTCGATCATTTCGGGCGGTGGGTACTCGCGGAATTCCGGCAACGGCTCTTCGACAAAAGGGGCAATGGCTGGGGTCATGGGTCAGCGCATTTGTGGGACTCGGTCGATGGGTTGGCGCACCGGCTCATCGGTTGTTATCGGTCGGCCAGATCCGCGGGTACAACTCGCCCTGCAGAGGCAAGCCCGGCACCTGGCCCGCGACGTCGAAGGGGTAGGTGCCCGGACGGTCGTCGAACACGGCGTCGTCACCCATCCAACGCAGGGACACGGCCCGACGCCGGCGCTGTGCGTTGCGGTTACCGCCAGCGCCGTGCACGACGAGTCCGTGAAAGGCGATGGCATCGCCCGGCTCCATGGCCCAGGACAGCCGGTCCCTGGCATCGACCGTGGCGTCGATGTCCGGCATCGGCTCGCCAGCCGCTCCGTCGTAGCCGGAGGCGCCACCAAAATGCTGCGGCCGGTACCAGCGCCCGCCAAGGTGCGAGCCGCGCACGTACTCGACTGCGCCGCTGTCGAGATCCACGCTGTCAAGAGGGCACCACAGGCCGCAGATCTGATCACCTCGCAGCGGCCAGTAGGGCAGGTCTTGGTGCCAGGGCGTTGGCGCCAACGAGCCCGGTTCCTTCACGAACATCTGGTCATAGAAAAAGCGCACCTGTTCCGCACCCATGAGCCGGGCGGCCGCTTCGGCCAGAGGCGAGTCATGCACCAGGCGGCGGAAGGCGGCGCCAGCCGCGTCCGGCCGCTGCGCCATGAACATGTCTTGCGCAAACCGGCCCTCTCCGGGCTGGGCGTACTCGTTGCCGTGCGGGCTCAGGTCGCCAAGGACGGCCTGCACCGCATCACGAAGCCGCTGCACCGTCGCTGGGTCGAGCAGGCCGCGCAGCACGACGGCTCCGTCTTCGCGATAGCGGCGGATGCTCTCTTCGTCGATCATGGCTTTACTGCGGGAGAAGCAGAGTCTGAACCGAGGAGGACTTCGCGCATCACACCCGTCGTCCACTGCGCTTCTTCATAGACGAAGTTGTGGCCGGAACCCTGCGGCGCCACGACGCGGCGCGAGCGGGTGGACGTGGCCAGATAACGTTCGCGCGTGGCGGCGAAGAAGCGGAACATCCGTTGCGCGTTGGCGGCGCTGCCTTGCTGCGCCTCTGGCAGCAGGCCGATGTCACTGTCGTTGTCGTCGCGCGGGCCCACCAGCCACACCGGCAGGTCACCCAGATCGCGGTCGTAGACCACGGTGTCCCAGGCCACCGCAGCCACGCCCTCGGGGCTGAGCTCGCTGTAGATCGATGCCTGGGTGAAGTAGGCGGCAGCATTGAACGCCACTGCGCGCACGGCGGCCACTTCAGGCCCGAGCACCGCGCGGGCAGCATCCATGGCCTTGGCGTAGGCCGGAATCTGGCGCGCCTTGGCCTCCGCTCGCATGGCCATGTTCAGGCCGAACAACTGCATGAAGCCGCCCAGCCAGGCCGTCCGCCGCATCTCCGCCAAGGCACCCAGGCGGGGGCCGAAGACGATGGTCTCCAAGGGCGTGGGGTCGAGCAACACCACGGTGTGCACCAGGTCTGGCCGCCGTCGCGCGATGTTGGCCACCAGCAAGCCGCCAAAGGAGTGACCGGCCCAGACGTAAGGCCCCGTCTCGCCCGCGCGCTCGAGCGCCAGCACCATCTCGTCGGCCTCGCGCGCGGTGGTGCGGGGAAAGGGGCCGGCGTCGCTCCAGCCCGTGCCCGGCCGGTCGATGAGGATGGACCGGGTCTCGCCGCGAAAGGCCCGGTGCAGGTGATGCATGGCGAAGCCGCCGGCATGGCCGCCGGCAAACCAGACCACGGGGGGCCGGCCGTCACGCGCCTGACCTTCGGCCAACACGTGCACCCGGTAGCCGCCCAGGTCCACCATGCGGCCCGGCGGTGGCAGCTCGCGGCGCACCTTCGCCAGGACCCATAGGTGCCGCAGCGACGCGACAGCCAGCAGCAGCCCCAACGCCAAGCCCAAGGCCCTGAAGCCACCGCGCAGGTCGCCGGGCATGGCCCAGCCCAAGGCCCAGAACGAGGCCGTTACCGCCGCCGCGATCAGCAAGCCTGCAGCGTCGTGGCTGAGCAAGGCCAGCAGGGCATCGCGTGCGCGCCGCACGGCTTCAGCCCTCCGCACCGACAGGCTTGCCGGTAGGGGCC
>JBAXEN010000447.1:0-2737 GCA_037140415.1 Betaproteobacteria bacterium | reverse complement strand
CGCAAGATGTGCGAGGGCGCGCCGCGCGATTTGATCGCCCGCGAGCTCGAGCCCGAGGTGGTCGAAGTCTACGGCAGCGGCGCCCTGGAAATGGCCCACTCGCCACTGCGGGACCTGGCCGCACGCACCGAAATCAGCGGAGAGACCGTGTTTTTCTATACCCACGATGCCAAGGCACTGCTGCAGGCGCTGGCCGGCGAGGCCCAACTGCGCACCCTGCACCGACCGGCCAATCTGGAAGACCTCTTCCTCAAACTCACCGGTCGCCAGATCCGGGAGGACGCTTGATGAGCAGTCGCCCCATCGCCCCAGGCCGCTCGGCCTGGCGGGCCCCGCAAGTGAGCCTGCGCTGGGTTCCGGTGTTTCGCCGCAACCTGCTGGTCTGGCGCAAATTGATGATCCCGAGCTTGGTGGGCAACATCGCCGAGCCGCTGATCACCCTGGTGGCTTTCGGCTACGGCCTGGGCGCATTGGTCGGGCAGGTGCAGATGCAGGGCTCGACCCTGCCCTACATCGTGTTCCTGGCCTCTGGCTCCATCTGCATGAGCGCCATGAATGCGGCCAGCTTCGAAGCCCTGTACTCAGCCTTCTCACGCATGCAGGTGCAGCGCACCTGGGACGGCATCATGAATGCGCCGGTTGAACTCGACGATGTGGTGATGGCCGAAATGCTGTGGGCGGCCTTCAAGGCGCTGTCCGCCAGCGCCGCCATCTTGCTGGTGATGCTGGTGCTGGACATCAGCCACAGCCCCTGGCTGCTGCTGGCCCTGCCCCTGCTGGGCCTGGTGGGCATGGTGTTTGCCAGCATCGCGCTGATCTTCAACGCCCTGGCCAAGGGCTACGACTTCTTCACCTATTACTTCACCCTGTTTCTCACGCCCACCATGTTCCTGAGCGGGGTGTTCTTCCCGCGCGAGCAACTGCCGGGCTTCATGCAAGCCATCGCGCAGTGGCTGCCGCTGACGGCGGCGGTGGAGCTGATCCGGCCGCTGTTCCTGGGCCAATGGCCGGCCCAGGCGGGCCAGCACCTGCTGGTGCTGATCGGCTACGGGGTGGCCGCGTTCTGGCTGGCGCTGGCCCTCACGCGCCGGCGCTTTCGTGCCTGAAGACCGGCTAAGCGCCGGCTCAGGCCAGCCCCCAGCCGCGCAGGCCCGCCAATGACTCGGGATGGCGGGCCTGCTGGTAGAGCCCTTCCAGGCTCAAAGCCGGCCAGATGTGTCCGGCCAAAGCCATGAACTTGTCCTTGTAATCCTGCGGATCGGCAGGGTTGGCCGGCTCGCCGCGAATCACCTCGCAGCGGCCCTGCAAGCGGCGACCGCCGCGCAGCACCACCGTCAGTTCGCAGCGCTGACGGGCCGGAAAATCCGCGCTGAACTGGGGCTCTTCTGCCATGCTGATGCGGCCCATCAAGGCCTGTATGCGCTCGTCGGCCGCAGCCACATCGGTGAAGCACTCGATGCCGTGGCTGCGGTGGGTCAAAACCGAGGCCAGCGCGAACGGCGTGGAAAAGCGGGTGGCAAAGGCGTTTCGGATATCGGTGCGGTTGAGAAACACCAGAAACTTGAAGCCGCGCAGTTCGATACGCTCGACCTCCTGCGGCTCTGGCCAGGCGCTGGCATCGCCCAGCGGCGCCAGCGCATCGCGCAGCGCATCAATGGCAGCATGGATGGGCCGCCCGCAGCCGTACAGCTTGATGTAGCCCTCACCGAGCAACCAGCTGCGTCCGAGATCGCGCACCATGTCGGCCGGCCGGAAGTGATCGAACAGCACGTCGTTGCAGGTCGGCTGCAGCCCGTCGATCGGGCCGGTAAACCCGCTTTGCACCAGGCGTACCGCCGTCTGGCCCATGGTGGCGCTGTGCGCCGCATACCAGTTGCGCAGCGTTGCGCCCTCCTTCATGCCCTGGCGGTTGCCGGCGATCGGCGAGGAGCCGGCCAGATTGATCACCTCGCGCATCTGCGCGCGCTCCAGCCCCATCAGCCGCGCGGCGGCCACCGCCGCACCGACCACCCCGTAGGTGCCATGCGGATGGATGCTCATGCGCATGTCGCAGGCACTGCCGATGCGCGCCACCACCTCATAGCCGAGGGAGCAGGCGAGCAAAAAATCGGCGCCACTGCAACCGAGCTGCTGGGCCACCGCCAGCGCAGTCGGAATGACCTGTATGCCCGGATGGCCGTTGCTGCTCAAATTGCCTTCGTCGAGCTCCAGCCAGCAACCGGCGGCCGCATTGAGGGCGGCGGCATCGAGCGGGTTGAGCTGCACATCCGTGCCCAACACCGCTGCGCGGCCGCCGGCCACCTGCTCGCACTGCAGGGCGCGCAGCCGTCGCATCGGCTCTTCCCGGTTGCCGATGGCGCACACCGCCAGGGTGTCGGCCAGCGCATGGCGCAGATAGGCCAGTGCCCGCGGCGGCACATCGGCCAGCTGCACCTGGCAAGCAAAGTCGCTCAGAGCGTCGATAGGATCGGCCATCTCAAACTCAGTCTCAAAGTGCAAAGACTAAGGGATCTAAGCTATTCTTGCATCGTGGTTTACGCGATCCGCCTCCCGTCTTGACGACAAAGGACAACCCAGCATGCCGCTCACCTCGCGCCGACACTGGCTCTTGATGCTGACCGTGATGGCTGGCCTGCACAGCGCCGGCCTGGCCCAGGGCTTTCCAGACCGCCCGATCAAGCTGATCGTGCCCTTCGGCGCCGGCAGCGCGGTCGACACCATCGCGCGTGCCATGGCG
>JBAXEN010000446.1:0-2746 GCA_037140415.1 Betaproteobacteria bacterium | reverse complement strand
CCCACCGCCGATCACCAGTTCGCCCTTGTCCGACTGGCTGAAATACATCCCCAGCGCCGGGCAGGAAACGATCACGTCCAGCATCGGCTTGAGCGGCTCGGACACAAAGGCCTGCAAGGTCAGTGTTTCCAAAGGCAGCCGCAGACCGGCCATGCGCGCCAATCGGCTGGTCGAGCCGGCCACCGCCAGCCCTAGGCGCTCGGTGGCAATGCGCCCGCGGCTGGTTTGCACAGCCTGCACCCGGCCTGCAGCCACTTCAATGCCACTGACCTCGCAGTTTTCGATGATGTCCACCCCCACCGAACTGGCGGCTCGGGCATAGGCCCAAGCCACCGCATCATGGCGCACCGTGCCGGCCCGCCCCTGCCAAGCACCGGCCAGCACCGGCAGGCGCTGCCCCGGATCGCGCCGCAGCAGAGGCAGCAGGCGGTAGACCGCATCGGCATCGAGCAACTCGTAGTCGGCCCCGACCAGGCGCATCGCATGCATGCGCCGGCGCGCATCGCGCAGCTTGGCCCAAGTCTGAATGATCTCGATTTGCCCGCGCTGGCTGACCATGAGGTTGAAGTCCAGACGCTGGCTGAGGTCTTCCCACAAACGCAGGTTCTCGTCCTGAAACCGGATGCCAGGCTCGCGCAGGTAATTGGAGCGGATCACCGTGGTATTGCGCCCGGTGTTACCGCCGCCCAGCCAGCCGCGCTCGAGCACCGCCACCCGGGACAGGCCCTCATCGCGCACCAGATGCCAGGCGGTGGCCAGGCCATGGCCGCCGCCACCGACCACCACCGCGTCATAGCTGCGGGCCGGCTCGGCCGCACGCCAGGCCCTGGGCCAGCCCCGGTGACCCCTCAGGCCCTGGCGCAGTAATTGGAGGAAGCTGTATCTCACGTTGGGCAAAGCAGGCCGGACAGGGCCTTAGGTCTTACGGGCTGAAACTGCTAACATTGTGAATCTTTTTCGCCCTCTGGCGAGACCCTCAGGCACCAGCCTCCAAGCCGTCTCTGCCGCCCGTCCCACGCGTTCTTTTTTGCGAGAAACCTCCGCCATGAAATTCTTCAAGTCCCTGCTGGCCACAACCTTGCTGGCCCTTGCCGCCCTGAGCCAGCCCGCACTGGCCCAAACCGCCCCGGGCAAGACCCGCCTGCAAACCATTCTCGAGCGCGGCACGCTGCGCGTGGGCACCACCGGCGACTTCAACCCCATGTCCATCCGGGACGCGGCCACCAACAGCTACCGCGGCTTTGACGTCGAGGCCATGGAGCAGCTGGCCAAGGACATGGGCGTGAAGGTCGAGTGGGTGCCTGCTGAATGGGCCACCCTGGTCACCGGCATCACCTCCAACCGCTACGACATCTTCTCTGGCGCATCGCTCAGCATGGCACGGGCCAAGACGGTCGCCTTCTCTGACCCCTACATCGACGCCGGCACGGTGCCGGTGATCCGCAAGGCCGATGCAGCCCGTTTTGCCAACTGGGGCGACCTCAACCGCAGTGGCAATGTGGTGGCCGTCTCGCTGGGCACGGTGTTCGAAGAGCAAGCCAAGGTCCATTTCCCGCAAGCGACGGTCAAGTCCATCGAAAAGCCAGCCACTGGCTACCAAGAAGTGCTGGCCGGCCGCGCTGTGGCCACCATCACCAGCAATGTGGAGGCGGCCACCCTGGTCAAGACCTATCCCAATTTGACGGTGATTGCCAAGGCCGAACTGCGTAACAAGCGGCCGTTTGCTTATCCTCTGCCGCAAGGCGAGCCGGTCTGGACCACCTTCGTCAACAACTGGGTGGCTCTGAAAAAGTCTGAGGGCTACTTCGACATGCTCGAAGCCAAGTGGCTGGGCCGCTGAACGCGCCCTGAGCCGCTGAAATGACGCGCCTTGCAGCCGCGCTGGCGGCGCTGGCTTTTGTGCTGGCCGGCTGCGGCTCCGTCGGTGACGGCAATAGCTACGCCTGGGGCTGGTACATCCTCGACCCCCTGAGCGACAAGGGGGCGTCCAACCTCTCCTTTCTCCTCGCCGGAATCGGCCTGACGGTGGGCCTGTCGGTGGCTGCCATCTTGGTCTCGGTTCTGCTCGGGGTGTTTTTGGCACTGTCGGCACTGTCCAACTCCCAGCCGCTGCGGCTGATCTCGCGCGGCTATGTGGAGGTGTTTCGCGCCATTCCGCTGCTCGTGCTGCTGCTGTGGGTCTACTACGGCCTGCCCATGCTCACCGGTCTTCAATTCGGCGCCTTCGCCGCCGGCGTGATCTCGCTGGCCCTGTCGGACGCAGCTTTCGAGGCCGAGATTTTTCGCGCCGGCATTCAGTCGGTGGCCAAAGGCCAGCGCGAAGCGGCGCAGACTCTGGGCCTGTCGAGCCGCGACACCTTCCGCTTTGTGATCTTCCCGCAGGCCATACGCACCATCTTGCCGGCGCTGGGCAACCAGTTTGTCTATGTGCTCAAAATGAGCTCGCTGGTCTCGGTGATTGGCCTGCAGGAATTGACCCGCCGGGCCAACGAGCTCAATGTGACCGAATACCGGCCGCTGGAGATCTACACCGCCCTGGTGCTGGAATACCTGCTGCTGATCCTGCTGACCTCCTGGGGCGTGCGGCGCCTTGAAAAGCGGATGGCGTCGGCAGTTCGGTGAGGCGGGGTTCGGTCGGACCCGCGGGTCATAGGGCCAATTTTGGTGGTGGTGAGCTGCGTGCGAGGGGTATGCCCGGCCGGCTCATGCTGCGAGTACACAGAAATCGCCGGCCGGGCATACCCCT
>JBAXEN010000445.1:0-2752 GCA_037140415.1 Betaproteobacteria bacterium | reverse complement strand
CGATTTTTCGCTTTCGCACCGGCGACCGGGTCAAACGCATGGCCAGCGTCTGCAGCTGCGGCCGGCCGATGATGAGCATCGAAGCCGGCACGGTGGCCCGCTATGACGACATGATGAAGATCCGCGGCCAGAACCTTTGGCCCGATGCGGTTGACAAGCTGGTGTTTGCCGACGAGACCATTGAAGAATACGCCGGTCTGGTCTTCATCGACCCGCAGGGGCGCGAGACGGTACAAGTCCAGGTGGAATTCCGGCCGGGTGCCGGCCTGAGCGAGGCCCAAAAGGCCCAGCGGGTCGGCGCCGTGACTCAGGAGATTCAGCAAAAGCTCAACATCCGCATGGAGGTGAGCGAAGCGCCTTATCTGAGCCTGCCGCGCTTTGAGTTCAAGACACGCCGCTGGACCGACCAGCGCCGCCAGGGTCGTGCTTTCGTCAAGTACACCGCCTGAGCCTGAGGGCTTGCGGGGCTGCTAACTTGATGACTGACCCACTTTGCGGGAGCCGTGCCCTCGCGGCGATGCAGCGTCAGAATTCAACCCAGACTCAGATCAATCCCATCTCCCGGACAAGGCAGCCTGCCAAGGCCGCACAGTTCTCATGCGCTAAATAGGCAGCCCGCCGCTTACCAGCCGCCGAAGGACAAGCCCCCATTGACGCTGATCGTCTGGCCGCTGACCTGGCTGGACTGGGAAGAAACCAGGAACAGTGCCGTCTGAGCCACCTCGTCGGCCTGCGGCGGCCTGCCCTGGGGAAAACGGGCAATGGCCTTGCTGTACAGATCGGTGAGCCAATCGCCGCGGGCCATGGCTGCCTCAAAAGCCTCGGTGCCCCCGGTCAGGGTCAGGGCCAGACCATTGACCCGTATGCCCCAGCGGGAAAATTCCCGGGCCAGGGTTTTGGTGAGCATGATGGTGGCCGCCCCCAGGCCGCCGTGCAGGGCCTCGCCGACGGTGGCATGGCGGCCCGCGTCGGTGCCAATGAAGAGCACGCTGCCGCCGCGCTCGCGCAGCAGGGGCAGCGCCGCCCGCACCGGGTGAACCCGGTTAAGAAACTGGTGCCGGTAGACCTGTTCAAAATGCGCGTCGGCCACCTCGTGAAAGAGGCCCGGCTTTTCGTCGGCGGCGCCGCCGCTGGCCACCACGATGTCCAGCCGCGCCTGTCGGCTTTGTAGCTCGGCCACCATGGCGCGGGCCTGCTCAGGATCGCTGGCATCGCCAAGCACCAGTTCGGCGCGCTGGCTGCCCAGTTGCTCCAGGGCCCAGCGCCCCCGGTCCGCATCACGGCCGCTGATGACCACCTGCGCGCCTGCGGCCAGCAAAGTGCGGGCAATGGCCAGGCCGACGCCAGCGGTGCCGCCGGTGACCCAGGCGCGCTGCCCGGTCAGGTCGCAAGCGGCCGCACTGCTCACGGGTCTTTAAGCCGCGAGCACGAAGTAAAAGTCGGTCACCCGACCCTGCGGCTCGGGCACAAATTGCACCCGCACCCGGGTGCCCGGGGCCAGGCGGTCCATGGCGCGCTCGGTGTCAGACAGGTCCAGCCCTTCGACATAGTTGGCAATCGCCGAATGCACACCGTCCAGCCGCACAAAGGCCACGGCAATGGGGGGTGGGCGCGAGCCTTCAAAGCCGCGCAGCACCACGGTGGAGGCCTCGATCACGCCTTCCTGGCCGGCTTCGATCCAGCCGTCGCATTTCTCGAAGCTGCGCTCGCAAAAGGCGCGCGGGGGCAAATAAACCATGCCCGACTTGGAACAGCGGGTGGCCAAAATCTTGCCCTGTTTGAGGCCGTCCATGAAGGTGCCGGCAACCTCACCGAGGGCATAGTCATAGCGCAGGGTCACCTCTTCGGTGATCACGGCTTGGGGCGTCAGGTTCTTGGACATATCAGTTCGCCTCATAGGGTTCGTGGCTGAAAACGCTGCAGGTCAGAAATTGGGCAATGCCGCCGACGGCAGTGGCCAGGGATCGACGCACATCTTTGACCTGATGACCGCCGGCGGTGCCCATCACCTGGTTGGCCGCCTCAATGGCGCGCACCAGGCCGGCCACCGCAATCGGGTTGGTACACAGGGTGCCGCCGGAAGGGCAGACCGCAACCTGGCCGCCGTCCATCTCCCAAGCGCCCTCGCCTTCGAGCAGGAAGCCGGTGCCAGAAGCACAAAAGCCAAGCTGCTCGAGCTGGGTCAAGCCCTGGATGCTGAAGGCGTCATAGACCTCGGCGACCTGGATCTGATGGATGGGGTCGGTGATGCCGGCGCGCTCAAAGGCGGCGCGGCCGGCCACCCGCATCAGCTTCCAGTCGATGAAGTCGTACTCGGCCGAGGGCACGATGCGGTCGCCGATCCAGTTGGAGTCCGAGACCGCGCCCACGCCGGTGATGAAGGCCGGCCGGGTCTGCCATTGGCGCGCCGCCTCCATATTGCCGACGATCATGGCCGCGCCGCCAGACGAGCGGGGGCAGACATCAAACAACTTGAAGGGCCAGGCAATCATGGGCGAGGCCATGACGTCATCGACCGTGATGTTGCCCTTGAGGTGGGCATGCGGGTTGAGCAGAGCATTGCGCCGCTGTCGCACCACCAGGCGGGCCACGTCCTCCTGCGTGATGCCGTGCCGACGCATATAGGTGTTGGCCATCAGCGCCACCGAGGTGATGGTCTGCAGCGGCATGTCCTTTTCGTAGAAGGGATCAAAGATCTGGTTGAGCACCTTCTGCGCGTCGGGCGTCTCCGAGATGCGCTCGGCGCCGACGA
>JBAXEN010000444.1:0-2780 GCA_037140415.1 Betaproteobacteria bacterium | reverse complement strand
CTCGACGCCTTCACCCGCGAGGAGCTGTGGTGCATCTTGCGTGACCTGTGGACCGAGCAGCGCTTTAACGTGATCTTGGTCACCCACGATCTGCGTGAGTCGGTCTTCCTGGCCGACACCGTCTATGTGATGAGCAAGAGCCCAGGCCGATTTGTGGTCAAACGCGGCATCGACCTGCCGCGCCCGCGCGAGCTGGAGATCACCTACACCAAGGAATTTACCGATATCGTCCACGAGCTGCGTGGCCACATCGGTGCGATGCGCAAGCAAGGCGTGGGAGTCCCGCAATGAACAAGAAAACCTTGGAGCGCTGGTCGCCCTGGCTGCTGTTGGTGGCCGTCATTGCGCTGTGGCAGTTGATTTGCTCGGTTTTTCAGGTCTCTGAATTCGTCTTCCCCAGCCCAGCCCGCATCTGGGAGCAGTTCGTCGAGTTTCGCGGCGTGATTGCTGGCCACGCCTGGCGCACCTACTGGGTGACCATGGCTGGCTTTGGCTTGGCCATTGTGGTGGGCGTGCTGCTGGGTTTTCTCATTGGCTCTTCACGCCTGGCCTACACCGCTGTCTACCCGCTGATGACGGCCTTCAACGCACTGCCCAAAGCCGCCTTTGTGCCCATCTTGGTGGTGTGGTTCGGCATTGGCATCGGCCCGGCCATCCTGACCGCCTTCCTGATCTCCTTCTTCCCGATCATGGTCAACATCGCCACCGGTCTGGCCACGCTCGAGCCCGAACTCGAAGACGTGCTGCGGGTGCTTGGTGCCAAGCGCTGGGACGTGCTCATCAAAGTCGGTCTGCCGCGCTCCATGCCCTACTTCTACGGCTCTCTCAAAGTGGCCATCACCCTGGCCTTCGTGGGCACCACCGTGTCCGAGATGACGGCGGCCAACGAGGGCATCGGCTACCTGCTGATCTCGGCCGGCTCGGCCATGCAGATGGGCCTGGCCTTCGCCGGTTTGGTGGTGGTGGGCGCCATGGCCATGCTGATGTACGAACTCTTTAGCTACGTCGAGAAAAACACCACTGCCTGGGCCCACCGCGGCTCGAACAACCACTGACTTCAAGACCCGCGAGCAGGGTCAGTGGGAACAGAAGGGGGAGCGCTGCCCCGGCGCGATGGCAGCGCTCGGTCATCGGCCTCATTGTCGCGCCGTCGCGGCTCCCACAGACCCTCTCCGGCTCAGCCCTCACGCCAGCCGGCCAGCCTCGCCCCCCCGGGGTGAAGCAGACAGTCGATTTCGGGGTTTGGAGCCCGACTGCAGGGCCCAGTCCGCCGCCGCGCTGAGATCATTGCGCCGGGCCGGCCACGGCGGATGCACATGCGCCGGCTCGCTGATGCGCGACAAGCACCCGCCCACCTGTTCGGGCCGCAGCTGGCTCGCCAGATCTCCCAGGCTCACAATGCCCACCAGGTGTTCGTTGCGGTCCAGCACCGGCACACGGCGGATTTGCCAATCGGACATTTGCTGCAGCACCTGCTCGACCGACTGGTCCTCATAGCACCAGCTCACCTGCTCGCTCATCACATCCGATACGGTGGTGCCGGCGTCGGCGCGGCTGCGAGCCACTGCGCGGGTGGCGATGTCACGGTCGGTCACCATGCCCAGCAGCTCACCGCCCTGGCATACCGGCAGCGATCCCAGCTCGAGCTCGTCCATGATTTGTGCCGCCCGGACCACCGAGTCGGAAGGCGCCAGCGTGCGTACGCCACGCGTCATCAGTTCCTGAATAGAGGTCATGCCCATCTCCCGTGTGATGCCCACAGGCTAGGCCACCGGCTGGGGATCCGGGCGTCAGAGACCGGCGCGTGCCAGACCCGTCACCGACCTGCGCTGGCGTAGGAGGACATAAAAAAAAGCGCTGCAAGGCAGCGCTTTTTCGGAGGGGGCGAAGGCTCAGCGAGGGCCGCGCGGTGCTGGCGGGGTACGCCCAGCGATATGCCGGAAGGTGATGCGCCCCTTGGTCAGATCGTAGGGGGACAGCTCAAGCGAGACCTGGTCGCCAGCAAGAATACGAATGTGGTTCTTGCGCATCTTGCCGGAGGTGTAAGCAATCAATTTATGGCCGTTATCCAGCGTGACACGAAAACGCGAATCGGGCAGAACCTCTTCCACCAGACCGTGCATTTCAATCAATTCTTCCTTAGCCATGTGAACCCGTTCCTCAAGACAAGCGGCCAGCATGCAAGCTTCTTGGGCCGATTGAAAAGATGAAAAGACTGTTCACCGATGGGCACCTGCAGCGAGACTGGCAAACCACCATTGTAGCGCCCAGCGGCTGCGGCGCTTGGCCTGAGCAATGAGCCTATGCTTACAGGCCCGGCCAGCCCGAGGCGCAGCGGATTCAACCGCACCACCTGTGTGCCTGTGCTCAGCAAACGCAAGCGACCAGAAATCCTAATTTGGTGCACGGCGCGAAATAAAACACCATTTAAGTGCATGCCATTGAGCCTGAGGCCGCGCAGTCGCACAGGCGCTCATCGCGAGCCCATGGCATCGTTTTTGCGGACAAAATAGGGCCGAGTTTGGCCCCGGAGTCCCCATGGAATTGAGTCCTCGCGAAAAAGACAAGTTGCTGATCTTCACCGCTGCGCTGCTGGCTGAACGCCGCCGTGCCCGCGGACTCAAGCTCAACTATCCCGAGTCGGTGGCACTGATCAGCGCCGCCGTGATGGAAGGTGCGCGCGATGGCAAGACCGTGGCCGCCCTGATGAGCGAGGGTCGCACCGTCCTCAGCCGCGCCGACGTGATGGAGGGCGTGCCTGAAATGATCAGCGACATCCA
>JBAXEN010000443.1:0-2800 GCA_037140415.1 Betaproteobacteria bacterium | reverse complement strand
GTGGCAAGAACTGAAACCAAGACCGCCGTCCTGCCGGACGGTTTGCGCTACAAGTCCAAAGTCTCCGGTTCGCCCTTCGTGGCCACCACCTCCTTTGGCAGTGCCACCATGTCCTGCTTCCTGTGCGGCAAGCACAGGCCGCGCTCCATGATGGGCACCAAGAAGGTGCTGGGTAAGGCCCAGGCCGTTTGTGCCCCGTCGTGCAAGGAACTCGACGCCCAACTCAGCAAAAAATAAGCAAGGTTTGGCAGCCTGTGGGCTGCTGCCGAGTTTGCTGGGCAATGCTTCATGAACCCTTTTGTGCTGCTTGACCGGCCGCGCTTGGTTTTGGGCTGGCTGTGCTTAGCTTGCGTAGCTTTGCTCGGTTTTGGTTTGGTGCTGCAGCATGGGCTGGGGCTGGAACCTTGCCCGATGTGCATTGTCCAGCGCTATGTGTTCGTGCTGATTGCGCTGGTCGCCGGTCTGGGTGTGGCAGCGCGTCGGCCGTGGGCGCATGGAACGGCAGCGGGCCTGAGCCTGTTGCTGGCTGGCGCAGGTGCCTTTGTGGCGGCTCGCCAGAGTTACCTGCAGTGGTATCCGCCCGAGATCGCTTCCTGCGGCCGCGACCTCTTCGGCATGATCGAGACCTTCCCGCTCAAGCGGGCCATTCCCATGATTTTCAGGGGCAGCGGCGACTGCACCAAGGTCGACTGGACCTTTCTGGGTCTGTCGATTGCCAACTGGTCTTTCATGGCCTTTGTAGCGATAGGCCTGGCATGCGCCACCCTGGCGCTGCGCATGCGCCGTCAGAACCCAGCACCGTCCGGGCTTTAAGCCACTGGGCAGGCCTGCCTGTGTAGGAGCGCCGCCCTCGGCGCGATCGTGCGTATGAGGAGACACAGCACTCGCTCGAGCGCGGCTTGCCTGCGAGGGCGCAGCTCCCACCCCGCGCCCAGTCCGTGTCGAACTTGCTGGAGCGCCAGCTCTCGGCGTGAGGCGCCGATCAGCTCAAGCGCTGAAGAAGTTCTTGAGCTTGTCGGTCCAGCCCTCTTCGGTCGGGGTGTGTTTGGCCCCGCCTTTTTTGAGCGAGTCGTCAAAGTCTTTGAGCAGCTTGCGCTGGTGTTCGGTCAGCTTGACCGGCGTCTCCACCGCGATGTGGCAGTACAGATCGCCCGGGTAGCTCGAGCGTATGCCCTTGATCCCTTTGCCGCGCAGCCTGAACTGCTTGCCCGCTTGGGTGCCTTCGGGGATGTCGATGGCGGCTTTGCCGGCCAGGGTGGGCACCTCGATCTCGCCGCCGAGCGCTGCGCGCGGAAAGCTGATGGGCAGCACACAGTGCAGGTCGTCACCGTCGCGCTCGAAGATCTCGTGCTTTTTGATGCGAATTTCAATGTACAGGTCACCCGGCGGGCCGCCGTTGGTGCCCGGCTCGCCATTGCCCGATGAGCGGATGCGCATGCCGCTGTCGATGCCAGCGGGGATTTTGACTTCCAGGGTCTTGTGGGCCTTGTTCTTGCCCACGCCATGACAGGCCACACAGGGCTCGGGAATGAGCTTGCCGGTGCCGCGGCACTGCGGGCAGGTTTGCTGCACGCTGAAAAAGCCTTGGCGCATCTGCACCACGCCGTTGCCATGGCAGGTGGTGCAGGTCACCACCTTCGTGCCAGGCTTGGCACCACTGCCCGAGCAGGTGCGGCAGTCGTCCCAGCTCGGGATGCGGATTTGCGCATCTTTGCCGGCGGCAGCCTCCTCGAGGGTGACTTCCATCGCGTAGCTGATGTCATTGCCGCGAAATACCTGGCGCCCGCCACCCCCACCGCCACCGCCGCCGCGTCGGGCACCGCCAAAGACGTCGCCAAAGATGTCGCCGAAGGCCTCGGCAAATCCGCCAAAGCCTTCGCCGCCGCCGGCCCCGCCCGGGCCGCGCATATTCGGGTCGACGCCGGCATGGCCGTACTGGTCATAGGCGCTGCGCTTGGCGGCGTCAGACAGCACCTCATAAGCCTCTTTTGTTTCCTTGAATTTTTCTTCGGCCGCTTTGGCCGAATCACCCTGATTGCGGTCAGGGTGGTATTTCATGGCCAGCTTGCGATAGGCTTTTTTAATGTCTTCGTCGCTGGCATTCCTGGGTACGCCCAGGGTTTCGTAAAAGTCTTTTTTGGCCATGTCGGGAATGATCGGTAGGCGGCAGGCTCAAACAGCACAGCGCAAGCTGGACAAGATCCAGTTGCGCTGGCTTCGGTGCGGGTGGAAGGGGGGCTTGTTCACAGCCCCCAAGCCGGCAGAGCTCAGGGTCAAGCTTTCTTGACCTCCTTGACCTCTGCGTCCACCACATTATCGTCTTGCGGCTTGCCTGCGGACTCGCCAGCGGCGGCCCCGGCCCCGGCCGCCGCACCTGCAGCCGCTTGCGCGCCCTGGCTGGCCTGCATGTCGGCGTACATCTTCTCGCCCAGCTTCTGGCTGGCTTCCATCAGGGCGGTGTTCTTGGCGTCGATGGCAGCCTTGTCCTCGCTCTTGAGCGCTTCTTCCATCTCGGTGATGGCTTTCTCGATCTTGGTTTTTTCGGCCGCATCGAGCTTGTCGCCGTACTCGCCCAGCGACTTCTTGACGCTGTGCACCAGGGCGTCGGCGTTGTTCTTGGCCTGCACGAACTCGACCTTTTCCTTGTCGGCAGCGGCATTGAGCTCGGCGTCCTTGACCATCTGTTCGATCTCGGCCTCCGACAGGCCCGAGTTGGCTTTGATGGTGATCTTGTTTTCTTTGCCAGTGCCTTTGTCCTTGGCGCCCACATGCAAGATGCCGTTGGCGTCGATGTCAAAGG
>JBAXEN010000442.1:0-2829 GCA_037140415.1 Betaproteobacteria bacterium | reverse complement strand
GTGCAGGCCTCGTCGGTCCATTTGGATCGGACGGCCACGGTGGCCAAAGCCTGTGCCTTGATCGCCGAGGCGGGCGCTCAAGGGGCGGACCTGATTGCCTTTCCCGAAGGCTTCATCCCGGCCCATCCCTGTTGGTTTACCGTGCGGCCGGCCACCGACAAGATCAGTCTGGGCCTGTCGCGCCAGTTGTTTCAAAACGCGGTCGTCATCCCCAGCGCCGATACCGATGCACTGGCCCAAGCTTGCAGCGATGCCGGCATGACCGCGGTGGTGGGGGTGTGCGAAAAGCGCGCCGGCACCACCGGAACCATGTTCAATACCCAGCTTTTCATCGGGCCGGATGGACAGTTGCTGGGCAAGCACCGCAAGCTCATGCCCACCCTGGCCGAGAAGCTGGTGCACACCGGCGGCCACGGCGATACCCTGAGCACATTTGAGACCTCCTTCGGTCGCATCAGCGGCTTGGTCTGCGGCGAAAACGGCAATCCGCTGGCAGCCTATGCCTTGCTCTCGCAATATCCGCTGGTGCATGTGGCGTCCTGGCCGGCTTTTGTCTCGCCCACCGTCAGCTTGGCCGAGGTGATCCCGACGATCACCCGCGGGCTGGCCGTCAGCATGGGCTGCTTTGTGGTCAATTCGACCGGGGTGCTGACGCAGGAGGCGATCGACGCCTACCAGGCCGGGGAGGCCGAGCGCGGCTTCATGGCGGCGCTCAAAGGCCAGGGCCATGCCTCTGTCATCGGGCCCTCGGGCCAGGTGCTGACCGCGCCCTTGGCCGGTGAAGGCATCGTTTATGCGGCGGTCGACCTCAATGAGATCCTGCTGCGCAAGGTGGCCATGGACTTTGCGGGCCACTACAACCGGGCCGATGTGTTCGAGTTTCGGGTACGAACGGATGAGGCGCCGACCGACAAAGGCTAAGTGCTCCGCGGCTCAAAGGAAAAGCCGGCAAGGCCCGATGGACCTTGCCGGCTTGGGTGCTGCGGGCTGGGCTCAGCCTTGCAGCTTGGCGCCAGGGAAGGCGTATTCCTTTGGGAAGACCACCTGCCACTTGCCGTTTTGAATCTGCTTGACCCGGTTCAAATCGTCGCCGAAGTTGTTGGGGCCGTCAAAGCGCAGGCGCCCGACGATGGTCTCAACCCGGTTCTTGCGCAGCCATTCGGCAATGCGCTTGTCGTCCAGGCTGTTGGTGCCTTTGACGCCGGCTTCAAGCACCTGCCAGCCGGCGTAGGCATTGGCCGCCTGCAGCTCGAAGGCGGTATCGGGCAGATTGGCCCTGGCCGCGCGGTCGTTGAAGGTCTTGAAGACGTCGGCATAAGCCGGGTTGCTGGTGAAGGGCGCGTGCTGCTCGAAGGTGGTGAAGGACAGCGCGTTGGCCCCCAGGGGCGACTGCGACATTGGGCCGGGCGTGGGGTAGAGGTGAAAGTGCAGCTTGGGCCGGTAGTCGATTTTGGACAAGGCCTCGAGCAGCTGGATGCTTTCGGGCCCGATGGAGCCAACCCACAGAAAGTCGGGGTTGGCGTCTTTGATGCGCGCGGCGATCGAGCCGAAGTCGCGGTTGCCAAATTCCCACTCCAGCCATAGCAATTCGCGCATACCCCGCTTGCGAAATACTTCACGCGCGCCGACCGACATGAAGCTCACCGACGGGAATTTACTGGTCACCAGCGCCACCGTCTGCGGCTTCAAGCCGTTGGCTTGGAAAGCGTCGAGCAAGGTGGTTGGTGAGGTGGTGCCCGGTTCGTGGCCCATCGCATAGGCCGGAAAGTGCATGTCGTACTTGGCCAGCGAAGGGACGCCAAAGGAGTTGGTGATGATGAACTTGCTGTAGCGCTGGGCCACGCCCATGGCGGCCAGGGAGTTGGCGGTGGCATACGGCCCCATCAGCAGGTCCACCTTGTCGACGGTGACCAGCTGTTCGTACTGGGTGCGGGCCAGGTCGGGCTTGGACTGGTCGTCCTTCATCACCCATTCGATCGGGCGGCCCAGCAGACCGCCGCGTTTGTTGAGGTTTTCAATGAAGATTTCGGTCGAGATCTTGTGGATGATGGCGGTGGCCGCCAGTGGGCCGGTCATGGACATGGTGCTGCCCACGCGTATGGGTTGGCCTTGGGCACGAGCCAGCGAAGGCAGGGCGGCCAGGGCCACGGATGAGCCCAGGGCTTTGAGGAAGGGGCGCTTTTGCATATGAGTCTCCTGTGTATCGCCAGCCGGTGCAGCTTCGCGTCGGGCCGATTATTCGGGTCTTGGCGCCGGCGCTGATCAGGGCTATCCCGTAGCCTTGCTGCTGAGCGCATCGGCCGGGCCTGGGCGCACTACTACTCTGTACGCTGGCGCTGAAAGCCGCTACATTGCGTAGGTGTTGCCAAGCGGGATATTTCCAACTTGCTACTCTTTTCTTACACGACCCCGTTCACCAGGAGAGATCGATATGAACGCACCGACCGAAAGCGGTCTCAAAAGCCGTTACGACGCCACCGACCTGATCACCCAGGAGGTGCTCAAGCGCTACGAGGCCACCCCGGATCCTCGCCTGCGCGAGATCATGCTGTCCTTCATTCGCCACCTGCATTCCTTTGCCAAGGAGGTCAAGCTCACCTCCAACGAGTGGCTCTATGCCATGAACCTTCTTGAGGAAACCGGCAAGTGGTGCGGTCCGGGTCGCAATGAATTCATCATCTTCTCTGACGCCATGGGCCTGTCCATGCTGACGGTCACGCAAGACTATCCGCGCCCAGAGCACAGCACCGAGCCGACGCTGGTGGGCCCCTTCTTGCTGGAGAACGCACCTGAGTTTGCTTTGGGCACCGACATCAGTGGCGGTGCGCA
>JBAXEN010000441.1:0-2831 GCA_037140415.1 Betaproteobacteria bacterium | reverse complement strand
CAACGAGAAAGAACGAAAAGGCTCAGATATTGATGTTGGAAAAATGGGCGATGCCCGGTGCATCGAGCTTTTGCCAGCGGCTGCCGCCGTCGCGCGAGAGGTACAGGTCGGCCGGTCGGGTGCCTGCGATCACATGGTTGGCATCCCAGGGTGCTTGCGCCAGTGCCCAGACATCGCCCAGGTCTGAGGGCAGGTGTAGCCAGCGCGCGCTGTCCTCGCTCCAGCGAAAGACGCCCATGTCGGTGGCCGCCAGCAACTCGCGCGGCTGGGCGGGGTGGCTGGAAAAACCCCAGACGCGCGCCTCTAGGTACATGCCTGAATGGCTGTTCGGATGCACCCAACGTTCGCCCAAATCCGCACTGAACCAGGCCGAGTGGCCGGCGGTGCCGGCATAGACTTCGACATGCCAGGGCGAGGTGGAGGAGCGCGTTTGCATCCTTGTTTTTCTTTCACAATCTAAGAATAATTGATCGTAGAACAAAATCAGGCCGGCGCAAAGACCGACGATTCAAACGGGCGATTCAACACCATTGCCAGGAGAGGCTGCGATGAGGATTTTTAAACAAGCATGGGCCGGTGCCCTGTTGCTCCTGGCCGGTGCCGCGATGGCCCAGGGATTTCCGTCCAAGCCGCTGCGCATCATCATTGGTTTTCCGCCGGGCGGGGCGATCGACATCATTGCCCGCACCATGGCGCCCAAGATGGGCGCCGACCTGGGTCAGCCGGTGGTGGTGGAAAACCGCGCCGGCGCCGGTGGCGTGATCGGCATGCAGTCTGTGGCCAAGGCCGAGGCCGACGGGCACACGCTGTTCATGGGCACCATGGGCAACTTCAGCATCACCCCGGCTTTGGTCAAAGACCTGCCGTACAACGTGCTCAAAGACTTTGCGCCGGTCACCCAGGTCGCCTCGTCGGGATTTGTGCTGTACGTGAACCCTAAGCTGCCGGTCAAGAATGTGCGCGAGCTGATGGCCTATGCCAAGGCCAATCCGCAGGCGGTGAACTTTTCCTCCAGCGGCAATGGCGGCCTGCCGCACATGGCCGGCGAGATGTTCAATGCCGCCGCCGGCATCCGCATGACCCATGTGCCCTACAAGGGCAGTGCGCCCAGCGTGGCCGATGTGATCGGCGGTCAGGTGCAACTGACTTTCGAGGCGGTGGCCATCGGCCTGCCGCATGTGCGTGCCGAGAAACTGCGGGCGCTGGCCGTCACCGACCTGCAGCCCATGGGCGTGCTGCCGGGCGTGCCGACGGTGGCCGAGGCCTTGCCGGGCTTTAATGTGAAGAATTGGTTCGGTCTGGCCGCGCCGGCGGGCACCGCCGCCGATCGCATTGCGCGGCTGCAGCGCTCGATTGCGCTGGCGCTGCGCGACCCGGAGGTGGCCAAGACCCTGGCCGGCCTGGGCGTGGATCCGGTGGCCGATACGCCGGCCCAGTTTGCCGCCTACATCCGCAGCGAGAGCGAGCGTTGGCAAAAGCTGATCTCTGAGGCTGGCATCAAGGCCGATTAACGTTTATGTCTAACGCCATGTCCATCGATGCTCTGCTGCGCAATACCTTGCGCGAAAAACTCGCCCGTGACGAGGTGGTCTCGTCGATGACGGTGCGCCTGGTGCGCACGGCCGAGATCGCGCGCATTGCCCGAACCGCCGGTTTTGATTCGATTTACGTCGATCTGGAGCATTGCAGCTTCAGTCTGGACGACACCAGTCGCATCTGCATGGCTTGCCTGGACGCTGGCATCACGCCGCTGGTGCGGGTGCCGGCCAATACGCCCGAGTACATCGGCCGGGTGCTCGACGGTGGCGCGCTGGGCATTATTGCCCCGCATGTGCGCAGCGCCGAGGAGGCCCGCCAAGTGGTGCACGCTGCCCGCTTTGCCCCGCTGGGCGAGCGCTCGGCCAATGGCGCTTTGCCGCACCTGGGCTATCGCAGCTTTGCGGCCGCCGTGGCCAACCCGTTCATGAACCAGGCCACGGTGGTGGTGCTGATGATTGAAACCGTTGAAGCGCTGGAATCGGTGGAAGAGATCGTGGCCGTCGAGGGTGTGGACCTGCTGCTCATGGGCACCAACGACCTGACGGCCGAGTGGGGCATCCCCGGTCAGTACGACGATCCCCGGGTGGCGCAGGCCTACCAGCGCTGCATCGACGCCTGCCGCCGCCATGGCAAGCACATGGGGGTGGGCGGTTTGGCCTCGCGGCCCGACCTGGTGCAGCGCTTTGTGAGCATGGGCGCGCGCTATGTCTCGACCGGCACCGACCTGAATTTTTTGCTGGCTGCAGCTACCGGCAAGGCGCAGTCGGTGGCAGCGCTCAAGACCTGAATGAAAAAAGCCGGCCCGCTTGACGCGGACCGGCTTGGCATCAGCGAACCGATGCGCTGGCTTTAGTAGCGCTGTCCGCCGTAGCCGGTGCTCGGCTCTTTGGGGCGGGAGACGTTGACCACGATGGCGCGGCCGCCGACCGACATGCCGTTGAGTCCGGCGATGGCGGCTTGAACTTCTTCGGCGCTGGTCATTTCCACAAAGCCAAAGCCCTTGGAGCGGCCGGAGTCGCGGTCCATCATGACCTTGGCCGACGACACATTTCCGTACTGGGAAAAATTGTGGCGCAGTGCGTCGTCATCGATGGAGTAGGGCAGGTTGCCCACGTAGATTTTGTTGCTCATGTCAGAGCCTTTCAGAGAGATTGCCGCCCGAACGGTTGGACGGGCGGCGGGGGAAAAAGCGGGTTCTTGGGGATCCCGCTGGGGGAGTATGCTGTGCCGCGGTTGAGCGGTCAGCACAGGACCAGGCGTGGGCTGCAGGTTTGCAGCCAGCCTTGGGTAAG
>JBAXEN010000440.1:0-2833 GCA_037140415.1 Betaproteobacteria bacterium | reverse complement strand
GAGATTGGCGCCGATGACTACCTGCCCAAGCCCTTTGAGCCGCGTGAGCTGCTGGCGCGCATCCGCGCCGTGCTGCGCCGGCATGTGGACGGGCCAGCTGCTGACCATGCGGTGTTGCGCTTTGGCAGCCTGGAAATTGACCAGGGCGCCCGCACCGTCACCGTGGGCGCTCAGCCCTGCGAGCTCACCGCCTACCAGTTTGACCTGTTGCTGGCACTGGCCGAGCGGGCCGGACGTGTGCTCACGCGTGACCAGATCATGGAAGCGGTGCGTGGCCGCGAGCTCGACGCTTTTGACCGTTCAATTGACGTGCACATGGGGCGCATCCGCGCCGCCATCGAGCTCGACGCCAAGACCCCCAAGCGCATTCTGACGGTGCGTGGTGTGGGCTATGTGTTTGCGCGGCAGCAGGACTGAGCGTGTTTTTCAAGAAGCTGTACGTCCGCATCTGGCTGGCCGTTGTGCTGGCGGTGGCGGTGCTCACGCTGTTGGTGGGGTGGGCCTGGCGCATGGCGGCCGAGCCGCCGCTCCGTGAGGTGGTGCTGCGCAACCAAGCCGGCGAGATCATCGGCCAAGGCCATCCGCGCATGATGCGCCGGGCGCAGCCGCCTGAGAGCGGTGGCGCGGACGCCGAGCGCGAGGAAGAACCGGAAACCGCCCGTCAATTGCCGGGGCCGCGGGGTCGCTTTGGCAATGGGCCGGAGTTCGTGTTGCGCATGCAGGACGGCCAGACCGTACACATGCACATGCCGCGTCCGCCCATGCCGTCCTGGTACCGGCTGCCGTTTGGCTTCTTCTGGACGCTCGGGCTGGTAGCCGTGGCGGTGGCGCTGGCGACCTACCCCATCACGCGCAAGTTGACGCGCCGGCTGGAGCGCTTGCAAGACGGCGTGCAGCAATGGGGCGAGGGCGATTTGTCCACCCGCGTCAACGAGACGGGTCAAGACGAGGTGGCCTTTCTGGCGCGGCGTTTCAACCAGGCGGCTGAGCGGGTGCAAACCCTGGTGCAGTCCCATGAAGCGCTGCTGGCTTCGCAAAAATCGCTTTTGGCCAACGCCTCCCACGAGCTGCGCTCGCCCTTGACCCGCATCCGCATGGGGCTGGAACTGATGGGTGGCGACGGTTCGTCAGCCTCGCGCCGCGAGATTGCCCGCAACATCACCGAGCTGGACCAGCTGATTGAAGAAATCCTGCTGGCCAGCCGGCTCGACGCGCGCGAGGCCGATCTTGGCACGATCGAGTCGGTTGACCTGATTGGACTGGCCGCCGAAGCCTGCGCCCGCGCTGGTGCCGAACTGGCACTGGAGCTGGGCCCGGGCTGGGGTGCCACCCATGCGCTGTCAACGGGGGATGCTGCCCTGCCGGTGCAGGGTGTCGCCAAACTGCTGCGCCGCGCCGTGCGCAACCTGTTGGAGAACGCGCACCGGCATGCGGCAGGCGCCATCACGCTGACATTGACACAGACCGCCACGCAGGCGGTGGTTCGGGTTTGTGACCGTGGCCCCGGTGTGCCACCGGAATTGCGCGAGCGCATTTTCGAGCCCTTTTACCGCCTGCCCGGCGCCACGGAGCGCGACGGCGGTGTCGGTTTGGGCTTGGCGCTGGTCAAGTCCATCGCACTGCGCCACGGCGGCCAGGTGCATTGCGAGGGGCGATCCGGGGGCGGCGCCTGCTTTGTATTGACCCTGCCGTTAGCGGCTGCGGCGCCCGTCTCCGTCTGAAGCCTTCGCGGACCGGATTTCATCAAAAAAAGTGTTGTTGTATCCCCCAAATGGGGGATAGCGCAGTTCTTTGGGGCCGGCTACATTGGCTCCACTGCTGTCACAGTGCATCAGGACCGGACCGGCGGTGGCCCAGAGCCAACCCTGGTCTCGGATATCTCAGGTTCCAACGTTGTCCCTTGGGGGACATTTTCAAAGCCATCTCCGGGTGGCTTTTTTTTCCTTCAGCCCACTTACTGCGCCAGGTGCGCCCGCACCATCGCCGGACTCATGTCCTGCAGGCAGCGGGTGTGGCCCAGCGGGCAGTGGCGCTCGTAGCAGGGCGCACAGTCCAGCGCCGGGCTGTAGGCGGGGTCGTCCTTGAGCCAAAGCACCGTGGCCTTCGGGTTCAGCGGCGGCGTGTGATGCGGGCTGCTGGAGCCGAACAGGGCCACCTGCCGCACACCCAGCGCGGCAGCCACGTGCATCAGACCCGAATCATTACTCACTAGCAATTTTGTAGCGGCAATGATAGACAGGGCAAGGCTTAGCGGCGTTTTTCCTGCCAAACTTTGGCATTTTTCGGGGGCCTGGGCGTTAACCTCCGCAGCAATGGCTTCGCACAGTTCGGCCTCCTTGGCTGATCCCAGCAGCAGCACCGGGCCATCCAATTGCCGTGCCAGCTCAGCAAAGTGGCCGGCTGGCCAGCGCTTGGCCGGGCCGTATTCCGAGCCGGGTGCCAACACGCTAAAGGCGCCCGCTTGCAGGCCCAGGCCGCCCAGGTCGGCCGCCAGGGCCGCGTTGTCCACCTGCAAGCGGGGCTGGTCAGCGGCGATACCGGCCTCGCCGCTCAGGGCCGAGTAAAACGCCACCATGGGCGGGCGCCGGTCCTTGGGCGGATTTTTCAGGCGGTGGGTCAGCAGCCCGATGCGCGCCTCGCCCAGGTAGCCGACCCGCTTGGGGATGCTGGCCAAAAAAGGCAGCAGGGCGCTCTTGAGCGAGTTGGGGCAGATGTAGGCCACCTCGAAGCGGCCACTCAGCTCACGCGCCAAGCTGCGGCGGGCCTTGAATTGCAGCCCGCCGTGGGCAAACGGAAACTCGATCACCCGCGCCACCTGGGGCATCAGCCGGTA
>JBAXEN010000439.1:0-2837 GCA_037140415.1 Betaproteobacteria bacterium | reverse complement strand
AGATCTCCGTCCAGATAGAGGTTGCTGCCGAGGATGCCAGCCTGGAGCAGGTTTCCCTCCACCGTGGCACCGTCCTGAGCCGCCACGGGATTGACGTAGGCGATCGGATCGCCACCGCTCAAGTCACTGTCGTTCTGTTTTTCACCAATGAAGTTGCGGCTCAGAGCAACACCGATGGCGGCACTGGCCGTTGCGTCGGACCCCACGGCGAGGGAAGCGGCAATCGCATCGACTTGGCTGTTGATGGTTCCCGTGTCCTGGGCATTCACCAACACGTCGGAGGCTTTGGTTCCGCTTTCTTCACCGAGATCGCTGTCGCCAATCAGGGCCTGGCTGGCGCCCAGCACGGTATTGAAGCTCTGGGCTCCACCACCAGACAGTCCGAGAGAATTGGAACCCAGTGTGGCCGCGATGGCCACGGCCACCGATGTGGCATCAAGACTGCCGCTGCTGGTGCTCTGCACCTGGATGTCACCGGAGCTGTGAACGCCACCCCCGCCATCACCAACGCTGAAGCCCTGCAATTGGGCGAGCTGGTTGCGGATCAGGGTGTTGTCGGCCAGCGATACACCCACGGCTGGCGCTGCGGAGAGGTTGGGAGCCAAGTTGAAGGCCAGGGCGGCTCCCGTTGCCGTGGCAGAAAGCGTGCTGGTGTCATCGGCGCTCAAGTTGATGAGGCCGGGGCTTCCAGCATCGACACCCGTGATGGTGAGAGTGGCGCCATCGCCAGCACCGATCACTGCGGCGTTCAGGTTCTGCTTGACGGTGTTGGTGGCATCGGCGCCTGCACCGCTGGCGCTCACCCCCACCTTGCCTGAATCCTCCCAGCCGATGGCCGCAGCGGTTGCGGCCACCGCTGCTGTCAATGAGGTTGATTGCTGGGCGGTTGCGCTCAGGTTCTGGGCTGTCAGGGAGGTCACGCCTGATGAGCCATCGCTGCCGTTGACGGAGGCTGCGATTGTGACCCCATCGCCGTCGGCATCAGGCCCATCGCCGTCCACCCCGAGGCGGTTGTGGGCCACCGAGGCCCCGATCGACACCGCGCCGCCACTGCCGGTGGCATTGCCCTGGCCGGCTCCGGCAATCGCCAGCACTTCGGCGGTGATGGTGTCGTCCGATTGGCCGACGAGGGTCAGGTCGCCTTCGGCGGTGATCGTGTCGGCCTGCAGCAGGGACTGACTGCCGCCGCCGATGGTGTTATTGGCGTCGGCTCCACCGCCCGCCAGGCCCAGGGAGAACTCACTGCCGATGGCCGAACCGATCGCCACGGCCACCGAGGTGGCGTCGATCGTGCGGCTGCTGCTGCTGCTGAGCGTGATGTCGCCCTGCACCTCAACTGTGCTGTAGCCCAGCAGCGCAGCAAGACCATCAGCGCTGAGGGTGTTGCGTGCCAGGGACACCCCAATCGCAGGTGCCAGGGATACGGCGGCCTCGCTGCCCGCGTAGGACACCGCCAGCGAGCCGCTGTCCACATTGGCCGTGATCGACCCACCCTGAAGACTGTTGACCTGCAGAGCATCACTGAGGCTGAACGCGTGATCCACCTGGGTGTCCGCCAAGGTGTAGGCCTCGATCAGGGCATGACTTGCCACCGCCAGGGTGTTGCTGGCGCTGGCCCCGGCACCGGAGAGGGCTACCGCAGCACCCGCCGGGCTGGCCGAACTGACTCCGACCGCCATGGACGCGGCGGCCACCGTGGTGTCGAGCTGGTCGCCGCTGTTGGAGGCGACATCCAATGTTCCCTCCAGTGACACCGTGTCGGCCTGCAGTTCCGCGGCCACATCACCGCTGATGCTGTTGCTCACCACCGCGGCACCGATGCTGGCGGCCCCGCTGGGGGTTGCCGTTCGGCCGCGGGCAATGGCCAGGGAGCCGGCTCCCGATTCGGAGGCCAGTTTGCGCCTGGCCTTACCGCCAGTGCTCTCAGTGGCGGCACTGACGCTGTTGTCGCTCGGCTTGGCGCCGCTGCCACTTTTAACGGTTCCAGCCCGGAGCTGGGCCGTCACCGCCGCGCTGATGGTGTTACTGCTGCCAGCACCACCACCAGCGAGGGGGACGGCGCTGTTGCCATCCGCGAAGGCCAGGGCGACTGCCAGGACGAAGCTGTCGATCTGGGAGAGGTCGCTGGCCTGAAGCGAAAACGGGCCATCGGCCAACTCCAGCGTCTGCGTTGCGTCAAGGTCGACGCTCGCGTCCACATCACCCTCAATGGCGTTGAGGCTGTCGGCGGCGGCGATGTCCACCGCCGCGGCGCTGCTGCCGCTAGAAATCGTGAGGCTGTCGCCGGTGGCCTGGCTGGAGAGCAGGCGCTCGTTGCGGGCGCTCACATCCAGAGCGCCGAGTTTGACCTGGGTGCCGCCCAGATTGGCCATGCCGGCGCGAATGGCATCGGCGATGGTGTTGCGGCTGATGGCCAGGCCCAGGGCACCACCTGCCGCCAGACCTGCCCCCAATGGGCTTTCGAGATTCACGGACACGGCGAATCCGCCGGCGAAGCTCGCGATGTTGCCCTCGTCCGCCAACAAACCGCTGGCTTGACTCGCCAGAGCCTCGATACCGGTGGTGAATTGGCTGCTGTAACCAGCGATGCGATACACCCCGGCCGTGATGCCCCCCGTGAGCTCGTTGAAGGAAAACCCACCGGCGAAGTCAGCTCCAATCGCATCGCCACCTGTCAGGGCAAAAGAGACAGCGGCGCCGGCGGCGTCGGCAATGATCCGTGAGCCCTCGCCACGTGTAGCGGAGAGGATGGTTGAGGTGGTGCTGATGAGGCCGCTGCCGATGGCGAGTTCGCCGCTGCTGTCCCTGTAGTCAGGGTCCCCAATGAGAGCCAGCAG
>JBAXEN010000438.1:0-2851 GCA_037140415.1 Betaproteobacteria bacterium | reverse complement strand
TGCTGCGCAACACCTCGGTGGTCAATATGCTCGACGGCTGCGCCATCTCCCTGCCCTGCCACCTGGCCGGTGAACTGCCGGTCGGGCTGATGCTGTGGCACGGCGCCATGCATGATGACCCGCTGCTGCAGTTGGCCTTGCAGGTAGAAGCGGCGCTCAGCACTGCCGGGCGCCCGGGCGCCGCGCCGCGCTGAACCAACAGGCCAAGCCCGCCCCATGCAGCGCATCACCGACACAACCAGTTGGCCGCTGCACGGCATCGCCGCCAGCCGCCAGCTCGAAGCCCTGAGCCAGGTCGCCCTGCCGCCGCAGACCTTGATGCAGCGCGCAGGCCTGTCAGTCGCCAGGCTCGCGCAGGCGCTGGCGCCACACGCCAAACATGCTTGGATCGCCTGCGGACCAGGGAACAACGGAGGCGACGGCTTCGAAGCGGCGCTGCAACTGCAACGCAAGGGCTGGCACATCAGCCTGAATTGGCTGGGCTCAGACCATGAGCCTGCCGATGCACAACTTGCAAGGCAGCGAGCGCTGCAGGCGGGCCTGCAGATTCAAAGCCAGGCGCCCGAACGGTTCGAGCTGGCCATCGACGCGCTGCTCGGCCTGGGCGGCGACCTGTCCGCTGATCGCCCCAGCAGCGCCATGATGCGGCAATGGCTGGCGCGCATGCACGCCAGCGGCCAGCCGGTGCTGGCGGTGGACCTGCCCTCGGGCCTGAATGGCGATACCGGCCAAGGCGGCGTCGCCTGCAGCCCGCACGATCAGCGCCACACCCTGAGCCTGCTCAGCCTCAAGCCGGGCCTGATGACCGCCCATGGGCGCGATCAGAGCGGCCAGCTTTGGTTTGATCCACTGGGCGCCGATCTGAGCAGCGTGCCGGCCAGCGCCTGGCTGATCGGCGCCGATGCCCTGCCCGCCATCGACAAGGCCAGGGCAGCGCACGCCAGCCACAAGGGCAGTTATGGCGATGTCATGGTGGTCGGCGGCGTTCACACCCCGCAGGAAGGGGTCAGCATGGTCGGCGCCGCCCTCTTGGCTGCGCGCGCCGCCTTGCACAGTGGGGCGGGCCGGGTGTATGTGAGCCTGCTCGGGCAGGCTGCGCTGCATTGTGACGTGCAGCAGCCCGAGCTGATGTTTCGGCCCTGGAGCGCCTTCACCACGCTGGCGCCCGGGCTGGTCACCGTCTGTGGCTGCGGCGCAGGCAGCGCGGCCGCCGCGGTGTTGCCCCAGGTGCTGGCCAGCAGCGGCCCGCTGGTGCTCGATGCCGACGCACTCAATGCACTGGCCGCCGAGGCGCCGCTCGGCCGCCAGTTGCAGCGGCGCCAGACCCGCGAGACCGTGCTGACACCGCACCCCCTGGAGGCCGCGCGCCTGCTGGCCTGCTCGGCCGCCGAGGTACAGGCCGACCGGCTGCGGGCAGCGCAGAGCCTGTCCGACAAATGGCGCTGCACCGTGGTGCTCAAGGGCTCGGGCAGCGTCGTTGCCGCCCCCGGGCGCACCGCGCAGATCAACCCCACCGGCAATGCCCTGCTGGCCACCGCCGGCACCGGCGATGTGTTGGCCGGCATGGTGGGCGCGGCGCTGGCGCGCGGGCTGGGAGCATGGGATGCGGCGCGCTGGGCCACCCACCGCCACGGGGCCCTGGCCGACCGCTGGGCTCAGCGCAGGCCCGGACAAGCGCTGTGTGCGAGCGATCTGGTCGGGCCGGCCCTCTGATCGCTGGCGCAAGCGGCCAGCAGACCCGACAAGGCTTTATTGCAGCAGCATCACGCCCACTTGCAGCAAGAGCAGCACCAGCATAGGCGTCAGGTCCAGGCCACCGATGGGCGGCACCGCGCGCCGCAGGGGCGCCAGCAGCGGGTCGGCCAGGCGCGAGAGCATGGCGTCAAGGGCTGAGCCTCGCTGCAGCCAAGACACCAGCACCGCGCCGATCACCAAGACGCTGCACATCTGCAGCGCGGTGCGCGCCAGAAAGACCAGCGCGAGGCCAGGAACGCCGGCCCACACCCAGGCCCCGGGCAAGGCAAGCGCCGCGCCACTGAGCAGCAGCCGCCCCAGCAGGGCGTAGGTCAAGGCCAGAATCAAGGCGGCGAGCACACTGCCCCAGTCCACCCGGGCCTTGGCCACCGACCGCGGCAGGCCGCGCCGCAGCGGCTTGACGATCCAGTCGGTCAGGGCCATCACGAACACACCAGGCTGCGCCCGCATATTGACACGCAGGCCATTCATCCAGGCACGCAGCAGGGCAGCCCCGACCAGCCACTGGAACAACACCTCAAGCAGGAAAGCCGCAACACGCATGGCAAACTCAGCGCCGCGGCTTCTTGCCCAGCTTGCGGCCCACCTTGGCCGCAGCCTTCTTCACAGCGGCCTTGAGCGACTGCAGGGGCGAGCCTGGCGGGGCGAGCAAGGCCGCGCGCGAGCGAGCGGCAGCGGGCGGGGCCGCGTCATCGCGGCGCGCTTTGCGGCCCGCTTTGCGCTCCTGTGGGTCATCAGCGGGCCTGTCCTTGCCGCCTCGCAGCGCCAACTCCTGGCCTTCATGCACCAGTCGGAAGTCGATGCGACGGCCGTCCAGGTCGACGCGGCTGACCTGAACCCGCACCCGCGAGCCAATGGCGTAGCGAATGCCGGTGCGCTCGCCGCGCAATTCCTGCCGGGCCTCGTCAAAGCGGAAATACTCGCCGCCCAACTCGGTGATGTGAACCAGGCCCTCGACATACATCGCGTCGAGGGTGACGAAGATGCCAAAACCGGTGGCCGCAGTGACCAGGCCGCCAAACTCCTCACCCAGATGCTCGCGCATGTACTTGCACTTGAGCCAGGCCTCGACATCGCGGCTGGCCTCGTCGGCCCG
>JBAXEN010000437.1:0-2892 GCA_037140415.1 Betaproteobacteria bacterium | reverse complement strand
CGCCACTGCCATCATCGGGCGTCTGCTTGATGGCATCCTGAACCTGCGCCAAATTGGCTGGCGTCAGGCCGGTGATGCCCAGCTTTTTCAACTGCTCGAGGGTCGGGGCGGTACCACCGGCAGCGCCCGTCATCACCGCTGCCACCGCATCGGCAAGGTCTTGCACTTCGCGCGCGCTATCCACGTCGGCCCGGCCCTTGCCGTCGATCACATCGCCGAGCAGATTCAACTTTGCAACGGGAACATTGCCGCCCATATCGGTAATGCCGATCGCTGCATATTGCGCAGCTGTCGGCTTGGCATCGCCGTCGCGGCGACCGTCGGCCGCACCCAGAATGGCCTGGTAGGCATTGACGATGGCCTGAATCTCGTCGGTGGTGTTGGCCGCTGCGCCGTTGACCGCTAAGGTATTTAGAGCGCTGTTAATCGAGGCCAGATTGCCGCCAGTGCCATCGCTGACGCCAGTCACGCCTGCATCGCGGTAGACGCTGGCTGCTGGGGTGGTCTCGGTGGCGCTGTTGGCCTCGGCGTAGCCGCTGATCAGTTCAGCGCCGGTGCCGCTGGGGATGACCAGGGTCTTGTTGGCATCGTCCAGAAGCTTTTGCAGATCGGACACAGTGTCCACGCCCGTGCCGTCGTTAGGCGTTTGTTCGATCAGTTTTTGCAGCTCCGGCAGGGACGCAGGGTTCAGGCCGGTCAGGCCCAGCTTTTGCAGTTGATCGAGTGTCGGCGGCGTGCCGCCAGCGGCGCCCCGCATCACGGCAGCAACCGCATCGGCCAGGTCCTGCACTTCGCGCACGGAGTCCACGTCGGCTTTGGATTTGCCGTCGATCAGCTCGCCTAGCAAGGTCAGCTGTGTCAGCGGGGTGCTGGCATCGAGCCCCGTCACACCGATGGTCGCGTATTGCTGGGCCGTCGGTTTGGCGTCAGCGTCTTTCTGGCCGTCGGCGGCGTTGAAAATAGCCTGGTAGGCGTCTACCACCGCCTGTATCCCGGCTGGCGTGTTGGTGGCTGCGCCATCTATTTTGTCGGTATCGAGCGCGCTGTTGATGGCTGCCAGGTTAGCTGCATCTACGCCGCTGACGCCCGCATTGACGTAGTCGGCGGCACTGGGGATGAGCTCGGTGGCGTTGTTGGATTGCGCCGCTGCACTGATGGCACTGGCCGCTTCATTGATGGTGTTGAGCAGGGCCTGCAGTTTGCCCACCGTGTTTAGCGCACTGCCATCGTCGGGGGTTTGCTCGATGGCCCTCTGCAAGACGACCAGGTTGTCTGGGGTCAGGCCGCGCATGCCCATCTGTTGCAGCTGAACAAGCGTCGGGGCCGTTCCACCGGCAGCGCCCGTCATCACCGCCGCCACCGCATCGGCCAGAGCTTGAACCTTTGCAGTGGTGTTGACATCGGCCCAGGCTTGGGCGTCAATGATGTCGCCCAGCATCGCAAGCTCTGCAGCCGTGTCCATGCCTTTGACACCGATGGTGCTGTATTGCTCCGCCGTTGGCTTGAGGGCGCCGTCGCGCGTGCCGTTGGCGGCCGTCTTGATGACCTGCCATGCGGAGTCCACGGCGGCTAGGGGAGACGCTGTTGAAGTAGCGCTCCCAGTGGCACCACTACCACCACCGCCACCACCACCGGCCAGGGCCGCAGCGCCACCGGCCAATCCGGCCAGCACACCCGGAGAGAAGCCGGCGACCGCAGGCACCAGGGCCACCACGCCTTCCAAAGCCTCTGAGCTGACCGGAAAGCGCCCGAGGGTGGCAACAAACTCCTGCCCATCTGGCAGGTTGAGCAAAGGGGTGACAGCATCGGGCAGTTGACCCGCATATTCATAGAGGATGCCGTCAGGCAGCTGACCCACGACGGTGGCGCTCTGCGCGTCCTCATAGCCCTGCAACAGCAACTCGTGGGCGAGTTCATCGGCGTCGAAGACCTGAATCTGCAAGTCCTTGCCAATGCGCTTGACCTTGACCTTCTCCGGCGCCTGTTGGGTGGCCGGATTGATCAGCTGATACCTGGCCTTGGGAATGGCCTTGGTGACATAAGCATTGTCCCGAGGGGCGATGAAGATCTGTTCGGTGCCATCGGGCAGGGTGATCTTGATGTTCAGCTGAGCGGCCATGTGCTGGAACTCCGAAAACTCGTTTTGAAAATGATTACTTAAATTGAGAGAAGGCTTGCGGCTGTGCCGTCGGTCTTCCGGTAGGGCCTTGAGCTGCTGCCAGCCGCAATATGGAGACCTTCAGGAAATACCGTGTTAAACCAAGAGAGAATTGAATGAATAACCTCAAGAAAATAGCCCGATGACGAATTTATATAGTTGGGTGAATTTGACTTTTCAGAGACGTTTCCCCCAACTGAAAGTCATTGTTAACTTTTCCGTCAGAGAAAAAGTTAAATTAGTTAAAGACTCAAGGGGCGTGGCGCAAGCAGACGCATCTCTGGCTGCCTACTATGAGTACGGCGCGTGCCAATCCCTTAGGTACAGGCGTATCAATGCCTCTGGCGGCAGAGTGAGCACACTGCGACCAGGCTTAGCTGGCCAGCGGCTATGCGAGCAGCAAATAGCACTTGCAGGTAATTGGGGAGGGCCTGCTTGGCTTATTAAAAAACGGGGATTTGTGAGCCCACTTGACCATAATGGGTCAAAGGGTTTGAAAAGTTAAATAATGCAAATTAAAGCGCACGCCTGAGCACGTTTAATCTTGCAAGCTGGCCCAGAGGCTAGAGGGCTGTCTGGGTCTGAGCGGGGCCTCAGTCAGGCCCAGAAAGAACAAAGGACCTAGACCCTGACGGGAATAAGTCCTTGATTCATTTGGTGCGGCTGGCAGGATTCGAACCCACGACCCCTTGGTTCGTAGCCAAGTACTCTAATCCAACTGAGCTACAGCCGCA
>JBAXEN010000436.1:0-2895 GCA_037140415.1 Betaproteobacteria bacterium | reverse complement strand
AAAATCGATTTGCTGGTTACCGAGGGGGACGGCGTCAGCGACAGCCGAGCCGACCATGGCGACAGCAAAAACTGGGCGCAACAAGTGGGTGCCCGACGCGAAGAACTCACACTTCAAGCGCTGTTCAACGAAGAACTTGGTGTGGTGGTTCAAGTGGCTACTGCGCAGCGCGACAAGGTGATGCAAGTACTGCGGCAACATGGGCTTTCAGCGCACAGCCACGTGATTGGCAAAACCCGCATCAGCCCCGCGCCACTGATCACCGTGTGGCGAGACGCCAAAGAGGTTTTTTCCGCTTCACTTCAAGACTTGCAACAGGTTTGGGACAGCGTCAGCTGGAAAATCGCCAGCCAGCGAGACAACCCTTTGGCTGCCGACCAAGAGCATGCCGCAGCGGGAGATCCCAAGGACCCCGGTCTGCACCTGCACTTGCCTACTAACTGGCTGGACAAGCCCGTCGCCGCTTTTGTGCACAAGACTCGCCCTCGCGTGGCGGTCCTGAGAGAGCAGGGCGTGAACTCGCATGTGGAGATGGCCTATGCCTTCACCCTGGCCGGCTTCGAGGCGGTCGATGTCCACATGACCGATTTGCAAACCGGTCGCATTGCGCTGACCGACTTTGCTGGCGTGGTCGCTTGCGGAGGTTTTAGCTACGGTGACACCCTAGGCGCGGGCATAGGCTGGGCGCGTTCCATCCTCTTCAATGCGCGTCTGTCCGACCAATTTCAGGCCTTCTTCGGCCGCAGCGACACCTTCGGTCTGGGCGTGTGCAATGGCTGCCAGATGTTCGCCGAGTTGGCCGACATCATTCCAGGCGCTGCTGCCTGGCCGCGCTTTACCACCAACAAGAGCGAGCGCTTCGAAGCCCGCTTCAGTCAGGTGGAAGTGCTGGATTCTCCCAGCCTGTTTTTCCAGGGCATGGCTGGCGCGCGCTTGCCGATCGCGGTGGCCCACGGCGAGGGCTACGCTAACTTTTCTCGCCGCGGCGATGCCGGGCAGGCCATTGCTGCCATGCGCTTTGTGGATTCATCCGGTCAGCCCACCGAGGCCTACCCCTTCAATCCCAATGGCAGCCCGGGCGGCCTGACCGCGGTGACCACCGCCGACGGGCGCTTTACCGCCTTGATGCCCCACCCCGAGCGGGTGTTTCGCAATGTCCAAATGAGCTGGACCTCGGGCGATATCAGCGCGCACAGCCCCTGGCTGCAGATCTGGCACAACGCGAGGCGCTGGCTGGCCTGACGCTCCAGGCTTCAGTGAGGTGGGCCGCGTTTTAGCAGGCGCCTCAATGGATGAAGTACTTTTTGTGGGAGCGCCGCCTCGGCGCGAGGCAGCGACTGATTGAGCGCAGCATCGCTGCGAGGGCGCAGTTCCCACATCCAGTTTTTTAGCCGCGCACAGGAAGCTTAGCCTGTGCTGTAGGTGCGCCGCCTCGGCGCGATGAGGCCTTCGACAGGCCTCAGGCCTTGTAATACACCTCAACCTGCCCCTTGACCTTGATCAAGAGCGGCTGGCCGCGGCGGTCGACGGTTTTGCCAGCAGGTACGCGGATCCAGCCTTCGCTGATGCAGTACTCCTCCACATCGCTTCGCTCCTTGCCGTTAAAGCGTATGCCTATGCTGTGCGCGAGCACCTGGGCGTTGTAATGTGGGCTGCGGGAGGCAATGGCCAGGCGGTCGGGGAGGGCGGGGCGGTCGGTGTCGGTCATGGCGAGATCGGGTCGGCAAAGAGGCGCATTGTTGCAGACGAGCCGGTGGACGCTCATCTTTGGGCATACTTCACCCAAACCATGCCCCTGCCGATGTTTTGCTCCCTTCAGAAAGCCCTGATGCTGGCATTGCTGTGCCTCCTGGCCTGGCTGCCCGGCGTGGCGGCGGGGCAGCAGCACATCCTTGAAAAGGCCTATTGGACGGACACCTCGGGCAGCGCCACCTTCGAGCAGGCTCGCGCGGCCGTCTACACCCCCTATAGCGATGTGCTGAGCAAAGGCTTTAGCCGCCATGTGCAGTGGGTGCGCCTGAGAATCGCGCCGCTGCCGGCCGGGGACGGCGATGCGCTGGTGCTGCGGCTGCGGCCGGTTTATATCGACCAAGTCACGCTATTCGACCCGGTGCTGCTGGCCCAGGGCATGGCGCCGGCCAGCGTGGGCGACCGCACTCCATGGGAGTCCAACCAGTTTGAGTCACTCAACCACAACCTTCTCATTCCCGGGCAAGCCCAGGAGCGCTACATCTGGCTGCGTCTTCAGACCGCCAGCACGCAGATGCTGCACGCCGAAGCCATGACCCCGCGGGAAATGCTGCGTGAGGAGCACACGCTGTGGCTGGTCTATTCGGCCCTGCTGGCGCTGATCATGTCTTTTTTGCTGTGGGTGCTGATGGCCTGGCTGCGCGACCGCGATCCTGTCAATGGCGTGTTCGTCATTCGGCAGGCGGTGTTGCTGATCTACACCGCCTGCTTTTTGGGCTACCACCGCATCTTGCTGGTCGACTGGATGTCGCCGACCGCCCAGGACACCCTGTACAACTGGCTGGTGCTTCTGACCACGGGGCTGTCGGTGGCATTCGAGTACCGATTTGTCATGGAATACCGGATGTCCCGCGCGTCGCGCTGGCTGCTGCGCCTGTTGCTGCTCTGGTCATTTCTGGCGATGGCGCTCATGCTCGGGGGGCAGACCCGCCTGTCCCTGCATGTCAATATGGTTCTCAATGGCGTGGCCGCGATCTGTCTGCTCCTGGTCAGTCTGCGCTTGCAGCGCCCGCAGCCGACCACGGCAAACAGCGTCAGCTACCAGTTGCCGCCAGCCGTCGTGTGCGGCTACTACGCGGCGGTGCTGCTGTTGTTGGTGCTCAATGTGCTGCCCAGCCTGGGCCTGCTGTCGGGCACGCTCTACAC
>JBAXEN010000435.1:0-2904 GCA_037140415.1 Betaproteobacteria bacterium | reverse complement strand
TGGCGGAAACGGAGGGATTCGAACCCTCGATGAGGCTCTACACCCCATACTCCCTTAGCAGGGGAGCACCTTCGGCCACTCGGTCACGTTTCCAGCTAGGGCAAATTATGGCATGACTTGGGGGCTGCCCGGAAAGCCGGGCCGTTGCCCTTGCTCAGGCCTGTGGCTGATCCAGGTCGAAGGCTTTGTGCAAGGCGCGCACAGCCAGCTCCATGTACTTTTCGTCGATCACCACCGAGGTCTTGATTTCGCTGGTGGAGATCATCTGAATGTTGATGCCCTCCTCGCTCAGGGCTCGGAACATTTTGCTGGCCACGCCCACATGGCTGCGCATGCCAATGCCCACGATGGAGACCTTGCAGATCTTGGCGTCGCCGATGACCTCTCTGGCGCCGAGCTTGGGGGCGATCTGGTCGCGCAGCAGGTCGCTGGTGCGGGCAAAGTCGTTGCGATGAACGGTGAAGCTGAAGTCGGTCTTGCCCTCGTTGCTCACGTTCTGGATGATCATGTCCACCTCCACATTGGCCTGCGCGACAGCGCCCAGAATTTGGTAGGCGATACCGGGGGTGTCGGGCACGCCAAGCAGGGAGATCTTGGCCTCGTCACGGTTGAAGGCTATGCCCGAGACTACAGCTTGTTCCATGTTTTCGTCTTCCTCAAAACTGATCAGGGTGCCCGACTGGGCTTCTTCGTTGATGTCAATGTCCCAGGCGGTAAAGCTCGAGAGCACCCGCAGCGGCACCTTGTATTTGCCGGCAAATTCCACCGAGCGAATCTGCAGCACTTTGGAGCCAAGCGAGGCCATTTCGAGCATTTCCTCGAAGCTCACGGTTTTCAAACGCCGGGCCTCGGGCACCACGCGGGGGTCGGTGGTGTAGACGCCGTCGACGTCGGTGTAGATCAGGCATTCCTTGGCCTTCATCGCAGCGGCCACAGCCACCGCCGAGGTGTCGGAGCCGCCGCGACCCAAGGTGGTGATGTTGCCGCCGTCGTCCACGCCTTGAAAGCCGGTGATGATGACCACCTTGCCCTGGGCCAGGTCGGCGCGCACGCGGGCGTCGTCGATCGATTCGATGCGGGCCTTGGTGTAGGCCGAATTGGTCTTGATCGCCACCTGCCAGCCCGCGTAGCTGACCGAAGGCATGCCCTCCGCTTGCAGCGCAATGGCCAGCAGGGCCGATGAGGCCTGCTCACCGGTAGACGCCAGTTGGTCGAGTTCACGCTGGTAGGCGCTGTCGGCCTTGGCTGGTGCGAGTTCCTTGGCCAGGGCCAGCAAGCGGTTGGTCTCGCCGCTCATGGCGCTGGGCACCACGATCATCTGGTGGCCGGCTCTGGCCCATTTGGCCACGCGCTTGGCCACGTTGCGGATGCGCTCGGTCGAGCCCATCGAGGTGCCGCCGTATTTGTGAACAATCAAAGCCATGTGAAATCTGCAACAGGGCAGCAGGTATCCCGCTCAAGACGAGGGGGCCGGCTGCCGTCAATAAAACCAGAGATTATAAAAGCCCACCCTGCGCCAGGCTGACGGGGCTGCAGGGGCGCCGAATCTGATGCGTGCACCGCCCTTGTCGCCGCCCTCGGCACGAGGCGGCTGTCGATCAGGCGCTGCGTTCAGTCCTCAAGGTAGATCAGTTCCGGGCCTTGACGCAGCACGCGGCCCGAAGCGACTTTGAGTTCGATGCGGTGGCCGCGGGTGGTGCAGGCTGCCACCTGGGCCAGCAGCTCGTCCAGCTGAGCTGCGCTGGGGCGCGCGCCGTGGGTCGCGGCAAGCCAGTGGCGCAGCACATTGGCCTGGCGCGCGTTCGACAGGCCCTGAAGGCTTTGAAGCCGCGGCGGGCAGCCCACCTGCGCCAGGTCCTGCGCCGCCACTTCGTCGAGCAACTGCTGCGCCTGGGCAGCATGGCGGGCACTGCGGGCCAGGGTCTGGCGGTAATGCGGCAGCACCTCGGCCAGGGCCGGCATCAGGCGCGCACGCAGGAGATTGCGGCTGTAGCGCAGGTCCTTGTTGGTCGGGTCGTCGATGAAGCTCAGGCCATGGCCGATCAGCCACTGGCGCAAGGCTGCGCCCGGCAGTTCGAGCAGGGGGCGGCCAAATTGCATGCCGTGGCGCTCAAACCGCTCGGGCATGGCAGCCAAGCCAGGCAGGCCGGCTCCGCGACCCAGGGCCAGCATCACGGTTTCGGCTTGGTCGTCGGCATGCTGGCCCAGCAGCACGAGCCCGCAGCCCTGGACCTGGGCCGCCTCGGCCAGAGCCCGGTAGCGGGCCCGGCGAGCCGCATCCTCGGGGCTCTGGCCAGGCTCGGGGCGGGCCTGTACCCGCAGCAGCTGCAGCGGAATCGACAAGCTGGCGCATACCTGCTCGCACTGGCGGGCGAAGTCGTCGGCAGCCGCCTGCAAGCCGTGGTGCACGTGCAGTGCCACGATCTGGCCGGGCCACAGCGCGCAAGCGGCATGGAGCAAGGCGGTGGAATCGGCGCCACCGCTGTAGGCCAGTGCCCAGGGCCGGGGCAGTTGCCGGTGGCGCTGGGCGAAGGCCGCGAGCGCCGACGTCGCAGGGCTCGGCTGCAAAAAAGCCGGCGCAGCGGCCGGCTCGTGTTGCTCAGGCGCGCCCTGCTCAGCGGGCATCGGCCTTGGTGTCGGTGTAGCGGCCATAGCTTTGCAGGCGCTCGTAACGGCGCTCGAGCAAATCCTTGACCTTGAGGTCGCTGATCTGGCGCAGCGCGTCGCCAAGCGCGCGCTTGAGAAAGGCGGCCATCTGCTTGGCATCGCGGTGAGCGCCTCCGACCGGCTCGTTGACGATCTTGTCGATCAGGCCCAGGGCCTTGAGGCGGTGGGCGGTGATGCCCAGCGCTTCGGCCGCGGTCTGCGCCTGGTCTGAGGTTTTCCAGAGGATGGAGGCACAGC
>JBAXEN010000434.1:0-2906 GCA_037140415.1 Betaproteobacteria bacterium | reverse complement strand
CTTTCTTCTCTAGGCTATGCTTGCATCAAGAAGTCGCGCTCTGTGCGAGCGTGGCTCCGCATTCCCTCGGAAGCAGCATTGTCTCTGCTTTGCCCCCAAAAAAACAATGGGGCCTGCACATATTGATCGCCATGAGCACCGCCGATTTGATCGCCCATTTACAAACGGAACTGGCCCATAGGACAGCGGTGCTGGTCACCGTCACCCAGACCCAGGGCTCGGTACCGCGCGAGGCGGGTACCTGGATGGCGGTGTTCGAAAGCACCGTGATCGGCACCATAGGCGGCGGCCAGCTGGAGTGGCGAGCCATCGCCCATGCGCGGGCCTTGCTGGCAGACCCCACAGCGCCGGCGCAAACCCAGCGCCACGCACTCGGGCCGTCGCTGGGTCAATGCTGCGGCGGCGCCATGGAGCTGCGGTTCGAACGCCTTGCGACTACGCTGCAGGCAGGCACCGAATGGCTGCACAAGCTGCAAGCCCCTCTGACACAACTGGCCTTGTTCGGCGGCGGCCATGTGGGCCAGGCCATTATTCGGGTCATGCTGACGCTGCCCTATGCCCTGACCTGGGTCGACAGCCGCGACAGCGTGTTCCCGGACGGCCTGCCGGCGCGGGTACGCTGCGAACACTCGCAGCCGGTCGAGCGGGCAGTGCAGGACTTGCCGACCGGCTCGCAGGTGCTGATCATGAGCTTTAGCCATGCGGAAGATCTGGACATCGTCCATCAGTGCCTATTGCCCCAGCGCGAGCAAGGCGACCTGCCCTTTGTGGGCCTGATCGGCAGCCAGACCAAATGGGCCATGTTCCGCCACCGGCTGCAGGCCCGCGGCCATAGCGAGGCTGCGCTGAGCCACATCACCTGCCCGATAGGCGTGGCTGGCATCGAGGGCAAGGAGCCGGAAGTGATTGCAGTGTCGGTAGCGGCACAGCTGCTAATGCAGCGCGCTGCGGGCTGAACAAGGGCCGCTGGACCGCCGAGCACGAACTGTATACACTTGCCGCGCCGCAGCGGAGCCCGCCGCGCGTCCCGACCGGGATGCCGATGTTGCTGTCGCGGTTCCTGGGTTCCCCACAGCGCCCGCAGTGGTGGGGGCCGCCGGTGACGATACCGTGCTGGGCCGACCGTGCCCTGCGCGTTCGCACTTCAAGGAATCCGCATGGAAAGCTATGTTCTCGACTGGGCCAATCTGCTGCTGCGCTGGCTGCATGTCATCACCGCCATCGCCTGGGTCGGCTCCTCCTTCTATTTCGTCTTTCTCGACTCCTCGCTGACCACGCCGCAGGATGAAAAACTGCGCGCCGAAGGCGCCACCGGCGAGCTGTGGGCGGTGCATGGCGGCGGCTTCTACCACCCGGTCAAGTACGCGGTGCGCCCGCCGCAATTGCCGCCGCATCTGCATTGGTTCTTTTGGGAGAGCTACAGCACCTGGCTGTCGGGCATCGCCCTGTTTTCGGTCTCCTACCTTTGGCAGGCCGGCACCTACCTGATCGACAAATCAAAAATGGACTGGTCGCCGGCCGCAGCCGGCTGTGTGGCGCTGGCCTTTTTGGCCGTGTTCTGGCTGCTCTACGACCTGATCTGCCGGGCATTTACCCAACGCAAGAACGGCGAGGCCTGGATCGGCGCGAGCGTGCTGCTGCTGATCTGCCTGGCCTCCTGGCTGGCCTGCCACTGGTTCGCCGGCCGCGCTGCCTTCTTGCTGGTGGGCGCGATGATTGCCACATCCATGAGCGCCAATGTGTTTTTCTGGATCATCCCGGGCCAACGTACCGTGGTGGCCGCCATCAAGGCGGGCGAGCCGGTCGACCCGATCCATGGCGAGCGGGGCAAGCAGCGCAGCGTACACAACACCTATTTCACCCTGCCGGTGCTGTTTGCCATGTTGAGCAACCACTACAGCTTCACCTGGAATCACCCGCAAAACTGGCTGGTGCTGATCCTGATGATGTTCGCAGGCGCGGCCATCCGGCAGTTCTTTGTGCTGCGCCACGGCTACAAGCTCGGCCGCAACAAACACCCCTTGCCCTATGCGCTCGTGGGCTTGGCGGTGCTGGTGGGCGTGATCGCCTGGCTCAAGCCCGCCCCCCAGGCCGCCGCAGCAGCCGGCGCCGCCCCGGTCGGCTACGCCCAGATCCAGCCGGTGCTGGCCCAGCGCTGCTATATGTGCCACGGCGAGCAGGTGCAGATGAAAAACGTCCGAGTCGATTCGGCCGAGGCCGCACAGCGCAATGCCCAAGCCATCTACCAGCAGGTGGTGGTCAGCAAGATCATGCCCATGAACAACGCCACGGGTATCACCGACGAAGAGCGGGGGCTGATCGGGCAGTGGTTCCAGCAGGGGGCAGCGGTCAGGTGACTCGAGATTCCCTCTCCCCCTGGGGAGAGGCTCGGGGTGAGGGGCAGCGGGTGAGGAAACGGCGGTGCCACGCCTGCCCTCACCCCAGCCCTCTCCCAGAGGGAGAGGGAGGAATACCCCCTGCGGCCACCTCTTACCGGCGTGGCGAAGGGGCCAGCGCGTTCAGCACATTCTCGGCCGTGGCCGGCGCCACCAGGCCCACCAACGCCCCCGCCGGTTTGGTGCTGGCGACCGCATCGCGCAGGGCTTCATAGACACTGATGGCCAGCATGAAGGGCGGCTCGCCCACCGCTTTGGAGCCAAATACATTGTCTTCACGGTTGGGCTCAGGCCAGAAATCCACCTTGAAGTGGGCCGGAATGTCGCCGGTGGCCGGAATTTTGTAGGTGCTCGGCGCGTGGGTGCTGAGCTGGCCTTGCGCATCCCAGACGAGTTGCTCGGTGGTCAGCCAGCCCATGCCCTGCACAAAACCGCCCTCGATCTGACCGCGGTCGATGGCCGGGTTGATGCTCTGACCCACGTCGTGCAGGATGTCGACCTTGAGCACCC
>JBAXEN010000433.1:0-2910 GCA_037140415.1 Betaproteobacteria bacterium | reverse complement strand
TACGGCTCAGCCGGCTCGGGCGCCAACTCGCAGCTGGTCAATGTGCTGATGAACCAGACCCTGGGCATAGACATGACCGAGGTGCCCTACAAGGGCACCGCACCGGCCCTGGTCGATCTGGTCGGTGGGCACGTCGACGCCCTGGTCGATGCCATGGCCACCCTGGTGCCGCTGCACCGGGACGGCAAGATCAAAATTTTGGCCAACTTCGACGATGTGCGCTCGCCCGTGGCGCCCGATGTACCGACCTTTGTGGAGATCGGCTACCCCAAGCTGGTGGCCTTCACCTGGTTTGCGGTGGTGGCACCAGCCAAGGTGCCCGAGGCGGTGGTGGCGCGCCTGAACCGCGCCGTCATGACAGCGGTGATGGCCGCGCCCACCCAGCGCAAGTTCAACGAGCTGGGCTTCATCGCCCAAACCTCCAGCGCGCAGGATCTGGCCAACTACATCGTGTCTGAAAACAACCGCTGGGGTCCGTTGATCAAGAAAATGGGGATACAGCTCGATTGAGCTTGGCTGTTGTTTGCATCGTTGGCTTGTAGCGACCGTCAAATGCGTGTGAGCGGTGAGCCCGGCCGGGCAAGTGTGAGAGCTGCGCCCTCGCAGCGATGCGGCGCTCGATCCAAGGCCTCATCGGGCCGAGGCGGCCCTCCCACCAGGGCAGCGCTGGGCCTTGAAAAAAGGGGGCGGGAGCTGCGCCCTCGCAGCGATGCGGCGATGGATCAGGCGGGGCTCTTGACCTCAATCAACTCCTGCGCCAGCTGATTCAGGCGCGAGCCACGGTGACAAAGAGATTCGACCACGCTGAAATGGTTCAGCCCGGGCACTGCCTCGCAGACCGGCACCACCTTCTTGCCCCAGGCCTTCTGCATCAGCTGCGTCTGGCGCAAAAACTCCCCGCTCTCGTCGCCTCCGGCCACGGCATAGAGCGTGCGCCCCTTGGGTGCGGGCAGCTTGCCCGGGCTGGCCCGGCGCACGTCCTGCCGATTCAAGCGCAGGTCATCGCGCAAGAAAGGTGTGTTCGCCAGCGGCGCCAGATCATGGACGCCGGAAATCGACAGGGCCCGAACAACCAGCCGGGCCGGCAAGGCCGGGTCAAACCGCTGCCACAAGCAGCTGAGCATCATGGCCGACAGATGGCCACCGGCGGAATGTCCGATCACGGTGATGCGCTGCGGATCGCCGTTGAACGAGGCGATATTGCGCCAGACCCAGGCCATAGCGCCCACCATCTGCATCGTGATCTGCGGGATGGTCACCGCCGGGCAAAGGGTGTAGCCCGGCACCACCACGGTCGCGCCCATGGCGTGCAGGGCCGGCGCCACAAAGGAATGATCGTCCTTGGACAGTGCGCGCCAGTAGCCGCCGTGAATGAACACCACCACCGGTGCGCCGGCTCGCTCGGCCGGGAAGACATCGAGCCGCTCGCGCTCGCCGGGGCCATAGGGCAGGTCCAGCGCGCAGGCCAGATGGGCCCTGGCCTGGGCTGAGTCGCGCACCCAGCCCTCGGCATGCTGGGGAAAGGCCGGCACCATCGCACGGTTGTTGTACATCTGGTCGAGCCAGGCGGGGTCGTTTCGCGGCATGCAATCTCCTTGAATGAGCAGGCCACGATCTTGGCACAAAGCTGGGCCGAGCTTGGCGAACGGAGTTAACGCGAATCGGATCTTGTATTCTGTATACAGAGTACACTCTGGCCCCCTATGAGCAGCCTGATCCAGATTGAAGCCGCACCCGACCTGGTCGAGAGGGTCTGGCATGCCTTGCTCGACGCCATCTGCGAAGGCTCCTTGGCGCCGGGCGCGCGCATCATGCAGGAGGAGGTTGCGGCGCAGCTGGCCGTCTCGCGCCAGCCAGTGCTGCAGGCACTGCGTTTGCTCAAGAAAGACGGCTTCGTACACGACGCGCCTGGCCGTGGCGTGCTGGTGGCGCCGCTGGACGTGGTGCAGATCGAGCGCATTTACCAGGTGCGTTCGACCCTCGATGCATTGGCTGCCCGCCTGGCCGCCGAGCAGCACTACAAGCTGCCCGCCGAGATCATCAGCCAGGGGCGCCAGGCGCTCAAGGGCGGCCAGATCAAACCCATGCTCGAGGCCGATGCGCGCTTTCATGGCGCCATTTACGAGGCTTCCGGCAACCCGCTGATCGCCCAGAGCGCGCAACTTCACTGGGCGCACATCCGCCGGGCCATGGGCGCGGTGCTGCAGGTATCGAGCATGCGCGCATCCATCTGGGACGAGCATGAGGCGATTGCCCGCGCGATTGCTGCCGGCCAGGCCGAGCGGGCCGAAACACTGATGCGCGAGCATGGTCAGGCGGCCGGCCGCAATCTGGCGCGGCTGCTCTCGCAAGCCCTGGGCAGGGTGCCTGCGTAGAGCCCATACAGGCGACAAGCCTGAGCCCGAACCACAAGCTTTAAATCACAAGGAGTACACACCATGAGACTGAGCCCCGAACAACTGGCCCAATTCGACAGCGAGGGTTATTTGTTTTTCCCCGGCCTGTTTTCGGCCGACGAAACCCGCAGCCTGACCGACGCGGTGCCCGAGCTCTACAGCCGCCGCGAAGCCTACAACGTGCGTGAGCGCGGCAGCGAAGCGGTGCGCACCAACTTCGCAGCCCACATGTACAGCGAGCCCTTTGCCAAGCTGGCCCGCCACCCGCGCATGATCGAGCCGGTGGAGGATTTGTTTGGTGAAAAGCTCTACATGCACCAGTTCAAAATCAACGGCAAGATGGCTTTTGAAGGCGACGTCTGGCAGTGGCACCAAGACTACGGCACCTGGCTCAACGACGACATGATGCCCACCGAGCGCGCTATGAACGTGGCCATCTTTCTGGACGACGTCAACGAGTTCAACGGCCCGCTGATGTTCATCCCCGGCAGCCACAAAAAGGGCGTGGTCGATG